>JAEUOS010000214.1 GCA_016790695.1 Burkholderiales bacterium
GGCCGCAGCCGCGGCCGGCGGCACGGCGGCAGGCGCCGCAGCAGGCACGGCGGCGGGCGGACGCGCGGCCGGCGCTCCCGCCGCCAGCGTGGCGTCGGCGAGGTTGATCACGGTCGAATCGGCCGCCGCGGGTTCGCCGTCGACGACCGCGCGAATCGCGCGCGCGAACTCGGCCGCGCTCTGGTAGCGGTCGTCGGGATTCTTCGCCATCGACTTGCGCACCACCGCGTCCCAGGCCGCCGGGAGCGTGGCATTGAGGGTCGACGGCGGCAGCGGTTCCTCCTTGAGCACCTTGTGCATGATCGTGGTGACCGCGCCGGTGAACGGCTTCTCGCCGGTGAGGAACTGGTAGAGGATGACGCCGCACGAAAACAGGTCGCTGCGGCCGTCGACGGTCTGGCCGAGGAACTGCTCGGGCGACATGTACGACGGCGTGCCGAGCACGGTCCCCGCCTGCGTCAGCTCCGAGGTCTCGATGCGCGCGATGCCGAAGTCGGCGACCTTGACCGCGCCGCTGCCCTCGAGCAGGATCACGTTGGCCGGCTTCATGTCGCGGTGGATCACACCGTGGCCGTGCGCGTGCCCGAGCGCGTCGAGCAGCTCGCCCATGATCCGGCCGGCCTCCTTGACCGTGAAGCGGCGGTTCTCGTCGAAGTAGTCCTTGAGCTCGCGCCCCTTGATGAATTCCATCGCGATGTAGGCGATGCCGCCCGCGCCCGCGGCCGGGCGCGCCGCGTCGACGACCGTCGCGTCCGGGTCGGCCGCCGGCGCGCCGGGCGCGTCCTCCCCGTACTCGTAGATCGCGACGATGTGCGGATGGTTGAGCCGGCCGGCCGCCTGCGCCTCGCGCTTGAAGCGCGCGAGGAGCTCCGCCATCTGCGCCGGCTCGACCTGGTCGGTGCGGATGGTCTTGATCGCCACCGTGCGCTCGATCGCCGGATCGAACCCTTCGTAGACGACCCCCATCGCGCCGCGCCCGAGCTCGCGGCGGATCAGGTACTTTCCCAGCTTGGTGATGTCGGCCATGGCATGTCCCGGCGGTCGGGCCGGCGCGCGCGAGCGCGGCGCCGGCAGGGGAGTGGGCGCGGGCGCGGCAGGAACGCGGCGGCGCCGCGGCCGCCTGCGGCGCGCGGCGCTACTTGTACTTGGAGTCGATTTCCCAGACCGCGGTCTGCACCAGGCGCTGCACCATGGTGTCGAGGCCGACGCCGCCCTTGGCGCCGTCGGAGACGCCCATCACCGAGGTGCGGGTCTGGCCGACTTCCATCTTCAGCTCCTGGTAGCCCTGCGCCACCTGTTCGGTGGTGTTGGCATCCATGATCTTGTAGCGCATGCCGACCAGCCACACGCCGGTGGTCTCGGCGGTCTGCACGCTCCCCACCACGTGCCCGGCCACCGAGCCGCCGAGGCCGAACAGCCCGCCCAGCGCGCCGATCGGCCGGCCGTCGAAGCCCTTCTTGTTCTCCGCGATCTGCTCGGCCTTGAGGATGTCGAACTTGACCACCCACTGCGTCGACTTGAGCTTGCCGATCTGCATGGTCTTGCGCGCGGCGTTCGGGTCGCCGAGGTTGTAGGCGAGCGCCACCTCGTTGAGCAGCGCGCCGAGATTGGAGCGCTCGAGCACCGAGAAATTGGCCTGGGACAGCTCGAGTTCCGCGAAGTCGGCGATGTTGTTGGGCCCGAACTTCTGCGCGAAGGTGGCGTTGTTGCTCTTGACCTCGCCGGGGATGACGACGAGCGCCGGCCCCTTCTTGCCCTTGTTCGCATATTCGACCGGCTTGTAGGCGGCCTGGTCGGCCGCCTCGTTGGCCTTCTGCGAGGTGCTGCTGCCGGCCGTCGGCGACGGATTGCCGAACACCGGCTGGGCCATTGCCTCGGCGGAGACAAGGACGGCGAGCGCGACGAGGGCGACGGAAGGTTTCATCTGCGGTTCTCCTGCACGAAGATCGGGGGGCCGGCGGCTACTTGCGCGCCGGGTCCTGCTGACAATAATCGCTGTAGAGGCGCGCGACCACCTCCTCGGCCTGCTCGTTGATGAGCGTCAGCGCCATGCCGGCGGCGTCCGCCCCGGCGTAGCTCTGGTCGCGCGTCTGCACCTCGGACACCTTGCGCCCGTTGGCCCCGGTCAGCATGAAGTGCATGCCGACGGCGACCTGGTTGATCTTGAGCACCGGGTTGACCGTCGCCGACGACGAGATCAGCCCCTTCAGGGTGTAGTTCGCCGCGAGGCGCCTGGCCGCCGAGAGCGCGGCGTCGGGGTCGTTCTTGAAGTAGGCGTCGATCTCCGCCTGCGCGACCTGGCGCCGGATCTCCTCGGCGGTGGCGGTGCGCAGCCCCAGGCTGCGCAGGCGCTGGTTCACCGCCTCGAAATGCGGGCTGAACGCGGCCTGCTTCGCCTGGACGACACCATTGCGCTCCTCGCCGATGAGCACCAGGATCTTGCGATTCTTGATGCGATCGCGGCACGGCGTCGACAGCAGCGCCCCGACGCGCGCCGCGCGCTCGGCCTCGTCCTTCGCGGCCGCGTTCTCCTGATTGGAGAACTTGAACCCCTGCGCGCCGGCGGCGCCCGCGCAGGCCAGCACCAAGGCGGCAAGCACGGCGCGCGACGTGAGGGCGGGGATCGGCTGCGGGGACATGGCCGAATTGTCGCTAGCGGCCCGGCAAAACACAATATGATCCGCGCGCCGCGCGCGGGAGAATGGCCACATCTGTGCAATTTCTCACGAGCTTCGCGCCGCGTGCCCGCGCCGGGCGGCGCGCGCCGCGCATCACGACAGCCCGAGACGCTGCCAGATCGTCGTCGTCAGGCCAGCCATGTTGAGCGTGTAGAAGTGCAGCCCCGGCGCCCCCTGGCTGAGCAGCCGGTCGCACAGGTCGGTGACCACGTCGAGCCCGAACGCGCGGATCGACGCGCGGTCGTCGCCGAAGGACTGCAGCTTCAGGCGCATCCAGCGCGGAATCTCGGCGCCGCAGGCGTCCGAGAACCGCGCCAGCTGCGTGAAATTGGCGATCGGCATGATGCCCGGCACGATCGGCACGCGCACGCCGAGCGCCTCGCACTCGTCGCGAAAGCGGAAATAGGCGTCGGCGTTGTAGAAGTACTGCGTGATGCCGGCATTGGCGCCCGCGTCGACCTTGCGCTTGAAGTTGAGCAGGTCGTCCTGCGGCGAGCGCGCCTGCGGATGCACCTCCGGATAGGCCGCGGCCTCGATGTGGAACCAGTCGCCGGTGCGCTCGCGCACGAACGCGATGAGCTCGGAGGCGAAACGGAAATCGCCGATCTCGACCATGCCGGACGGCATGTCGCCGCGCAGCGCCACCAGGTGGCGGATGCCGTGCGCCTTGTACTCGTCGAGGATCGCGGCGATCCCGATGCGCGTGCCGCCGATGCACGACAGGTGGGGCGCGGCGTCGAATCCGTCCCCCTGGATCGCGAGCACGGTCGCGAGCGTCCCCTCGCGGGTGGTGCCGCCGGCGCCGAAGGTCACCGAAAAGAACCGCGGCTTCAATTGCTCGAGCTGGCGCCGCGTCGCGCGCAGCTTGGCCTCCCCCTCGGCGGTCTTGGGTGGAAAGAACTCGCAGCTGAATTCGCCCTTCTTCATTCGTTCTTCTCCCTCGCGGGCGGCAGGATGGTCGACATCGCCCACGAAAAGACGCTGTAGAGCAGCGCGCCGCCGACGCCGGGCCAGAAGCCGGCGACCGTGAATCCGTCGAGCACCGAGCCGACGAACCAGAACAGGAAACCGTTGATCGCGAGCAGGAACAGGCCGAGCGTGAGCACCGTGATCGGCAGCGTCAGGAGCACCAGCACCGGCCGCACCAGGGTGTTGACCAGGCCGAGCACGAGCGCGGCGACGAAGGCCGGCGCGAACCCGTCGATCGCCACCCCCGGCATCACGTAGGCGACGGCGACGAGCGCCATCGCGTTCAGCAGCCAGGACAGCAGCAGGCGCATGGCTCGGTGGCGGCGCGGCCGTCGCCGGCCGGCGCCGCCGCCCCGCGGCTAGTAGCGGTAGTGGTCGGGCTTGTAGGGCCCGTTCTTCGCCACGCCGATGTACGCCGCCTGCTGCTCGGAGAGCTCGGTCAGCTGCGCGTTGAGCTTCTTCAGCTGCAGGCGCGCGACCTTCTCGTCGAGGTGCTTGGGCAGGGTGTAGACGCCGACCGGGTACTTCGCGGTGTTGCCGAAGAGCTCGATCTGGGCGATGGTCTGGTTGGCGAACGACGAGGACATCACGTAGCTCGGGTGCCCGGTGCCGCAGCCGAGGTTGACCAGCCGCCCCTTGGCCAGCACGATGATGCGCTTGCCGTCGGGGAAGATGACGTGGTCGACCTGCGGCTTGATCTCCTCCCAGCGGTACTTCTCGAGCGAGGCGATGTCGATCTCGTTGTCGAAGTGGCCGATGTTGCAGACGATCGCCTGGTCCTTCATCTTCTTCATGTGATCGTGCGTGATCACATGGTAGTTGCCGGTGGCGGTGACGAAGATGTCCGCCTTGTCGGCCGCGTAGTCCATGGTGACCACGCGGTAGCCCTCCATCGCGGCCTGCAGCGCGCAGATCGGATCGATCTCGGTGACCCAGACCTGGGCCGAGAGCGCGCGCAGCGCCTGCGCCGAGCCCTTGCCGACGTCGCCGTAGCCCGCGACCACCGCGACCTTGCCGGCGACCATGACGTCGGTCGCGCGCTTGATGCCGTCGACCAGCGACTCGCGACAGCCGTAGAGGTTGTCGAACTTCGACTTGGTCACCGAGTCGTTGACGTTGATCGCCGGGAACGCGAGGCGCCCCTCCTTGTGCATCTGGTAGAGGCGGTGCACGCCGGTGGTGGTCTCCTCCGTCACGCCCTTGATCTGCGCGAGCCGCGACGAATACCAGCCGGGGGCGGCGGCGAGCCGCTTCTTGATCGACGCGTAGAGGTAGGTCTCCTCCTCGCTCGCCGGGTGGTTGAGGATCGAGGCGTCCTTCTCCGCGCGCGTCCCCAGGTGCAGGAGCAGCGTGGCGTCGCCGCCGTCGTCGAGGATCATGTTCGAGAAGCCGCCGTCCGGCCACTCGAAGATGCGATGGGTGAACTCCCAGTATTCCTCGAGCGACTCGCCCTTGTAGGCGAACACCGGCGTGCCGCTGGCGGCGATCGCCGCGGCCGCGTGGTCCTGGGTCGAGAAGATGTTGCAGGAAGCCCAGCGCACGTCGGCACCGAGCGCCTGCAGGGTCTCGATCAGCACGGCGGTCTGGATCGTCATGTGCAGCGATCCGGTGATGCGCGCGCCGCGCAGCGGCTTGGTGAGGGCGAATTCCTCGCGGATGGCCATCAGTCCGGGCATCTCGGTCTCGGCGATGCGGATTTCCTTGCGCCCCCAGTCGGCGAGCGCGATGTCGGCGACGACGTAGTCCTGCGAAGGCTTGAGTACGGCAGCCATGAAGCAATCTCCTTGAAGGTTGGCGGAGCGCAAGCAAAAAAAAGGCGCTCCAAACACGATGAGGTGTTTGAGCGCCGTTTGATCTTGCTGAGCCTGGCTTGGGGGTCTCCCGAAGTCGCAACGCTCCTCAGCAGCACATCATTATAAGTCAGAAACGCCGCATGCTCACAATCCGGCGGCGGCCTTGAGCGCGGCGGCCTTGTCGGTCCGCTCCCAGGTGAATTCCGGCTCCTCGCGCCCGAAATGGCCGTAGGCCGCGGTCTTCTGGTAGATCGGCCGCAGCAGATCGAGCATCTGGATGATGCCCTTCGGCCGCAGGTCGAAGTGCTCGGCGATGAGCTTCTCGAGCTTCTCGTCGCTGATCCTGCCGGTGCCGAAGGTGGTCACCATGATCGAGGTGGGCCGGGCCACGCCGATCGCGTAGCTGACCTGCACCTGGCACTTCGACGCGAGCCCGGCGGCGACGACGTTCTTGGCCACGTAGCGGGCCGCGTAGGCCGCCGAGCGGTCGACCTTCGACGGGTCCTTGCCGGAGAACGCCCCGCCGCCGTGCGGCGCCGCGCCGCCGTAGGTGTCGACGATGATTTTGCGGCCCGTCAGGCCGCAGTCGCCCTGCGGCCCGCCGATGACGAAACGCCCGGTCGGGTTGACCAGGTAGCGGATGTTCTTGGCCAGCATCTCCTTGGGCAGGACCGGCTTGATGATCTGCTCGATCACCGCCGCCTCGATGTCCTTGTGCTGCATCTCGGGCGCATGCTGGGTCGACAGCACCACGGTGTCGATCTCGCGCGGCTTGCCGTCGACGTAGCGGATCGTCACCTGCGACTTCGCGTCCGGGCGCAGCCAGGGCAGCCGGCCGTCGCGCCGCAGCTCGCTCTGCCGCTCCACCAGGCGGTGCGCGAGGTGGATCGGCAGCGGCATCAGTTCGGGCGTCTCGTCGCACGCGTAGCCGAACATCAGGCCCTGGTCGCCCGCGCCCTGGTCGAGGTCGAGGCCCTGGCCCTCGGTGACGCCCTGCGAGATGTCGGGCGACTGCTTGTCGTAGGCGACCAGCACCGCGCAGCCCTTGTAGTCGATGCCGTACTCGGTGTTGTCGTAGCCGATGCGCTTGATGGTCTCGCGGGCCACGCCGATGTAGTCGACATTGGCGCGCGTGGTGATCTCGCCTGCCAGCACCACCAGGCCGGTGTTGCACAGGGTCTCGGCGGCGACGCGGCTGGTCTTGTCCTGGGCTAGAATCGCGTCCAGGATCGCATCGGAGATCTGGTCGGCCACCTTGTCGGGATGGCCCTCGGAGACTGACTCCGACGTGAACAGGAATTCGCTCATTGGGTGTGGGCTGGAGAGTTGGAAGGGAAAGGGGACGGGGCGGTGAAGGCGCGCCTGGTGAGGGCGCAAACATCACATTTTAGCAGAGCCCCCTCTGCTCCCGCGGCCGCCAATTGCTCAATTTTCTTTTCCGCGCCGCCTCGCGCCTGCCGCTGCCGGTCCTGCATTGGGCCGGCGCGCTGATCGGCCGGCTGATCTACCGCTGCTCGGCGGGCTTTCGCCGCAACCTCGACGCCAACCTGGCGCAGGCCGGCTACACCAGCGCGCACCTGCGCGCGGCCGCGGTGCGCGAATCCGGCAAGACCATCGCCGAACTGCCGGCGATCTGGCTGCGCCCGCCCGACCAGGTCGCGCGCCTGGTGGTCGAGACGCGCGGCTGGGAGCACATCGAGCGCTGCCATCGCGCCGGGCAGGCGATCCTGTTCCTGACCCCGCACCTGGGCTGCTTCGAGATCACCGCGCAGATCTACGCGCATCGCGCCCCGCCGGACCGGCCGATCACGGTGCTGTACCGGCGGCCGCGCAAGGCCGCGCTCAATCCGCTGCTCGAGGCGGGCCGGTCGCGCCCGAACCTGCGCTCGGTGCCCGCGGATTTCTCCGGCGTGCGCGCGATGATCCGCGCGCTGCGGCGCGGCGAGGCCGCCGGCCTGCTGCCCGACCAGGCGCCGCGCTTCGGCGAAGGCGCGTGGGCGCCGTTCTTCGGCCGCCCCGCCTACACCATGACGCTGGTGCGGCGCCTCGCGCGGGCGGCGGATGCGCGCATCCTGCTGGCGTTCGCCGAGCGCCTGCCGCGCGGCCGCGGCTACCGCCTCGAGGTGCGGCCGTTCGACGCCGTCCTCGACGACGACATGGGCACCGCGCTGGCGCAGATCAACGCCGCGCTCGAGGCGCTGATCCGCGCCTGCCCGTCGCAGTACCTGTGGAGCTACGACCGCTACAAGGCGCCGCCCGGGCGCCCGGGCAGCGCGCCCGACGGCGAAGGAGCCGGCGCGTGAGCCGGCTCGCCCTCGCGCTGCTGCGCGCGGCGCACCGCCTGCCGCTGCCGCTGCTGCGCGCCATCGGCGCCGCCCTCGGCATGCTGCTCTTCGCGGCGGCCGGCGAGCGCCGGCGCGTCGCGCAGGCCAACCTCGCCGCCTGCCTGCCGGCGCTGGACCGCGCCGCGCGCGCGCGCCTGGTCGCCGCCGCCTTCCGGCATTTCGCCCAGGGCCTGGTCGACCGCGCCGTGCTCTGGCACGCCGCGCCGGAGCGCGTGCGCGCGCTGGTCGCGGTCGAGGGCGAGGAGCACCTGGACCGGGCGGCCGGCCGCCCGGTCATCCTGCTCGCGCCGCACTTCGTCGGCCTCGACGCCGCCTGGACGCGCCTGACCATGGACCGGCGCATGGCGACCACCTACGCGCGGCAGAAGGACCGCGCGTTCGACGCGGCGCTCGCCGCCGGGCGCGCGCGCTTCAACGCGCCGGTGCTGCTCTCGCGCCAGGACGGCGCGCGCGCCGCGCTGCGCGCGCTGCGCGCCGGCCTGCCCTACTACCTGCTGCCCGACATGGACCTCGGCGCGCGCGACGCGGTGTTCGCGCCGTTCTTCGGCGTGCCGGCCGCGACCGTCACCACGGTCTCGCGGCTGGCGCGGCTCACCGGCGCGGCGGTGCTGCCGTGCGTGGCCACGCTGACGCCGTCGGGCTACCGCGTGGTGATCCACCCCGCGTGGACCGGCTTTCCCGGCGCCGGCGTGGAGGAGGACACGCGCCGCATGAACGCCTTCATCGAGGACCGCGTGCGCGAGGCGCCGGCGCAGTACCACTGGCTGCACAAGCGCTTCAAGACCCGGCCGCCGGGCGCCGCGCCGATCTACGGCGCGCCATGACAGGGAGTGCCGCATGAGGATCGACTTCACCAAGATGCACGGGCTCGGCAACGACTTCATCGTCATCGACGCCACGCGCCGCCCGCTCGACCTGACGGCCGCGCAGTGGCGCCGCCTCGCCGACCGCCATTTCGGCGTCGGCGCCGACCAGATCCTCATCGTCGCGGCGCCGACGCGCGCCGACACCGACTTCCGCTACCG
Organism: Burkholderiales bacterium; assembly: GCA_016790695.1. Taxonomy (GTDB): domain Bacteria; phylum Pseudomonadota; class Gammaproteobacteria; order Burkholderiales; family JAEUOS01; genus JAEUOS01. The sequence goes on from JAEUOS010000214.1 coordinate 8,811, forward strand.
CATCATCAACGCCGACGGCGGCGAGGTCGAGCAGTGCGGCAACGGCGCGCGCTGCTTCGTGCGCTTCGTCCACGACAAGGGCCTGAGCGCGAAGCGCAGCATCCGCGTCGAGACCCGCGGCGGCATCATCGAGCCGCGCCTCGAGGACGACGGCGCGGTCACCGTCGACATGGGCGCGCCCGCATTCGACCCCGCCGCCCTGCCGTTCGACCCGGCGCGCGCGCGGCCCGGCGACGGGCCGCACCGGCACCTGCTCGCGCTCGACGGCGGCGGCGAGGTCGAGGTCGCGATCGTCTCGATGGGCAATCCGCACGCGGTCTGCACCGTCGCCGACGTCGACAGCGCGCCGGTCGCGCGCGACGGTCCGCGCATCGAGGCCCATCCGGCGTTCCCGGCGCGCGTCAACGCCGGCTTCATGCAGGTGTGCGCGCGCGACCGCATCCGCCTGCGCGTGTACGAGCGCGGCGCCGGCGAGACCCTCGCCTGCGGCACCGGCGCCTGCGCGGCGGTGGTCGCCGGCATCGTCGGCGGCCGGCTCGAGGCCGGCGCGCCGGTGCGCGTCGACACCCGCGGCGGCAGCCTGTCGATCGCCTGGCACGGACCCGGGCGGCCGGTCCTCATGACCGGTCCCGCGGTCACGGTCTTCGAGGGCGCGATTGAGTTGCCCCTGCCCTGAACGTACAATCCCGCAAACCTTCGAGCGAGTCCCGGATGAGCCCCGACGCCGTCGCGCAGTACCTGCAGCACAACCCGAAGTTCTTCGAGGAGTACGCGGACCTGATGGCGCAGATCTTCGTGCCGCATCCGCACGGCGGCCGCGCGATCTCGCTGCCCGAGCGGCAGATGCTGACCCTGCGCGAGAAGGTGCGCTCGCTCGAGCACACGCTGGCCGACCTGGTCGAGACCGGCCACAGCAACGACTCGCTGTCGTCGAAGATGCACCGGCTGACCATCGCGCTGCTGGCGGCGGTCGCGCAGTCGCCGCAGCAGGTGCTCGGCATCATGAACTATCACCTGCGCGAGGACTTCGCCATTCCGCACACCGCGTTCCGCGCCTGGGGCGTGGTGCCCGCGCACGCCGCGCTCGACGACGGCGAGCGCGTCAGCGCCGCGCTGAAGCGGCTCGCGGCGGGCGCCGACGGCGGCCCGAAGCTTCCCTACTGCGGCCCGGTCCAGGGCCTGGTCGCGGACGGCGCGGCGCTCGGCGCCGAGGTGGCCGGCTGGTTCGGCGACGCCGGGCCGCACCTGCGCTCGCTGGCCCTGATGCCGGTCCGGGGCCATGGCGGCGGCGGCCTGCTCGCGCTCGCGAGCGAGGACGAGCACCGCTTCTACAGCGGCATGGGCACCCTTTACCTCGAGCGCCTGGCGGAATCGCTGTCGGCCGCCCTCACGCACCTGTTCGCGCCGCAATGAGCGCGCGCGCGGCCGGCCCGGACGACCCGACCGCCGCGTTCCTCTCGCATCTGGCCGCCGAGCGCCGCTGCGCGGACGCGACCGTGCTCGCCTACGGGCGCGAACTCGCCAGGCTGCGCCGCCTGACCCACGGGCGCGACCTCGCCGGGCTCACCGCGCAGGACATCCGCGCGTGCGCCGCGCGGCTGCATCAGGCCGGCATGAATCCGCGTTCGGTGGCGCGCGCGCTGTCCGCGTGGCGCACCTTCTATGCGTGGGCCTGCCGGCGCCAGGGCTTCGCCGCCAACCCCGCCGCCGGCGTGCGCGCACCGCGCGCCGCGCGCACGCTGCCCAAGGCCTTGTCGGTCGACCAGGCGCAGGGCCTGCTGGACGCCGCGTGGCACGGCGAAGCCGCGCCCGCGGACCTGCGCGACCGCGCGATGTTCGAGCTGTTCTACTCGGCCGGGCTGCGCCTGGCGGAACTGGTCGGGCTCGACCTCGAACCGCGGCCGGGATCCAGGGGCTGGGTCGACGCGCGCGCCGGCGAGGTCACCGTCACCGGCAAGGGCGCCAAGACCCGCATCGTGCCCGTGGGCCGGCGCGCGCTCGACGCCCTCGCCGCCTGGCGCGGCGTGCGCGCGCAGATGGCGGCGCCGGGCGAGCCGGCCTGGTTCGTCGGCGCGCGCGGCGCGCGCATCGCCGCCGCCACCGTGCAGGCGCGGCTCAAGCAGGCCGCGCGCCGCGCCGGCATCGCCGCCAACGTCCACCCGCACGTCCTGCGCCATTCGTTCGCCTCGCACCTGCTGCAGTCGTCGGGCGACCTGCGCGCGGTGCAGGAACTGCTCGGTCACGCCAACATCTCGACCACGCAGGTGTACACGCATCTCGATTTCCAGCAGCTCGCGCGCGTCTACGACGCCGCGCATCCGCGCGCGCGCCGGAAGTAGGCGATGGCCGACCTGATCCTGAAGCCGGGGCGCGAGAAGTCCCTGCGGCGGCAGCATCCCTGGGTGTTCTCGGGCGCGGTGGCCGAGCTCCGCGGCACGGCCGCGCCCGGCGACACGGTGCGCGTGTGCGACGCGCGCGGGCAACCGCTGGCCCAGGCGGCGTACTCGCCGTCCTCGCAGATCCGCGCGCGCGCGTGGACCTTCGACGCCGGCGCGCGCGTGGACGCCGGCTTCCTCGCCGCGCGCATCGAGGCGGCCGTGCGGCGCCGCGGCCGGATCGACCCGGGCGGCGCCGCGCGTCTGGTGCACGGCGAATCCGACGGCCTGCCCGGCCTGATCGCGGACCGCTACGCCGACCTGCTGGTCGTGCAGTACCTCTCGGCGGGCGCGGAGCGCTGGCGCGAGGAGATCGCCGATGCCCTGCTGCGCGCCACCGGGCTCGCGCGGCTCTACGAGCGCTCCGATGCCGACGTGCGCGCGCTCGAGGGGCTGGCGCCGCGCAGCGGCCCGCTGCGCGGCGCCGCGCCGGACGCGCCGCTGACCATCGTCGTGTACGGCCTGCGCCTCGTGGTCGAGGTCGCGCACGGCAACAATACCGGCTTCTACGTGGACCCGCGCGACAACCGCCGCCTCGCGCGCGAGGCGGCCGCCGGCGGCGGCGCCGACACCGCCCTCAACGTCTTCTGCTACACCGGCGCATTCTCGCTCGCCCTGGCTGCCGGCGGCGCGCGCGCGGTGCTCTCGATCGATTCGTCGGGCGCGGCGCTCGACCTGGCGCGCGCCAACGCCGCCGCCAGCGGCCTCGACCCGGCGGTCTTCGAATGGCGCGAGGCCGACGCGTTCGCCGCCCTGCGCGAGCTGCGCGACCAGTCGCGCCGCTTCGACCTCGTGGTGCTCGACCCGCCGAAGTTCGCGCCGACCCCGGCGAGCGTCGAGCGCGCCGCGCGCGCCTACAAGGACATCAACCTGCTCGGGATGAAGCTGCTGCGCCCGGGCGGCCGGCTGTTCACGTTCTCGTGCTCGGGCGGCGTCAGCGCCGAACTGTTCCAGAAGATCGTCGCCGGCGCGGCCCAGGACGCCGGCTGCGATGCCGTCATCGCGCGCCGCCTGTGGGCCGCGCCCGATCATCCGGTGCGCCTCGCGTTCCCCGAAGGCGAGTACCTCAAGGGCCTGCTGCTGGAGCGCCTGTAGCCGGTGCGCCCGTCCCCGGCGCCCCGGTCGCCGGTGCCCCTGTCGCCGGTGTGCCTACCACGGGGTGCCGCGGGCCGCGCGCATCGCGATTGCGTCCGCCACGCGCTTGCACTAGACTCGATCGCATGTCCGCAGCCACCCCCAACGTTGCCGCCAGCGTCAGCCTGTCGCAGAGTGCGGCGGCCCAGAGCCTGCGCGCGACCGGCGCGCGCGTGACCGGCGCGCGCATCGCGATCCTGTCCCTGCTCACCAAGGCCAATCGCGCGCTCTCCCACCGCGAGGTCGAGCAGGCGCTGGAGACCGCGCACATCGATCGCGTGACCGTCTACCGCGTGCTCGACTGGCTCACCAGCGAGGGGCTGGCCCACAAGATCGCCGACGACCAGCGCATCTTCCGATTCAGTGCCGTCGGGCGCCAGGGGGATGCGCACGCCCATTTCAAGTGCCGGGTCTGCAGCAACGTGTTCTGCCTGCCCTCCGGCACCGCGCCGCGCCTGAAGCTGCCGGCGGGATTCCAGGGCGACGAGGTCGAACTGACCGTCAAGGGGGTCTGCGCGCAGTGCGCGGCGTGACCGGCGCCGGCCCGCGCTGGCGCATGCGGCCCTTCGCCCCGATGATCACCTTGGCGCGCGCCGTCGCCGCGGCCGCCCTGATCGCGTCCGCCGCTCCCGCCGCGGCGCACAAGGCCCACGTGCACGGCGCCGCGACGATCCAGGTGGTGGTCAAGGCGGACCGGCTCTCGGTCGAGATCGAGAGCGCGCTCGACAATCTGCTCGGTTTCGAGCATGCGCCCCGCTCCGATGCCGAGCGCCGCCGCGTCGACGCGCTCGCCGCGCGCCTGCGCGACGCCGGCACGGTCGCGGCGACGCCGCCGGAGGCGGGCTGCACGGCCGGCAGCGTGCGCCTCGAGGCGCCGGTGCTCGCCGGCACCCGCGCGCACGACGGCCCCGCCGGCGCGCCGCCGGCCGCCGACGGCGGCCACGGCCACCTGTCGGCCCGCTACGAGTTCACCTGCGCGACGCCGCAGGCGCTCGCGTGGCTCGAACTGCGGCTGTTCGACGGGTTTCCGCGCCTGGCACGCATCGATGCGCAGGCGGTCGGGCCGCGCGGCCAGACGGCGCAGCGCCTGACCCGGGACAAGCGCCGGTTGCGGCTGTAGCGGCGGCCACGCATGGACCCCGCCGCCGCCGTCGATCCCGCCGCCGCCGTCGATCCCGCCGGTGCCGCCGATGCTGGCGACGCCGTGCGCATCGACGCGCTCGAGTTCACCTGGCGCGCGGGCCTGGCACCGTGCCTGGCGATCCCGGCGCTGCGGATCGGCGCCGGCGAGCGCGTCTTCATCCAGGGCATGAGCGGTTCGGGCAAGAGCACGCTGCTCAACCTCGTCGCCGGCGTCGCGGTCCCGACCCGCGGCAGCCTGCGCCTGTTCGGGCACGAACTCGGCGCCCTCGGCGGCGCCGCGCGCGACCGCCTGCGCGGCGACCACATCGGCTACATCTTCCAGCAGTTCAACCTGATCCCCTACCTGAGCGCGATCGACAACGTGCTGCTGCCGGTGCACTTCTCGGCGCGGCGGCGCGCGCGCGCGCGGCAGCAGGGGGCCTCGCCGCGGGACGCCGCGATCGCGCTCCTGGCGCGCCTCGACATCGACGCGGCCAGCGGCGCCCGGCGCGCGGCGCAGCTCTCGATCGGCCAGCAGCAGCGCGTCGCCGCGGCGCGCGCGCTGATCGGCGCGCCGGAGATCGTCATCGCCGACGAGCCCACTTCCGCGCTCGACAGCGAGCGCCAGCAGGCGTTCCTCGACCTCCTGATGGCGTGCTGCGCGGCCGCCGGCAGCGCGCTGCTGTTCGTCAGCCACGACCAGCGCCTGGCCGCCGGCTTCGACCGCCAGGTGCGCATGGAGGAACTCAACCGCGCGCCGCGGGGCCCGGCGTGAAGCCGTTCGTCTTCGTGCTGGCGGCCCGGAGCGCCTGGAATCGCCGCCTCACCCTCGGCGTGACCATGGCCGCGGTGGCGCTCTCGGTGCTGCTCCTGGTCGGCATCGAGCGCCTGCGCGAGGGCGCGCGCCACGGCTTCGCCGAGACCGTCTCCGGCACCGACCTGATCGTCGGCAGCCGGACCAGCCCGGTGCAGTTGCTGCTGTACGCCGTGTTCCACGTCGGCGCCCCGACCAACAACATGGGCTGGGCCGCGTTCCAGGCGGTCGCGGCCGATCCGGCGGTGGCGTGGGCGGTTCCGGTCGCGCTCGGCGATTCGCACCGCGGCTTTCCGGTCGTCGGCACCAGTCCCGGGTATTTCGAGCACTTCCGGCACGGCGACGGCCGCGCGCTCGCGCTCGCCGCCGGCCGCCGCTTCGACGGCCTGTTCGAGGTCGTGCTCGGCGCCGAGGCCGCGCAGCGCCTCGGCTACGCGGTCGGCCGCCGCATCACGCTCTCGCACGGCACCGGCGAGGCGCTGCTCCCCGAGCACGCCGACAAGCCCTTCGTCGTCACCGGCATCCTCGCGCGCACCGGCACGCCGGTCGACCGCGCGCTCCACGTGAGCCTGGAATCGCTCGAGGCGATCCACCTCGAGTGGCGCGGCGGCGCGCCGGTGCCCGGACTGGTCATCCCCGCGGAGTTCGTGCGCAAGTTCGACCTCTCGCCCAAGAGCGTGACCGCGGTGCTCGCCGGCCTGCACGAGCGCACTGCCGTGTTCGCCGCCCAGCGCCGCATCAACGCCCATGCCGGCGAGCCGCTGCAGGCGATCCTCCCCGGCGTGGCGCTCGACGAGTTGTGGCAGGTGCTCGGGACCGCCGAGCGCGTGCTGGTCGCGGTCTCGGCGCTGACGGCGGCGATCGCGATCGCCGGGCTGGTCGCGGTGATCCTCGCCGGGCTCGGCGAGCGCCGCCGCGAGCTCGCCGTGCTGCGCGCGACCGGCGCACGGCCGCGCGACATCTTCGCGCTGCTCACCCTCGAGGGCCTGTTCGTCACCGTCGCCGGCAGCGCCGCGGGGCTGGCCCTGCTCCTCGCCTGCGCGCTGCTGTTCGGCGACCTGCTGCTGGCGCGCTACGGGGTGGCGCTGGCCGCGCAGTCGTTCGCGCCGTCCGAGCTCGCGCGCGTAGGCGCTATCATTGCGGCCGGCCTGGTCGCCAGCATGGTGCCGGGCCTGCGTGCCTACCGCCTCGCCGTCGCCGACGGCCTCACCCCCGGCAGCTGACCTCGTCCCCGATCCCATGCGCCGCAACGCCCTGCTTGCCCTGAGCGCGACCGTCCTGGCGACGGCCGCGGCGGCCGTCCTCTGGAGCGCGGCCGGCGGCAGCGGCGCGCTCGCGCAGGACCCGGGCTTCAAGCAGGGCGATCGCCTGACCGCGCCGGCGCGCGCGGGCAAGGCGGGCGCGGCGTACCGCGAGATCAGCTGGGAGGACCTGACCCCCAAGGACTGGGATCCGATGAGCGCGTTCAAGGGCCTGGACCTGGCGACGCTGCGCGACGGCGATCCGCGCGCGATGGAGGCGCTGGCCAAGGTGCAGGAGATCTGGGCCGCCGCGCCGGTCAACGAGGCGATGAACAATCGCCGCGTGCGCATCGCCGGCTTCGTCGTCCCGCTGGAGCGCCGCGGCATGCTGGTGCACGAGTTCCTCCTGGTGCCGTACTTCGGCGCCTGCATCCACACCCCGCCGCCGCCGGCGAACCAGATCCTGCACGTGTTTCCGGCCAAGCCGGTCAACGCGGTGGCGATGGACCCGGTGTGGGTCGAGGGCGCGCTCGAGACGCGCCGCTCGTCGACCTCGATGGGCAACGCCGGCTACCGGCTCAACGCCGACGCGGTCACGCCCTACACCCGGCGCTAGGGGCGCCCGGTTTCTGCTATCCTCCCGCGCCGCGCTCCGGCGGGTCACCGCCGCCACGGAAGGAATCCCCACAATGGCAACGCAGGTTCCTGTCACGATCCTCACCGGCTTCCTCGGCGCCGGCAAGACCACGCTCCTGAAACGCATCCTGACCGAGGACCACGGCCGCCGCATCGCCGTCATCGAGAACGAGTTCGGCGAGGAGGGCGTCGACAACGACATCCTGCTGCGCGAGCAGGGCCAGGAGCAGATCATCGAGATGAACAACGGCTGCATCTGCTGCACCGTGCGCGGCGACCTCGTGCGCATCCTCGGCGACCTCCGGCGCAAGCGCGACGCGAAGACGCTCGACTTCGACCGCGTCATCATCGAGACCACCGGCCTCGCCGACCCGGCGCCGGTGGCGCAGACCTTCTTCATCGACGACGCGATCGCCGACTACTACCTGCTCGACGCCATCGTCACCGTCGTCGACGCCAAGCACGCGCCGGCGCAGCTCGACCAGCACCACGAGGCCCAGGAGCAGGTCGGCTTCGCCGACCGCATCCTGCTCTCCAAGGTCGACCTCGTGCCCGAGGAGGACCAGATCCGGCTGAAGGACCGCCTGAAGCGCATGAATCCGCGCGCGCCGATCAAGCCCGTGCATTTCGGCAACACGCCGATCGACGACATCCTCGACATCCGCGGGTTCAACCTCAATTCGATCCTCGAGATCGACCCCGACTTCCTCGACGACGACGACCACGCGCACGACGACAAGGTGCGCTCGTTCGTCTTCAAGACCGACAAGCCGTTCGATTCGATCAAGCTCGAGGAATTCCTGTCGGCGATGATCCAGGTCTACGGCAACGACATGCTGCGCTACAAGGGCGTGCTCAGCATCGCCGGGCAGGACCGGCGCGTGGTGTTCCAGGGCGTGCACATGATGATGGGCGGCGACCTCGCCAAGCCGTGGGGCGAAGGCGAGGTCAGAACGAGTAAAATGGTTTTCATTGGGCGCAACCTGCCGGAGGACGTGTTCGTCAAGGGGCTGGAACTGTGCACCGCGGGTTAATCGCCGGCTCTCCGGCCAGCAGGGGAAACACAATGGGCGCAGTCAAATCCAAGCAGCCGGTGAAGGTTCCGACCGAAGCGGAACTGCTGCGCATGCCGGTCAAGGACTACATGAACGAGGCACAGCTCGCGTTCTTCCGGCACAAGCTCCAGGCGCTGCGCGAGGAGCTGATGAACAACGCCGGCGAGACCTCCGAGCACCTGCGCGAGACGCCGTCGGTGCCCGACCCCGCCGACCGCGCCACCATCGAGGAGGAGCACGCGCTCGAGCTGCGCACCCGCGACCGCGAGCGCAAGCTGATGAAGAAGATCGAGCAGTCGCTCGCGCGCATCGAATCCGGCGACTACGGCTACTGCGACGAGACCGGCGAGCCGATCGGGTTGAAGCGGCTGCTCGCGCGCCCCACCGCGACCCTCTCGATCGAGGCCCAGCAGCGCCGCGAGCTCAAGCAGAAGATGTACGGCGAGTAGCCGGGCCGGCCGCGCCGTCCGGCCCGTCTGCGAACTCGTGTATCGTGGCGCAAGAGTCCGTGTCCCACTCCCCTGAATCCGTGACCGGCGGCGCCGTCGGACGGCGCCGCGGATGACCGCGCGTGGCGTTCTCGATATTCAACAAGAAGGGTAGCGATCCGCCGAAGCCGGCCGCGCCACGCCCGCGCCCGGCCGCGGAGAAGCCGGCTGCGGAGAAGCCGGCCGCGCACGCGCCCGAGGCGCCGGCAAGGCCGGCCGCGCCGGACCCGATCGAGTTCTCCGCCGGGGGCGGGGCGCCCGCCAAGGCGGTGATCGAGCACGGGTTCCAGGGCAACGGCAAGGCGCGCGCGCCGGCCCGCCCCGCCGCGGCGCCGGGCCGGAAGCCCGATCGCGGCGGACCCAACTCCGTCATGACGATGGAGATCCAGGAAAGCCCGTTCGAGGCGGCCCCCGCCCTCGAGGAGGCGGCGATCCTGTACGCGAATCGCCAGGATGCCGCCGCGCAGGGCGCGCTCGAGGAAGCCATCCTCGCCGACGACATTCCCGCGCAGGCCACCAGGCAGGCCTGGCTGATGCTGTTCGACCTGCTCGAGAACCAGGGCCGGCACGCGGACTTCGAGACCGCGGCCATCAAGTACGCGGTCCGGTTCGAGACCTCGCCGCCGACCTTCAGCGACCGCTCGACCGCGAAGGCGGAGCGCGCGGCGGCGCCCGGGGTGCAGGCCGCGCTGTCCGGCCGGCTCGACGCGGCCGCGAGCCGGCAGTTCGACCAGATCCGCGCGCAGGCGGCCCGCCACCGCGCGCTGGTCATCGACGTCGCGAAGGTCGAGGACATCACCGACGAGGGCAGCATCCAGCTGCGCGCCTGCCTCGCGACCCTCGCCAAGTCGGGCCACGCGGTCACCCTGGCCGGCGCCGATGCGCTGATCGCGCTCATCGCCGCGAAGACCGAGGTCGGCCGCGCCGAGGTGCCCGAGACGTTCTGGCTCCTGCTGCTCGACCTCTACCAGGCCTGCGGTCGCCAGGCCGAGTTCGAGGAGACCGCGCTCAGCTACTGCATCACCTACGAAGTCTCGCCGCCCTCGTGGGTCGACGCGCCGCGCGCGGCCGCGGCGGGCGCCGCCAGCGCGCCCGGCGCGCCGGAGCCCGACCCGGCGGCCGACGCGTTCTACATCCGCGGCGAGGTCGAGGGCAGCAGCGAATCCGCATTCAAGGGCCTGACCGAGTTCGCCGCCGAGCGCGAGGTCGTCGTCATCGACGTCTACCACCTCAAGCGCCTGGACTTCATCGCCGCCGGCGCGCTGCTCAACCTGGTGGCGGCCCTGAAGACGGCGGGCAAGCAGGTCGAGATCCGCAGTCCCAGCCCGCTCCTCGCGACCCTGCTGGTCACGATGGGATTCACCGCCTACGCGAAGATGGTGCGGCGCAAGGCGTAAGTCGCGCCGGCGGCGCCCGGCCGGCTTGAATTCGGCGAACCGGCCACCAACTGGAACCATCATGGAACAATTCCACGGCACCACCATCGTCTCGGTGCGCCGCGGCCGCCAGGTCGCGCTCGGCGGCGATGGCCAGGTCACGCTGGGCAGCATCGTCATCAAGGCCAGCGCGCGCAAGGTGCGCCGCCTGTACCACGACCGCATCCTCGCCGGCTTCGCCGGCGGCACCGCCGACGCCTTCACGCTGTTCGAGCGCTTCGAGGCCAAGCTCGAGAAGCACCAGGGGCACCTGATGCGCGCCGCGGTCGAGCTGGCCAAGGACTGGCGCACCGACCGCATCCTGCGCCGGCTCGAGGCCATGCTCGCGGTCGCCGACCGCGAGCATTCGCTGATCATCACCGGCAACGGCGACGTGCTCGAGCCCGAGGGCGGCATCGTCGCCATCGGCTCCGGCGGCGCCTATGCGCAGGCCGCCTGCAAGGCCCTGGTCGAGAACACCGACCTCGGCGCGGCCGAGGTCGTCGCCAAGGCGCTCGCGATCGCCGGCGAGATCTGCATCTACACCAACCAGCACCACACCATCGAAACGCTCGACTAGCGCGCTCCGGCGCGCGCCGGGCCCCCCGGTCTCGCCCATGTCCTCCATGACCCCGCAGGAAATCGTCCACGAGCTCGACAAGCACATCGTCGGCCAGGCGCGCGCCAAGAAGGCGGTGGCGATCGCGCTGCGCAACCGCTGGCGCCGGCAGAACGTCGCCGAGCCGCTGCGCTCCGAGATCACGCCCAAGAACATCCTGATGATCGGCCCCACGGGGGTCGGCAAGACCGAGATCGCGCGCCGCCTGGCGCGCCTGGCCGACGCGCCGTTCATCAAGGTCGAGGCGACCAAGTTCACCGAGGTCGGCTATGTCGGGCGCGACGTCGACACCATCATCCGCGACCTGGTCGAGGTCGCCGTCAAGCAGACGCGCGAGGCCGAGATGAAGAAGGTGCGCATGCGCGCCGCCGACGCCGCCGAGGAGCGCGTGCTCGACGTGCTGCTGCCGCCCGCGCGCGACGCCGCCTTCGGCGCGGCCGCCGAGCCGGAGAACGCCACGCGCCAGAAGTTCCGCAAGAAGCTGCGCGAGGGCGAACTCGACGAGCGCGAGATCGAGATCGAGCTCGCGCAGGCGCCGGCGCAGATGGAGGTGCTCTCGCCGCCCGGGATGGAGGAGCTGACCGCGCAGCTGCAGAGCATGTTCGCCAACCTCGGCCAGGCGCGGCGCCGCACCCGCAAGCTCAAGGTCGGCGAGGCGCTGCGCCTGATCACCGACGAGGAGGCGGCCAAGCTCGTCAACGACGAGGAGCTCAAGGCGCGCGCGGTGCAGAGCGTGGAGCAGAACGGCATCGTGTTCATCGACGAGATCGACAAGATCGCCAGCCGCTCCGAGATGCAGGGCGCCGACGTCTCGCGCCAGGGCGTGCAGCGCGACCTGCTGCCGCTGGTCGAGGGCACGACGGTGACCACGAAGTACGGCATGATCAAGACCGACCACGTGCTGTTCATCGGCTCCGGCGCGTTCCACTACGCGAAGCCCTCCGACCTCATCCCCGAGCTGCAGGGCCGCTTTCCGATCCGCGTCGAGCTCGAATCGCTGTCGGTGGCCGATTTCGAGCAGATCCTCACCGCGACCCACGCCTCGCTCACCAAGCAGTACGAGGCGCTGCTCGCGACCGAGGGCGTGACGCTGGCCTTCACGCCCGAGGGCATCCGGCGCCTGGCCGAGATCGCCTTCTCGGTCAACGAGAAGACCGAGAACATCGGCGCGCGCCGGCTCTACACGGTCATGGAGAAGCTGCTCGAGGAACTCTCGTTCGAGGCGGCGCGCTCCGAGGGCCGGCGCATCAGCATCGATCCGGCCTACGTCGATGCGCGCCTGGGTGAGCTGTCGGCCTCCGAGGACCTGGCGCGCTACGTCCTGTAGACTGCCGCTCATGGGACGCTCGGGCGACAGTCGCCTGCGGATGCTGGTGTTCATCGCGGCGCTGCTGCAGGCGGCGCTGCCGGTGCTCGCCCACGCGCGGATGGCGGCCGACGGCGGGCTGACCCTGGAGGTCTGCACGGCAGCAGGCGCGAAGAAGCTCGTTGTCGGGGCCGACGGCACCGCGCGCGACGCCGCGCCCGACGCCGGCCATGGCGAGCCCTGCCCGCTGTGCACCGGCACCGGCGGCACGCCGATCGCCGCGCTGATCCGTCTGCACGAGAGCGTGCGCCACGCCGGCCGGATCCCGCCCGGCTTCGCCTGCAGCGCGCCGGGGGCCGCGGTCGCGACGCCGCCGGCGACGGGCCCGCCGGACGGTTCCTGAACACCGGCCATCGCCCACGCCGCCGGCGCCGGCGCGATCACGGCCACGGTCGCTGCCGCCAGCGGCGCCGTGCCGACGACGGCGCACCTCGAACGCCGGCCCCGCGCGCGGTCTCGGCACCCGCCGGTGCCGGCGCCGCCCACGCATTCAGCATCCCTTCGGAGCCAACATGAACTTCCGTCTCGTCAGCGCGGCGCTGTGCGCCGCCCTTGCCATTCCAGCCATCGCCCAGGTCACCATCAAGGATCCCTGGGTCCGCGCCACGGTGCCGCAGCAGAAGGCCACCGGCGCCTTCATGCAGATCACCACGGCCCAGGACACGCGCCTCGTCGAGGCCCGCTCGCCGGTCGCCGGCGTGGTCGAGATCCACGAGATGAAGATGGAGAACAACGTCATGAAGATGCGCGCGGTCTCCGGGCTCGACGTGCCCGCCGGCAAGGGCGCGGAGCTCAAGCCCGGCGGCTACCATGTCATGCTGATGGAACTCAAGGAACAGATGAAGGAAGGCGCCACCGTGCCGGTGACCCTGGTGTTCGAGGGCAAGGACAGGAAACGCGAGACGGTCGACGTCAAGGCGACGGTGCGGCCGCTCGCCGGCGGCGGCGCCAAGAAGGGCGATGCGCACGGCGGCCACAAGCACTGAGCGCCCGCGGGCGCGCGCACGGCGCGCCGCCGCGGCCGGCCTGCTGGCGCTCTCGGCGGCCGCGGGCGCCGCGCCGTGGGACTGGCCGCTGCCGGCCTGGGTGCCGCGGCCGCCGGTGCCCGCCGACAACCCGATGAGCGCGGCCAAGGTCACGCTCGGCCGCCACCTCTTCTTCGACACGCGCCTGTCGATCGACGGCAGCATGGCCTGCGCCAGCTGCCACGTGCCGGCGCGCGCGTTCACCGACGCGCGCGCGCGCGCCGTCGGCGCGACCGGCGAGCTCCACCCGCGCAACAGCATGGGGCTGGCGAACGTCGCCTATTTCCCCGTGCTGACCTGGGCCGACCCCGGCATGACGCGCCTCGAGGACCAGGCGCGCGTGCCGATGTTCGGGCGGCACCCGGTCGAGATGGGCCTGGCCGGGCGCGAAGCGGCGCTCGAGCGCCTGCTCGCGCGCGACCCGCGCTACGAGCGCCTGTTCCGTGCCGCCTTCGACGACGACGATCCGTACACGATCGCCAACCTGACGCGCGCCCTCGCCGCGTACCAGCGCACGCTGCTGTCGTTCGACGCGCCCTACGACCGCTACCGCTACGGCGGCAGGCGCGACGCGATCGGCCCGGCCGCGCGCCGCGGCGAGGCGCTGTTCTTCAGCGAGCGCCTCGGCTGCTTCCATTGCCACGGCGGCGTCCTGTTCACCGACTCGGTCCAGCACGAGCGCCTCGAGCGCCCGGAGGTCGCGTTCCACAACACGGGGCTGTACAACCTCGACGGCCGCGGCGCCTACCCGGCCGGCAACCAGGGCCTGAAGGAAAAGACCGGGCGGGCGAGCGACATGGGACGCTTTCGCACCCCGAGCCTGCGCAACGTGGCGCTCACCGCCCCCTACATGCACGACGGCTCGATCGCGACGCTGGGCGAGGTGATCGACCACTATGCCGCCGGCGGTCGCACCATCGCCAGCGGCCCGCTGCGCGGCGTCGGCGCGGCCAATCCGTACAAGAGCGGCTTCGTCCGGGGCTTTCGCCTGGGCGCGCGCGAGAAGGCCGACCTGATCGCCTTCCTCGAGAGCCTGACCGATCACGCCTTCGTCGCCGAGCGCGCGCACCGCGATCCGCACGCCGCCGACGGCCCGGCGGCGGACGCGTTTCGCCGCGGCGTGCGCTGACGCCGCTCCCCCGCGGGTCCGGCGCGGACCGCCGCCGCGGGCGCATGCGGGCCGGTGCATAATGTTTGCATGACCATGCGACGACACGTTGCCGCCGGCGCCGCTGCGCCGGCACCGCTGCCGCGGCGCGACTGGCTGCGGCAGGCGATCGCGGGCACGGCCCTGTTCCTGCCCGGCCCGCTGGCGCAGGTGTGGGCGCAGACGCCGCAGGGCGCGCAGCTGCTGAAGCTGCCCAAGGTCGCGCTGGTGATCGGCAACAGCCGCTACCGCGTCTCGCCGCTGCGCAACCCGGTCAACGACGCGCGCGCCATCGGCGAGACGCTGGTCAGCCTCGGCTTCGAGGTCACGGTGCGCCTCGACGCCGACCGCGCCGCGATGACCGCCGCGGTCGCGGCCCATGTCGAGCGGCTCGCCGCGCAGAAGTGCGTGGGGCTCTTCTACTACGCCGGCCACGGCCTGCAGCTGGCGTGGAAGAACTACCTGCTCCCGGTCGACGCCAGCGTCGGCGCGGTCGGCGACGTGCCGGTGCAGGGCATGGAGCTCAACGCGCTGATCGCCGGCCTGACGCGCGCGGCCAACCCGCTCAACCTGATCATCCTCGACGCCTGCCGCGACAACCCGTTCGGCAGCCTGGCCCAGCTCGAGCAGAAGGGTCTGAGCCAGATGGACGCGCCGCCCGGCACGCTGCTCGCCTACGCCACCGCGCCCGGCAACACCGCGAGCGACGGCGAGGGCGCGAACGGCCTGTACACCGAGAACCTGCTGAAGGAGATGCGGGTGCGCGAGGCCAAGGTCGAGGACGTGTTCAAGCGCGTGCGCCTCGCGGTGCGGCGCGCCTCGAAGGGCGCGCAGGTGCCGTGGGAGAGCACCTCGCTGGAGGACGACTTCTATTTCGCGCCGCCCGGCAGCCTCGCCAGGCCCGACGATGCCGAGCGCGCGCGCCGCTTCGCCGAGGAGCTCAA
Source organism: Burkholderiales bacterium (assembly GCA_016790695.1). GTDB lineage: Bacteria > Pseudomonadota > Gammaproteobacteria > Burkholderiales > JAEUOS01 > JAEUOS01. Next base: position 24,252 of record JAEUOS010000214.1, read on the forward strand.
GCTCTGGGAGTCGATCCAGGAGGCCGCCGTGCCGGCGCCGTTCGAGAACTACCTGCGCCAGTACCCGAGCGGGCAGTTCTCCGAGCTGGCGCAGCTGCAGCTCGAGCGCCTGCTCGCCAGGGAGGGCGAGAAGCCGGTGCAGCCGGTGTCGTCCAAGGGCAACCCGTACACGGCCGGCAGCGCGCGCGCCGACACGGCCTTCCGCGTCGGCGACACCTGGACCTACCGCGTCTACGAGCGCCACAGCGGCACGGAGAAGGGCCGGCGCAC
>JAEUOS010000078.1 GCA_016790695.1 Burkholderiales bacterium
AATGTAGTTGAAGGCGGCGCTGGTGAAAACGTGGACTTTCTTCATGTGCTCGCGCGCCCGGCGACCGGCGCTCCATCCTGCAGGTCCGCATGGAATCGCAACAGCCGGTCGAGCAGGTCGGCGCTTCCGACGGGCACGACCAGTCCTCTATTGTACTTGCGCACCCGCTCCGCCTGCGCCCCGAGGTCGAAGCACACCAGCGGCACGTCGCACTCGATCAGTTCCTGGGTGACGAACGAAAAGGTCTCCGGGACGATCGACGGGAACAGGAACACGTTCGCACCGCTTTCCTCGATCAATCGCGGCAGCTGCGCGTGATCATAGGCGCCGGTCGCGCTCACGACCTCGCCCGGCAGATCCCCGGCGACCGTGCCGATGACCGAGACGCGCACCGGCAGGCCGCGCGCGCGAATCTCCAGAGCGAGTTCGCGCACCACCCCGGCGCCCTTGGCCCGGTCGACGTGCCCGACCACGCCGACATGCAGCACCGCGCCGGGGCGCAACGCCGGCCGGCGCAGCGGCAGGTGGTCGACGCGGTGCGGGTCGACGGCGATCCGGCCGCGCTCGAGGTGCGGATACGCGCGCAGGAGAAGCTCGCGCGACGCATCGGAAAAGCACCGGATCGACTCGGCGACCGCCAGGCACTTGCCCCATGCGCCGCGCCACGCGCCGATGTCGCGCGCCTCGAACAGGCTGACGAATCCCTCGTCATTGCGCGCGAGGCAGCCGCGGCACACCGCCTCCTCCGGTACGCCGCAGTAGCGCGCGCGATGATCGAGCAGGAACTGCGAAGGGCAGACCATGTGGTAGTCGTGGACGACGACCGTCAGCGGAATGCCGTGGCCCTGGCGCAACTCGACGAGCAGCGCGGCGATCGCCTCCGGACGCTCGAACGACACCGCGTTGTTGAACAGCACGCGCTCGAACAGCCCCTGTGCCGCCAGAGCGGCAACCTCGTCCGGGCCCGGCACGACGAAGCGGGTGGTCCCGCGGCGGCTGCGGATCTCGAGCACGTGCTCCAGCGTCTGCACCTGATAGGTGAACAGGACCGCGCTGCCGCCCGCTGCCAGGTGCCCGGCGAGGACACGCTCGCGGTACATGTTGGCACCGCCGCCGAGGTCATGGTCGATGACGAGCAAGGCCTGTCGCGAACCGAGCAGGCGACGCAATGCGGCAGGCGTGTACGGCCGCGGCCCGGCCTGCACCCGCGCATGGCGCCCCGCCTTGCGCAGCAGCTCGCGCCACTGCCCGCGGCGCAGCATCGCCCAGGCCCGGGCCGCCAGCATCCGCTTGTCCGGGACCAGGGCCGGCCGATCACCGGGTGCCGCCATGTCGCTCATCGGCGCGGCGAGGCGGAACCCGCTGCCGTCGCCGGCCGTGCCGACCAGTGCGGCGGAGGTCGCCGCGCCCCCGGACCAGCCGCCATACAGGAAGAAGCCGGCCCGCAATGCGGTCGCCACGCCCGGGAAGGCGTCGGCAACATCGTCGCGCGTGCGCCCGAACTCGACCGGAATCGACACCGTCCCGCCGTCGCTGAGGGTGAGCTCGAGACGCACGGCGCTGACCGGGTACTCGGGGTGGAACAGCCAGCCGAACCCGAAGACCCGCCGCCCGCGCACGACCAGGCGATCGATGCTGTACTTCACTCGCGGCCCCCCGCGCCGACCGGCGTGACCAGCCGGAGTGCCGCTGCGAGACGCCATCCGGTACGCGCCTCCACCGCCGCGATCGCGTCGCCGAGCGCCGCCAGCCGGCGGCGCAGCGCGTCCAGTTCATCGCGCGTCGACGCGTGCGCCTGCTCGCGCGCGGCCAGGTCGGTCCGGGCCTGCGCGAGTTGCGCCGCCAGCGCCGCGCTGTCATCGCGCGCCGCCGCAAGGTCGGCTTCGGACCGGCGCACCTGCGCACCGCGCTCGTCGAGCTGCTGCGCGAGATCGGACGCCACCCCCTGCGCCTGCGCGAGCGCCTCCGCCGCCTCCCGCAACTGCCGGTCGCGTTGCGCGACGCGCGCCTCGGCGTCGGTCGCCTGGGCACGCAGGCCGGACAGGTCGGCGAGCGCCTGCGCAAGCGCGCGCTGCGCTTCCGCATCGCGCAAGGCCGCAGCGCGGCCGGCCTCGTCCGTGCCCGCTGCCCCGTCGCCGCCCTCCGGCGTCCGCGCGCGGGCCTGGATCGCGGCGCTCGCCTCGCGGCGCAGCGCGTCGATCTCGTCCAGCCGCCCGTGCGCCAGGCGCTCGGCCGCGCGCAGAGCCGCCTCGGTCTCCGCGACGCGCCGCTCGAGCTGCTCCAGCTCAACCAGCCGGCCGTGCGCCAGCGTCTCGGCGCGCCGCAGTGCTTCCTCGGTCAATTGCACCCGTTGCTGCAGCGCCGTCGTCTCGTCCAGGCGCTCGATCGCCAGCCGCTCGGCATCGCGCAGCGCATGCTCGGTCAGGCGGACACGCTCCTGCAGCGCGGCGTTCTCGTCCAGGCGCCCCAGCGCCAGCGCCTGGGCTTCGCCCAGGGCGTTCTCGGTCGCCTCCAGGCGCTCGACGAGCGCCTCGATCTCGTCCAGCCGCTCCAGCGCGAGCGACTGGGCACGCGCCATCGCGGCGTCGGTGACGCGCAGGCGCTCGACCAGCGAATCGGTCCGCTGCAGCAGCGCGGCGGCCAGTTCGGGCGGCAGCCGCGTCGGCGCCGCAAACCGGTATTCCCGCTCGCCGTCGGCGGGCTCCCCGGGACTGCGGGTGGCCATCGACACGGAGAGCGCGCTGACCGCGAACAGCCGTTCGATCGCGTGCGCCATGGTGCCGTCGATCTGGCCGCTCTCCCGCTCGAATTCCTCGTCGGGCAGCGCAAGTTCGGCGAGCGGCGCCAGCGCCTGCGGGCGGCAGAAGAACATGGTGCCGGCGACGAACGACGCGTTGGTGAGCGCGGCCGCGTCGACGCCGAGGCGTGCCGCCAGACGCTTGACCGTCGCGGCATTGCGCCCCCAGTAGTGCGTCATCGGAATGACGTGATCGCGCGGCCCGACGATACCCGTGCCGGGGTGCGTCCGGAGATGCGCGCAGGCCTCCTCGATCGCCGCGGCGGTCAACAGCTTGTCGAACAGGTCGACGACCCACAATTCGCCGTCGCGGCGGTGATCCGACTTCTTCGTGTGCACCTTGAGGATCACCTCGCAATCGCCCGCCAGCAGTCGCGGAAGCAGGCGCAGGAACGGCAGCACGTCGCGTCCCCGATTGGCGAATTCGCACACCTCGCCGACGATCCCGGCATCGGCCATCGCCCTGCGCACGGCGTCGGCGCGCTCCGGCGCACAGGTCACGAACAGCCGATAGGTCGCGCTGTCGAGCCGGCGCAGGTAGTCCAGGATCCGGTCGAAGACATCGAGGTGGAACGCGTGCGCGACGATCGCCAGCCGGCAGGCGGGGCCCAGCGGCGGGATCGCCTGCGCCAGCGCCGCCCGAACCAGGGCAAGCCGGGTCGCTTCCAGCCGCGCGTACCCGCGCCGCGCGTCCGGCTCGAGGAAAGCGCCTTCCGCCCATTCGTTCCATGCATTGATGAACAGCAGCCGCCGGTCGTCGTCGGCAAACCGCTCGCGCGCGTCGACCACGGCGTTGTACAGCCACTCCTGATAGCCGAGCGCCGAGCTGTTGCAATAGATCTTCGCCTCGATGCCACGCCGGGGCGTGTTGTCCCATCCGGGATTGATGCCCCGAAACAGCGTGTACTCGGCCGGCATGTAGGCGCGGCTGCGCTCGACCAGGATCCGCCAGTCGTGCACGACGCCGCGGAATCCCGGCGCCATGCCCGGAATGCGCGCGGTGAGGTCGGGCTGCGAGGCATAGTCGGGCGGAAACTCGATCGCCGCATCGAAGCCGAACGCCTCGGGCGGAACGCGATCGAACGACTGGGTGTAGGCAAGGAAGATCTCGCCGATGCCCGTCTCCCTGCAGCGCGCGCGCCAGCGCGCCGCGGTCGCCGGCGCGTCCGGAAACAGCCCGGGCCGATACACCAGGAGCAGCGGACGCCCGTCGACGCGAATGTAGCGCGGGTCCCGCAGGTAGGGCGCGACGTGATCGATGAACGCGACATCGTCCTCCGGCGAATGGCTCTGGCCGATCAGGATCTCGTTCTCCAGGCCATCCCAGCGACGCGTCCAGTTCTCGTTGGCCCAGCACAGGCAGAACGGCAGGTCCAGCGACGCATCGGCGAGGTAGCGCTCGAGCGGCGCCTCGAGCAGGCGCTTGCCGCCGAACCAGTAGAAGTAGAAGCAGAAGCCCTCGATTCCGTACAGCCGCGCAAGTTCCACCTGCCGCGCCAGGGTCCGGGGCTCGAGCAGGTTGTAATAGCCGAGTTCGCCCGGCCGCTCCGGCTGCGCGTGACCTTCGAACAGCGGGCGCGCCGCGCGCACATTGGTCCATTCGGTGAACCCCGTCCCCCACCAGTCGTCGTTCTCCGGAATCGCATGGAACTGCGGCAGGTAGAAGCAGATCAGCCGTGCCGCCCGGCGCGCGAGCGGCGCGGCCTCCAGCAGCGGAACCGGCACGCCGCCCGGCGGTTCCTCGATCATCTGAATCGCCGGGCCGTCGCCGCGCGCGCCGGCCGCCGCCACGGTGCGCGACTGCCCCTCCACATGGTGGTCCGCGATGAAGTCCTCGAGCCCGGCGATGCGCGCTTCGCGCTCGCGCAGCGACCGCGCGAG
>JAEUOS010000221.1 GCA_016790695.1 Burkholderiales bacterium
GTTGCCTCCGGCGCGCGCGTTCGTGGACTTCCGCGCCTGGCACGCGGCGGCGGGGCGGGACGGCTGGGCCTGTGGCCGCGCCGGCCGGCGGCCGCGCGGGCGGGTTACCATTGCGCGCCAGGCTGAACGCGGCGCGCGCGCCGCGCGGCAGCGTCCGTCACGCATGCGAACCCGAGAAGGAGCGTCTCCCCCATGAGCGATACCGATGCCTACACGCCGCCCAAGGTCTGGGTGTGGAACAAGGAAAGCGGCGGCAGGTTCGCCAGCATCAACCGGCCGATCGCCGGCCCCACGCATGAGAAGGACCTGCCGGTCGGGCGCCACCCGCTGCAGCTCTATTCGCTCGCGACCCCGAACGGCGTGAAGGTGACGGTGATGCTCGAGGAACTGCTCGAGCTCGGCCACAAGGGGGCGGAGTACGACGCCTGGCTGATCACGATCAGCGCCGGCGACCAGTTCGGCTCGGGCTTCGTCGGGGTCAATCCCAACTCCAAGATCCCGGCGCTGCTCGACCGCAGCGCGGCGCCGCCGATCCGCGTGTTCGAGTCCGGCTCCATCCTCGTGTACCTGGCCGAGAAGTTCGGCAATGCGTTCCTGCCGACCGACCCGGCCAGGCGCGCCGAGTGCCTGTCGTGGCTGTTCTGGCAGATGGGGTCGGCACCCTACCTCGGCGGCGGTTTCGGCCACTTCTACGCCTACGCGCCGATCAAGATCGAATACGCGATCGACCGCTTCGCGATGGAGGTCAAGCGCCAGCTCGACGTGCTCGACCGCCGGCTGGCCGAACACGAGTACGTCGCCGGCGCCGACTACACGATTGCCGACATGGCGATCTGGCCGTGGTACGGCGCGCTGGTCAAGGGCCTGGTCTACAACGCCGCCGAGTTCCTCTCGGTGCACGAGTACAGGAACGTGCTGCGCTGGACCGACGCGATCGCCGCGCGCCCGGCGGTCAGGCGCGGCCGCATGGTCAACCGCACCTGGGGCGAGCCCTCGAGCCAGCTGCCCGAACGGCACGATGCCGGCGACTTCGACAAGGTGAAGGCGGCGGGGTAGGCGCCGGCCCGCGGACGAGAGCCGGCGCAATGTCACGCGCCCGGGATGATCGCGGCCGTCCTACTGGCTCGGTCACGGCGTGGTGAACGGATTTTCGATCCGCACACCGGCAAGGGTCGCGCCGGGCTGCATGTCCTCGGTGAGCAAACGCTCGCAGCCGCTGGCGGCGGCCGCCTGAACGATCAAGGCGTCGTAAAACGCGAGGCCATGCAGGGCGTGCAGGTCGAGCGCGCCGGCGATCAGGTCGGGCGAGGTGGGAACGACCTCGAAGCGGCGATAGAACGCCAGCCGCTCGCGTACCAGCGGAGGTGGCAGGCGGAGCTTGCGCAAGGCGACGTTGACGTACTCCTGCAGTACTTGTGTGGCAAGGACGGCCGAGCCCCTGGCCCGCAACGCCATGATCACGTCAAGGGCGCGGCGCTGCCGTACCGGATCGTCCGCCGCGTCGGCATAGACCAGCACGTTGGTGTCGATCAGGCTACGCACGCTGATTGGCTTCGTCGCGGTCGAATTTCCAGCCTGCCAGACGCCCAGGGGACTTCAATGCCGATTGCTCGAAGGCCTCGAGTTCGGCATCCAGTTGCTGGCTGCCGGCGAGCTGCTCGAGGTAGTCGCGCACCGCCTGGTTCAGGCTCTTGCCCATCGCGGATGCGGCTTTCCTGGCGCGTTCCGCGACGCGCTCATCGATGGAGAGAGTGATATTCATCTCCTGCTCCTGTGCATAAGTGCGCACGTATTATGTGCGAATTCGGTGATCCATGCACGGAGACGCGGTCGACCGTCTCTGGAGGGCGCCACGCCCACCTGCGCTACTCGGGCCGGATGTTGCGGTCCTTGACGATCTTCGACAGGGTCTTGATGTCGGCCGCGACGAGCGCGTCGAGGTCGGCCGGGCTGCCGGTGGCCACGCGTCCCGCCTGCGCCTCGATGCACTCGCGCACCGCGGGCGACTTCAGCGCCTCCAGCGTCGCCTCGTGCAGCACCTTGACCACCGCGTCGGGCGTGGCGCGCGGCACGAAGGTGCCGATCCAGGTGTCCATGTCGTAGCCGGCGAAACCGCTCTCGGCGATGGTCGGCACCGCGGGCAGCACCGGCGCGCGCACCTTGGAGGTCACGGCGAGGGCCTTGAGCTTGCCGGCCCGGACGTGCGGCAGCACGCCGGTCAGGGTCGAGAGGATGTAGGGCACCTGGTTGCCGAGCACGTCGGTCATCGCCGGACCCGCGCCCTTGTAGGGGATGTGCACGAAATCGAGCCTGGAGAGCGACTCCAGATACGCCATCGCGAAGTGCCCCGGCGAGCCGACGCCGCCGCTCGCGTAGGTGCGCGCGCGCGCATCCGGCCCCTTGGCCTGCTGCAGGAACTCCGCCAGCGTCGAGGCCGGCGCCGACGGATGCGCGGCCAGCACCTGGGGCAGCGCGCCGATCAGGGTGACGCCGCGCAGGTCGCGCTCGGTGTCGAACGGCAGCTTGGGGTAGAGCGCCTGGTTGATCGCATGGTTGTTCAGCGTGAAGCTCACCGTGTAGCCGTCGGGCGGCGCCTTCGCGACATGCTCGGTCGCGATCGCGCCGCCGGCACCGGCACGGTTCTCCACCACGACCGACTGGTTGAGGATCTCCGACAGCCGCGTGTTGAGCGCGCGCGCGATGGCGTCGGTGCCGCCGCCGGGGGCGAATCCGACCACCAGGCGGATCGGACCCTTGGTGGGGAAGGGCTGGGCGACGGCGGCGCAGCTGGCGGCGGCGACGGCAAGGGCGGCGATGCGGCTGGGGAAGCGGCTGGCGATGCGGGCGATCATGGCGGGTGTCTCCTTGGTGGTGGGCGACGCGAACGGCATTCCCTACGCGCCGGTGAACCGTGGCGCGCGCTTCTCCGCGAAGGCGCGTTCGGCTTCCTTGTGGTCGGCGGAAAACCAGAGCCGCGCCATCGCCTCGCGCGCGCGCTGGCGCGCGCCGGCGGCATCGCTGCCGGCGGCGTCGCGCAGCGCCGCCTTGATCGCGGCCTGCGACAGCGGCGCCGCCTCGGCCAGTTCGCGCCCGAGCGCGAGCGCCCGAGCCAGGCTGGTGCCGGCCGGGGCGACCTCGTCGATCAGGCCGATGGCGAGCGCCTCGGCGGCGGTGATGCGCTTGCCCGAGAGAAGCAGGCGGTTCGCCGCACCGCGGCCGACCAGCGGCAGCAGGCGTGAAATGCCGTCCCAGCCCGGCAGGATGCCCAGGCGCGCCTGCGGAAAGCCGATCTGCGCGCCGGCTTCCATGACGCGCAGGTCGCAGGCGAGCGCGAGTTCGGCCCCGCCGCCGATGGCGTAGCCGTTGATGGCGGCGATCACCGGGCAGTGCAGGGACTCGATCGCGTCGAGCAGGCCGCGGATCAGGTCGAATACCGCATCGAGCGCCGCGGCATTGTCGACCTGCGCGTAGGCCTTGACGTCGCCGCCGGTGCAGAAGAAGCGCGGCCCGGCGCCGGTGATGACGAGGCTGCGCAGGCTGCGGTCGGCGCCGCAGGCGTCGACCAGCGCCGCCAGTTCACGCGCCATCGCGAGGTTGATGGCGTTGCCGTCATCGGGGCGCGACAGCGTCGCCACCAGGCAGTCGCCGTCGCGCGCGGCTTGAACCAGCGTCTCAGGCATCGCGCTCGACCAGGTGCATGAGGATGCCGCCGGTGGCCCTGGGGTGCGGAAAGCCGATGCGCGCACGGCGCGAGCCGGGGCGGCCCTTGACGTCGATCATCGGCAGGCCGGCGCCGGCCATGCGCGCGAGCAAGGCATCGATGTCGCCGACCTTGACCGCGACGTGGTGCAGGCCGCGTCCGCGCGAGGCGACGAAACGGGTGATCGCGCCCTGGTCCTGGCGCGTGGTGCCGGAACGGCCATGCTCGATGTGGGCGCCCTGGTTGGGGTCGAAGTTGGCGAGGAATTCGAGTTCGCAGTCGCCGACGGTGATGAAGGCGACGCGCAGCCCGCCCACCGGCTCCGGCGCGCGCGTGTGATAGACCACGCCGTACTTGTCCGAGGTGAACGATTCGACCGCCATCGACACCTCCATGTCGGTCTGGCGACTCTCCACCGCGAAGCCGAACCGTCCGCTGAAGATGCGCTCGTCCTCGGCGACGTCGGTGGAGGCGATGCCGAGGTGGTCGATGCGCTCGAGCGGCCCGCCGCGGTGCGGCGCCAGCGCGATGCGCTCGGTCAGGCGCACGCGCACGCCGGCGGTGGCGGCGCGGTCGAGGGCGAGCGCGCGGCGGCCGGCGAGGCCTTCGGCGCGGGTGACGCCGAGGCCGGCGCGCGCGGCCGCGGCATCGAGGTCGTCGACCGCGAGCGCGATGTGATGCACGCCGGGCCTGGCCTCGCCGTCGATCAGCGCATGGCCGAGCGGCACGACGGCGAGCGCGCTTCGGCCCAGGCTGTAGACCGCGATGTCGCCCCCGGATGCGGGCAGGGTGCTGCGCGGCAGGCCGAAGTGCTCCTCGTACACCCGGCAGGTGAGCGCGGGGTCGGCGGAGGCGACGGCGACATAGGCGATCTGGTCGGCAAGCATGGCGGAACGGCTCCTCACAGGGTCTGCACGGTGCGCGCGGCGACGAGGGCGTCGATCTCGGCGGCGGCAAGGCCGAAATCGGCGAGCACCTGGCGCGAATCGGCGCCCAGGCGGGGCGGCGCGCTCCGGATCGAGCGGCCGCCCATGCCGGCCATGCGCACGGGATTGGCGACCAGGCGCAGCGGCCCCAGGGTCGGGTGGTCGATCTCTTCGACGATGCCGGTCTCGTTGACGTGGCGGTCGGCGAACACCTGGTCGAGCGTGAAGATCGGCCCGGCGGGCAGGCCCAGCTTGACCAGTTCCAGCGTCCACTCCATCTTGGTGCGCGCGGCGAACTTCTCGTTGAGCCGCTTCTTCACCGCCGCGCGGTTGCGGTGGCGCCCCGCGTTGTCGCGGTACTCCGGGTCGGAGATCCAGTCCTCCATGCCGAGCAGGCGGCACAGCTTGACCCACATGTCCTCGGTCGCGGCGGCCATGTTGAACGGGCCGTCCTTGGCCTCGAACATGCCGTAGGGGCAGACGACCGGATGGTCGTTGCCGGCCACGCCGGGCGTGTCGCCGAGCGACAGCTGGCGCTGGCCCTGCACCGTCAGCAGGCCGATCAGCCCGGCCAGGAGCGAGGTCTCGACCAGCTGGCCGCGGCCGCTGGCCTGGCGCTGGATCACCGCGGCCTGCACGCCGATGGCCGCCCACATGCCGGCGACGACGTCGCCGATCGGGATGCCGACGCGCGTCGGCCCGGTCTCCGGCTGTCCGGTGAGGCTCATCAGGCCCGACATGCCCTGCGCGATCTGGTCGACGCCGGGCCAGCCGCCGTACGGCCCGCTGGTGCCGAAGCCGGTGATCGACGCCATGATCAGGCGCGGATTGCGCGCGGCGAGCGACGCGTAGTCCAGCTTCATCTCGGCCATCACGCCGGGCTTGAAGTTCTCGACCAGGATGTCGGCGGAGCCGGCCATGCGGCGGATCAGCTCCAGCCCGGCCGGATCGCGGAAGTTGACCGCGAGGCTCTTCTTGTTGCGGTGGATCGAGAGGTAGTAGACGCTGATGCCGTCCTGGAACGGGCCCCAGCCGCGCACCATCTCGCCGTCCGGCGTCGGCTCGATCTTGATGACGGTGGCGCCGAGGTCGGCCAGGATGGTGGCGCAGAACGGGCCGGCGAGCGCGCGCGAGAGGTCGAGCACGGTGAGGCCCGCGAGCGGCAGGGCGGAAGGGCTGGTCTCTTGGCTCATGGCGCTTGTCCTCGGTGCCGGTCAGACGCGTCGCGCGGCCCGCGCGACAGATGGGAGGGCCGACGCGGCAGCCGCGCAGCAACGCGAGGCATTCTACACAGCCCCGCCAGCCGCGCGCGCGGCCTCCTGACATGCATGATTGACATGTATGTAAAAGTCGCCTACGCTGGCAGCTGATCAATGCATGCGAGGTGGGCGTGGCGGGCGCGGACCGGACCGGCAACTGGGAGCTTCCCGACGAATACCGGCTCCTGCGCGAGACCGTGCGGCGCTTCATGGCCTCCGAGGTCAAGCCGGCCGAGGACCGGGTTGCGCACGACGCCAACGCGCTCCTGCCGGAGGATCACGAGCGCTTGCGCCGGCGCGCGCGCGAACTGGGCCTGTGGTGCGTGCAGTCCCCGGCCGAGCACGGCGGCGCCGGTCTGAACCTGCTCGGCCAGTGCGTGGTGGCCGAGGAGGCCGCGCAGTGCCGCATGGGGCTGTATTTCCCGGCTGCCGGCGCGCTCGGGCAGGATCCGCCCAAGGTGGCCTTCCGCGGCACGCCGGCGCAGATCCGCAAGTACGGCGCGGCGGCGATCGCCAGCGGCGCGACCACCTGCGTGTCGATCAGCGAGGCGTCCGGCGGCTCGGATCCGGCAAGAGCGATCACCACCCGCGCCGAGCGGCGCGGTGACTGCTACGTGGTCAACGGCGCCAAGATGTGGACCTCCTACATCGACCAGGCCGAGTGGGGCATCCTCTACGCGCGCACCGGGGCGGCCGGCGACCGCGGCGGCATCACCGCCTTCTTCTTCGACCCGCGGCGGCGCGGCATCAGCCTGACCAGGATTCCTCTGATGCGCTCGCACCAGCCCTTCGAGGTGCGCTTCGACAACTACGAGATCCCGGTCGAGGACCGGCTCGGCGACGAGGGCCAGGGCTTCGCCATCGCCGAGGAGTGGCTCGTGCACGCGCGGGTGCCCTATGCCGCCGCCAGCATCGGGGTCGCGCAGGCATCGCTCGCCCTGGCGATCGACTGGGCGAAGCAGCGCAAGACCTTCGGCGCGCTGCTCGCGGACCGCCAGGCCATCCAGTGGATGCTGGTCGATTCCGAGATCGAGCTGCGCGCCGCGCGCCTCCTGGTCTGGCAGGCTGCCTGGAAGGGCGACCGTGGCGAGGACATCAAGATCGACGCCTCGATCGCCAAGGTGTACGCGACCGAGGCGGCGGGCCGGGTGGTCGACCGCTGCATGCAGATCCTGGGCGGCATGGGCATGACCCACGCGCTGCCGCTGGAGCGCTGGTATCGCGAGCTGCGCATCCGCCGGGTCGGCGAAGGGCCCTCCGAGGTGCAGCGCATGGTGATCGCGCGCGACATGCTGGGCGGCGAGGCACGCCGGTGAAGGCGGCGTGATGGGCGCAGCGACGACGCGCGCTTCCCCGACGCGCGCTGCCGCGGGTCGCCGGCCGCGCGCCGAGGCGGCGGACACGCTCGCCGAGCGCATCGAGCGGGTCGCCACTGCGCTCTTCATCCGCGACGGCTACCACGGCGTCAGCTATCTCGACATCGCGCGCGAGCTGGGGATCACGCACTCCAACGTGCACTACTACTACCGCAACAAGGCCGATCTGGCCGGCGCGGTGTTGAAGCGCGTCGCGCGCGACACCCTGGCGGCCACCGGGGCGATCTGGCGCGATGCGGCCGCGCCGCTGCCCGAGAAGTTCGTGAGGATGCGCGACTGGATCTATCGCTCCTACCTGCAGTTCAACCCGGACGGGAAGGGCGGGCGGCCCTGGGGTCTGTTGTCGCGCTTCTCGATGGAGGCGGACGCGCTCTCGCCCGAGATGCGCCAGTTGATCCGCGCCACCCTGAAGCGCCTGGAGGCGGATCTGCAAAGCGCGGTCGCCGCGGCCGTCGAGCGCGGCGAACTGGTCGCGGACACGCCGGTCGACGGCGTGGTGCTGCAGATCGCCAACGTCATGTACCAGACCGGCCATCTGACCCGCTACGCGGCGGGATTCGCGCGGCTCGACGAGCTGCTGCGATGGACCATCACCATTCTCGGGCGCGCCTACGGCACCGGCTGGCAGGCGCGCATCGACTGGCCCGAACCGCGCGACGCGACCGCGCGCGCGGCGTCAACCGCAACCGGAGGCAAGACATGAATCCACGCTCGCTCGGCCTTGGCGCCTTGCTTTTCGCGCTTGCCGCCGGCACCGCGCCGGCACAGCAGGCGGCGTGGCCGGTCCGGCCGATCAAGGCGGTCGTGCCGTTCGCGCCCGGCGCGGCGACCGACACCGTCGCGCGCACCGTGCTCGAGCGCGTCTCCAGGCAGCTCGGCCAGCCGATCGTCATCGAGAACCGCCCCGGCGCCGGAGGCACCATCGGCTCGGCGCAGGTCGCGCAGGCCGAGCCCGACGGCTACACCATCCTCGTGCATTCGAATTCGCACACCGTCACCGAGGCGACCTACCGAAACCTCAGCTACAGCCCGTCGCGCGACCTGACCGGCGTGATGCCGCTGGCCTCGGTGCCGATGGTCATCGTCACCTCGCCGCAGAAGGGCGTGCGCACCCTGCAGGACCTGGTGCGCAACGCCAAAGCGCGGCCGGACTCGGTGATCTACGCCTCCGCCGGCGCCGGCGGTGCCACCCATCTGGGCGCCGAGCGGCTGCGCATCTCCGCCGGCTTCACGGCCACCCACGTGCCGTACAAGGGCTCGGCCGAAGCGCTCACCGATGTCATCGCCGGGCGGGTCGACTACTACTTCAGCCCCATCGGACTGGCCATGCCGCACCTGCAGAACCAGCGCCTGGTCGCGCTGGCGGTGAGCAGTTCGCGGCGCTCTGGCGCGCTCGCCGGCGTGGCCACCACGGTGGAGGCGGGCTTTCCGAATTCGCAGTACGACGTCTGGATCGGCATGTTCGCGCCTGCGCGCACGCCGCGCGCGATCCTCGCGCGGCTCAACGAGGAGGCCGCGCGCGCGGTCCGCTCGAGCGAGGTGCGCGAGCGCTTCGCCGCCCTGGTGATGGACGAGATGGTCATGGGCCTCGAGGAATTCAACAGTTTCCTGGCTCAGGATTTCCAGATCAACGCCGAGCTGGTCAAGGCGGCCGGCGTGCAGCCGAACTGAGGGCGCGGCGCGATGACCCGGCGGAGGGGCCGATGGCGGTGACCTACGAGCAACTCATGCGCCTCCAGGCGCGCGACGTTGCGTACGCGTACAGCGAGCGCGACACGCTGCTCTATGCCATGGCCATCGGCATGGGTCGCGATCCGTTCGACGAGCGCGAGCTCGACTATGTGTACGAGCGGCGCGGCCGGCTGCGCGCGGTGCCCAGCCAGGCGATCACGGTGGCGCGCCACAACCTGATCTACGACGTCGGCCTGGCGGTGGAGAAGATGCTTCACGGCGAGCAGACCCTCACCCTGCATCGCAGCCTGCCGGTGGCCGCGGAACTGCGCGCCGACCATCGCATCGTCCAGGTCTACGACAAGGGGCCGGGCAAGGGATCGATCATCGAGACCGAGTCGCGCGTGCGCCTGGCCGACGGCGCGCCGCTGTTCGACATCCACAACCTGTACGTGGCGCGCGGCGACGGCGGCATCGGCGGGCCGCCTCTGGAGCAGCCGCGGGCCCGGCCGATGCCGCAGCGCATGCCGGACCTGGTGGTGGAGTCGCAGACCCTGCCGTTCCAGGCGCTGCTGTACCGGCTCACCGGCGACCGCAACGTGATCCATGCCGACCCCGCGATCGCCCGTGCCATGGGTTTCGCCGGGCCGATCCTGCACGGCTCGTGCACCTTGGGCATCGCCTGCCGCGCGGTGCTCGCCGCGGTGTGCGATTACGACGCCGCGCGTCTGACGCGCCTGGGCACGCGCTTCACCGCCGTGGTCTACCCGGGCGAGGCGATCATGACCGACATCTGGGTCGAGGGCAGCGACGTGCGCTTTCGCTGCCGGGCACCGAAGCGCGGTGCGGTGGTGCTCGACCATGGGCAGTGTGTCGTGGCGGCGCGATGAGATCACAGCCTTCTGCCGCGACCGGCGCCTTCGTGGCCTGCAGGGCGCCGATCATCCGCGAGCTCGGGCTCAAGCTCGAATAGCCGCCAGTCCCGTCACCGAATCAATCAGGGAGATCCGCGTGCAAGACATCACCATCAGGGTGGAGCAACTCGGCGCGGTGCGCCGTCTGTGGCTGGCGCGCCCGGCGGCGCGCAACGCGCAGAACCAGGCCATGCTCGACGCGCTCGACGAAGCGCTCGCCGCCGCCGCTGCCGATGACGCCACGCGGGTGGTCGTGCTGGCGGGGGAGGGCGATCACTTCTCCGCCGGCCACGACCTCAAGGAGGCGGCCGCCAAGCGCGGCACCATCTCCGTGGAGCAGCGCTACGCCTACGAGGAGCGGCGCTACTTCGAGTACTGCATGCGCCTGCGCGACTTCGCCAAGCCCACCATTGCCCAGGTGCAGGGCGCCTGCGTGGCCGGCGGCTTCATGCTGGCCAACATGTGCGACCTGATCGTCGCCGCCGACGACGCCTATTTCAGCGACCCGGTCGGCCACACGATGGGCGCCGCCGCCACCGAGGTGCTGATCCATCCGTGGGTGATGGGGCTGCGCCAGGCCAAGGAACTGCTGTTCACCGGCGGCCGGCTCACCGCCGCGCAGGCGCTGACCGCGGGCATGGTCAATCACGTGGTTGCGCGCGCGGAACTCGACGCGCGCACGCTGGAGCTTGCCGAGCGCATCGCCAAGTCGCCGCCGTTCGCGATGAAGCTCATCAAGCGCTCGCTCAACCGTTCCCAGGACATGCAGGGCATGCGCGAGGCGATGTCGGCGCACTTCGACCTGCACCAG
>JAEUOS010000099.1 GCA_016790695.1 Burkholderiales bacterium
GCGCCGCCGCTCCGGGGCGGCCCGGCGCCGCGGGCACCGCGGGACGGCCTGGCGCCGCAGGCGCTGCCGGCGCGGCAAGCGGCGGCGCCGCGCCGAACAGGCCGACGGCCTCGCGGCGCAGGATGCGCACCTCGCCGATGCGCTGGGTGACGCCGAGGCGGTCGAGCGCCTCGAGCAGTTCGATCGCGCGGTTGCGGCCGATGCCCGCGGCATCGCGCACCTGTGCCGCCGAGAAGCGGCCGTCGGTCGCGATTCGGGCGGCGGCCTGCGCGGCGGCGACGAACTGCGCCATCGTCTCGCGCAGGTAGAAGCGCTCCGGCGTGACCCGCACGGTCGCGCCGCTCCTGGCCTGGCGATGCAGGAAGTCGCGCAGCGCGACGTCCTTGACCGCGGCGGCGGCGGCGAGTTCGGCGATGGTCAGGCCGTTGAGCCCGGCGGCGGCCAGCCGCGGCCGGACGGCCTGCCACAGGCGCTGGTCGGCCGCACTGGCGACCGCCTCGCGCCGCGCCAGGCGCACCGTCGAGCCCGACAGCTCGACGACCCGCGCCTCGCCGAGGACGCGCAGCAGCGCGCCGAAGCTGGCGGCGGACCAGCGCGGCGCGCAGGCCGCGCGCACCGCCGCCATCTCGAATCCCTGGGCCTGCGGCGCGGCGTCGTGCAGCGCCGTCAGCTTCCGGGCGACCTCGGCCTTGACGGCCTCGACCGCGGCCGCGGGGAACGCGACCGCCGGCTCGCGCCCCAGCACCGCGAGCGCGCACTGCGGCAGCAGCGCGGCCAGGCGCGCGTCGTCGAGGTTGTAGGCGCGCGCGAACCAGCCGAGGTCGACGCCGGCCGGCGCGGCGGCGGCGAGCCCCGCGAGCGCCGCCGCCGGATCGTCGGCCGCCATCGCGGCGAGCTGCGCCGCGCGCTCCTCGGGGTGCCGGCGCGCGCGCGGGGCGAACGGATCGAGCACGACGCCGCCGCCGATGGTGCGCTGCGCCGACTGGTCGCGCACGACGAAGCGGTCGCCGTTGAGCGCCGCCACCGGCGCGTCGAGCACCAGGCGCGCGACGCCGGTGGCGCCCGGCGCGATCACCGCGCCGCGCCGCAGCGCGACGCGCGCCGTGACGTCGCCGGCGCCGTGATGCAGGTGCACCGGCGTCCAGTGCGCGAGCGGCCGCGGCTCGGTGGCGAGCACGGTCAGGCGCACATCGAGGCGCTCGGTCGGCGCATGCAGCGCGGGCGCGACGACCCAGTCGCCGCGCGCGACGTCGGCGCGCTCCACGCCCGACAGGTTGAGCGCGCAGCGCTCGCCGGCCGCGGCGCCCGTCGCGGCCTTGCCGTCCTTGTGGATGCCGCGCACGCGCACCTCGACGCCGCGCGGGGTCAGCATCAGGCGGTCGCCGACCGCCAGCGCGCCGTGGAACACCGTGCCGGTCGCGACCGTGCCGCTGCCGGCGATGGTGAAGGCGCGATCGACCGCGAAGCGCAGGCCGCGCCCGGCGTCGAGCGCGCGGCTGCGCGCGCGCGCGGCGTCGGCGATCGCGCCGCGCAGCGCGTCCATGCCGTCGCCGGTCAGCGCCGACACCGGCAGCACCGGGATGCCGGCCAGGCCGGTCGGCGCGAGCAGCGCGCGCACCTCGTCGGCGACCGCGCGCAGGCGCTCGGGCGGCACGCGGTCCGCCTTGGTGAGCACCGCGATGCCGCGCCGGACCGACAGCAGGTCGACGATGTGCAGGTGCTCGACGGTCTGCGGCATCACGCCGTCGTCGGCGGCGACGACGATCAGCACGAAATCGATGCCGCAGACGCCGGCCAGCATGTTGCGCACGAAGCGCTCGTGGCCGGGCACGTCGACGAACCCGACCGTCAGGCCGTCCCCCGGCGTGCGCCAGTAGGCGAACCCGAGGTCGATCGAGATGCCGCGCGCCTTCTCCTCGGGCAGGCGGTCGGTGTCGACCCCGGTGAGCGCGCGCACCAGGGTGGTCTTGCCGTGGTCGATGTGGCCGGCCGTGGCGACGATCATGATGCGTTGCCGGCGAACCGGAGCCGGTCGAGTTGCGCGACGAACTCGTCCGCGCGATCGAGGCAGCGCAGGTCGAGGATCACGGCGCCGTCGCGGATGTGGCCGACGACCGGCACCGGCAGCGCGCGCAACGCGCGCGCGAGCGCGTCGGCCGCGCCGCTGCGGCGCTTGCCCGCGGGCGTCAGCGCCAGCCCGGCGCTCGGCAGCGTCGCGACCGGCAGCGCGCCGCTGCCGATCTGGCTGTCGCAGTCGACCACGCGCACCTCGGCGCGCCCGGCGAGCGCCGCGGCCAGCGGCGGCGCCACCCGCTCGGCCAGCGCGCGCAGTTCGGCGCGCGGGCGCGTCAGGAACCCGAGCGTCGGCAGGGTCGACGGCAGGCGCTCCGGGTCCGCGTACAGGCGCAGCACCGCCTCCAGCGCGGCCAGGCGGATCTTGTCCAGGCGCAGCGCCCGCTTCATCGGGTTCCTGCGGATGCGCGCGACCAGGTCGGCGCGGCCGACGATGAGCCCGCACTGCGGCCCGCCCAGGAGCTTGTCGCCGCTGAAGGTGACGAGGTCCGCGCCGGCGGCGATCGCCTCGCGCGCGGTCGGCTCGTGCGGCAGGCCGTAGTCCTCGAGGTCGACCAGCATGCCGCAGCCGAGGTCGTTGACGAGCGGCAGGCCGTGGCGATGCGCGAGCGCCGCGAGCTCGGCCTCCGGCACCGCGGCGGTGAAGCCGGTGATCGCGTAGTTGCTCGCATGGACCTTCATGATCGCGGCGGTCGACTTGCCGATCGCGCCCTCGACGTCGCGCGCATGGGTGCGGTTGGTGGTGCCCACCTCGACCAGCCGGCAGCCGGCGGCGGCCATGATGTCGGGAATGCGGAACGAGCCGCCGATCTCGACGAGTTCCCCGCGCGAGACCACGACCTCGCGCCGGCGCGCGAGGGTGTTCAGCACGAGGTAGACCGCGGCGGCGTTGTTGTTGACCGCGACCGCGGCCTCGGCGCCGGTGAGACGCGCGAGCCAGGCCTCGACGTGGCTGTCGCGCTCGCCGCGGCCGGCGCCGTCGATGTCGTACTCGAGGTTGACCGGCCGCCCCATGGCGCCGGCCGCGGCCTCGATCGCCGGCTGCGGCAGCAGCGCGCGCCCGAGATTGGTGTGCAGCACCGTGCCGGTCAGGTTGAAGACCGGCCGCAGCGACGGCCGCAGCCGCGCCTCGATGATCGCGGCGGCGCGTTCGAGGAGTCCGCTGCCGGCATCGGCGGCGCCCGCGCCGGCGCCCGCGGCGAGGCGCGCGCGCGCCTCGTCCACGGCGGCGCGCACCGCCTCGACGACCGCGGTGCGCCCGTGGCGCTCGATCAGCGCGAGCGCCTCGGGCGCGGCAAGCAGCCGATCGATCGACGGCAACCGCGCGCGCGCCTCGGGAACGACGCCGGTCATCCGCGCCCCCCGCACGCCGCCGCGACGCCTGCGTCGGCAGGTGGCATGGGCTGTCTCCGGGTCAATCGCATCTCTTCGTCGGGCGGCGGCAGGAGCGGGATTGTGACATGCCCGGCGCCAAAGGCGATCTGCGACAATGCCGCGTCGGTCAATCTGCCCGCCTGGCGAGGTCCGCTTCCATGAACGTCTCTCCGCATCGCCGCATCCAGCCGCTCGTCGCGTGGCGCGCGTTCCGCAAGCTCATCCGCGACCCCGAGGACACCCACCAGGTGTTCATGATCGGCGAAGCCTTGCGCGGCAACTCGCTGGCCCGCGTCACCGCCCGCTTCGCGACGACGCCGCTCGGGCAGGATGTGCTCGCCGGCCGCCACGAGCTCATGCCCCTGCTGGCGGACCGTGACGCGCTGGCCCGCCTGCCGGCGGGATCGGTGGGCCGCACGTACCTCGATTTCGTGGTCAGCGAGAACCTCTCGGCCCAGGGGCTGGCGGAGGCCGCGCGCCGGCGCGACGAGATGTCGCAGGCGACCCCGGAGGAGCACGCGTTCCGCCGCCACCTGCGCGACAGCCACGACCTCTGGCACGTCGTCACGGGCTATGGCCGCGATCCGCTGGGCGAGGTCTGCCTGCTGGCCTTCACCTACGCGCAGACGCGCCTGAACGGGCTGGGCGCCATCGCGCTCCTGGGCACGCTGCGCATCGGCCGCGCGCTGCGCGGGCAGCCGGTGCGGGCCGCGTCGCGCAGCGCCTATCGCACCGGACGCGACGCCGCCTGGCTGCCGGCGGTCGACTGGCGCGAATTCCTCGGCATGGACCTGAACCAGGCGCGCGATCGCCTGGGCATCGCCGCCCCCGAGACCTACCGCGGCATCGCCCGCGCGCTGCGCCCGGCTTACGCCTGAGCGAGCAGGTCGTCGATCACCTCGACCCAGTGCCGCACCGGGGTCGCGGTGCCGCTCTGCAGGTGGGTGAGGCAGCCGATGTTCGCCGAGCAGATCGCCTCCGGCGCGGCGGCCTCCAGGTGCGCCAGCTTGCGGTCCCGGAGCTGCGTGGAGATCTCCGGGTTGAGCACCGAGTAGGCGCCGGCCGAACCGCAGCACAGGTGCGCCTCGGCCACCGGCACGAGCTCGAAGCCGGCATCGCGCAACACCTGCTCGGCCTTGCCGCGCACCTGCTGGCCGTGCTGCAGCGTGCACGGCGGGTGATAGGCGATGCGGCGCGGCGCCGCCGCGCCGCGCGCGCGCGCGAGCAGCGCCGGCAGGCCCGGCTCCGCGATCACCAGCTCGGACAGGTCGCGCGTCATCGCCGACACCCGCGCCGCCTTCTCGGCATACCGCGCATCGGCGGCGAGCAGGTGGCCGTAGTCCCGGACCATCACGCCGCAGCCCGAGGCCGTCATCGCGAGCGCCTCGACCTCGCCGGCGGCGATCGCCGGCCACCAGGCGTCGATGTTGCGGCGCATGTTGTCCAGCCCCGCGTCCTGGAAGTCGAGGTGGTGGTTGAGCGCGCCGCAGCAGCCGGCGCCGGGCGCCGCGACCAGCGAGACGCCGAGCCGGTCGAGCACGCGCGCGGCGGCGTTGTTGATGTTGGGCGCCATCGCGTTCTGCACGCAGCCCTCGAGCAGCAGCATGCGCCGCGCATGGCGCGGCGCCGGGCGCGCGCCCGCCGCCTGCGGCGCGGGCACCTTGGCCTTGAGGCCGGCGGGGACCGCCCAGCGCATCGCCTGGCCCAGCTTCATCGCCGGCGCGAACAGCGGACTGTTCAGCCCCCGCGCGAGCAGGGTCCGCTTCAGCCGGTCGGTCCCGGCGCGCGGCACCTGCGCGGCGACGATCTTGCGCCCGATGTCGACCAGGCGGCCGTAGTCCACCCCCGACGGGCAGGTCGACTCGCAGTTGCGGCAGGTCAGGCAGCGGTCGAGGTGGCTCTGCGTCTTGCGCGTCGCCGCGTGGCCCTCGAGCACCTGCTTGATCAGGTAGATGCGCCCGCGCGGGCCGTCGAGTTCGTCGCCGAGCAGCTGGTAGGTCGGGCAGGTCGCGGTGCAAAACCCGCAGTGCACGCACTTGCGCAGGATGGCTTCGGCCTCCGCGCCGTCGCGCGTGCCCTTGTAGAGGTCGGCGAGATTGGTCTGCATCAGAGCTCGGCGTACATGCGGCCGCGGTTGAACACGCGCGCCGGATCGAAGGCGGCCTTGAGGCGCGCGTGGATGCGCGCCTTGACCGGGTCGAGCGCGGTGAACACGCCCACGGCCTTGTCGCCGCCGCGGAACAGGGTGGCGTGGCCGCCGGCGCGCAGCGCTTCGCGGCGCACCAGCGCGGCATCCGCGTCGCCCTTGAGCCAGCGCAGCGCGCCGCCCCACTCGACGAGCTGCGCGCCGGGCAATCCGAGCGGCACCGCGGTCGACGGCACCGCCACGCGCCAGAGCGCGCCGGGCAGGGAGAAGAAGGGGTCGGTCTGCTCGCGCATCCCGGTCCAGAACGCCGCCGCGGCGGCGTCGTCGACGCGCTCGCCGCCGATCCGGCGGCAGGCGGCCTTGACCGCCGATTCCGCCCCTTCGAGGCGCAGGGCGAGGTCGCCGTCGCGATAGGCCGAGGCGGTGAGCGGCAGCGGCATGCCGCCCCACGCGTTGAGCTGCTCGATCGCGCGCGCCGGGTCGGGCAGCGCCAGGCGCAGCGTGCACGCGGCCGGCGGCCGCGGCAGCACCTTGAGCGAGACCTCGAGGATCACGCCGAGCGTGCCCATCGAGCCGGCGATCAGGCGCGAGACGTCGTAGCCGGCGACGTTCTTCATGACCCGGCCGCCGAAGCGCAGCACCTCGCCGCGGCCGTCGAGCAGCGTGACGCCGAGCACGAAGTCGCGGATGGCGCCGGTGTAGCCGTTGGTGGCGGCGCGCCGCGGGCCGGCGAGCCCGGCGGCGACCGCGCCGCCGATGGTCGCGCCCGGACCGAAATGCGGCGGCTCGAACGGCAGCATCTGCCCGGCGCGCGCGAGCACGTCCTCGACCTCGGCCAGCGGCGTGCCGCCGCGCGCGGTGAGCACCAGTTCGGTCGGCTCGTGCGCGACGATCCCGCGCACCGCGCGCGTGTCGAGGACGTCGCCCTCGAGCGCCTGGCCGTAGAAGTCCTTGCTGCCGCCGCCGCGCACCCGCAGCGCGCGCCCGTGCGCGCCGGCCGACTTGACCGCATCGACCAGCCCCGCCCAGGTCATGAATGTTCCTTGAGGCAGTTCTCGTAGATGTGCCAGTGGGCGCCGCCGAGCAGGCGCGCGGTGTAGAGGCGGTCCGCGCAGGCCTGTTTCGGGTCCTCGGCCGCGCGCACCTGCGCCGGCGCCGCCGGCTCCCCGGGTCCCCCGGCGGCGCAGCCCGCGAGTCCCGCGACGACAACAAGAACGACGGCCCGTCTCATCAGAACCTCGGCAATTCGGGGTGCGGAAGTTCGCCGCCGCGCACGTGCATGCGGCCGAACTCGGCGCAGCGGTGCAGGGTCGGGATGTTCTTCTGCGGGTTGAGCAGCCCCTTGGGGTCGAAGGCCGCCTTGAGGGCGCGGAACAGCGCGAGCTCCGCCGGCGCGAACTGGACGCACATCTGGTTGATCTTCTCGATGCCGACGCCATGCTCGCCGGTGACCGTGCCGCCGAGCTCGATGCACTTGAGCAGGACCTCGTTGGCGAATTCCTCGGTGCGGTGCAGCTGGTCCGGATCGTTGGCGTCGAACAGGATCAGCGGATGCAGGTTGCCGTCGCCGGCGTGGAACACGTTGGGGCAGCGCAGGCCGTACTTGGCCTCCATCTGCGCGATGAACGCGAGGATCGTCGACAGCGCCTTGCGCGGAATGGTGCCGTCCATGCAGTAGTAGTCCGGCGAGATGCGCCCGACCGCCGGGAACGCGGCCTTGCGCCCCGCCCACGCGTTCAGGCGCTCGGCCTCCGACTGCGACACCGCCAGGCGGGTCGCGCCCGAGCGCCCGAGCACGGCCTTCATGCGCCCGATCTCCTCCTCGACCTCCTCGGGCGTGCCGTCGGACTCGCAGAGCAGGATGGCGGCGGCATCGAGGTCGTAGCCGGCGCGCACGAACTGCTCGACCGCCGCCGTGGCCGCCTTGTCCATCATCTCGAGCCCGGCCGGGATGATGCCGGCGCCGATCACCGCTGCGACCGCGTCGCCGGCCTTCTCGACGCTGTCGAACGAGGCGAGGATCACCTGCGCGCGCTCCGGCCTGGGCACGAGCCGCACGGTGACCTCGACGGTCACCGCGAGCATGCCCTCGCTGCCGACGACCGCCGCGAGCAGGTCGTAGCCGGGCGCGTCCGGCGCCTCCGAGCCGAACTCGACCGCCTCGCCCTCGATCGTGTAGCCGCGCACGCGCAGCACGTTGTTGACCGTGAGCCCGTACTTGAGGCAGTGCACGCCGCCCGAATTCTCGGCGACGTTGCCGCCGATCGAGCAGGCGATCTGCGACGACGGGTCCGGCGCGTAGTACAGGCCGAGGTGGGCCACCGCCTCCGAAATCGCGAGGTTGCGCACGCCCGGCTCGACCCGCGCGGTGCGCGCGGCGGTGTCGACCGACAGGATGCGGTTGAACTTCGCCAGCGACAGCAGCACGCCGTCGCCCATCGGCAGGGCGCCCCCCGACAGGCCGGTGCCGGCGCCGCGCGGCACCACCGGCACGTCGAGCGCGTGGCAGGTGGCGAGGATGCGCGCGACCTCCGCCTCGGTCGACGGCAGCGCGACCACCATCGGCACCTGCCGGTAGGCCGACAGGCCGTCGCATTCGTACGGACGCGTGTCCTCGGCCTCGAACAGCACGCTCGCGGCGGGCATGAACTCGCGCAACGCGGCCACCACCCGCGCCTGCCGCAGCAGGTCGACGAGCGGCTTGCCTGCGGGCGCGTTCATCGCGGCCCCGGATCGCGGGCGGCGCGCATCAGACCGCGACCACCTTGCCCGGGTTCATGATGTTGTGCGGGTCGAGCGAACGCTTGACCATGCGCATCACCTCGAGGCTGTCGCCGTGCTCGGCATCCATGAACGCCATCTTGCCGCAGCCGATGCCGTGCTCGCCGGTGCAGGTGCCTTCCATCGCGATCGCGCGCTCGACCAGCCGGTGGTTCATCTGCTCGGCGATCTCGATGTCGTGCGCGTTGTTCGGGTCGACGATGATGCACAGGTGGAAGTTGCCGTCGCCGATGTGGCCCAGCACCGGGACCAGGCGCCCGGAGCGCCGGATGTCCTCCTCGGTGGCGGCGAGGCACTCGGCCAGGCGCGAGATCGGCACGCAGACGTCGGTGGAGATGATGCGGCAGCCGGGCTGCAGCTGCAGGCAGGCGAAGTAGGCGTCATGGCGCGCCTGCCACAGCTTGCTGCGCTCCTCCGGCCGCGTGGCCCACTGGAACGCTTCGGCGCCGTGCTCGGCCGCGATCGCCTGCACGGTCTCGGCCTGCTCGCGCACGCCCGCCTCCGAGCCGTGGAACTCGAAGAACACCGTCGGCTTCTCCTGCAGGCCGGTCTTGCTGTGCTCGTTGATCGCCTTCACGCAGAGCGGATCGAGGAAGTCGCAGCGCGCGACCGGCACCCCCATCTGGATCGCCTGGATCACGGTGCTGGCCGCGGCCACCATGTTGGGGAAGCAGCACACCGCCGCCGAGATCGCCTCCGGCTGCGGATACAGGCGCACGGTGATCTCGGTGATCACGCCGAGCGTGCCCTCGCTGCCGACGAACAGGCGCGTCAGGTCGTAGCCGGCCGAGGATTTCTTGGTGCGCCGCCCGGTGCGGATGATGCGCCCGTCGGCCAGCACCACGGTCAGGGCGAGCACGTTCTCCTTCATCGTGCCGTAGCGCACCGCGGCGGTGCCGGAGGCGCGCGTCGCGCTCATGCCGCCGATCGAGGCGTCGGCGCCCGGATCGATCGGGAAGAACAGGCCCGTGTCCTTGATGTGCGCGTTCAGCGCCTTGCGCGTGACGCCGGCCTGCACCACCGCGTCGAGGTCGTCGGCATGCACGGCGAGCACCCGGTCCATGCGCGACAGGTCGATCGTGACGCCGCCCTGGATCGCGAGGATGTGGCCCTCGAGCGAGGTGCCGGTGCCGTAGGGAATCACCGGAAACCGGTGCGCGGCGCAGGCCCTGACCACGGCGGCGACTTCCTCGGTGGTCTCGGGGAACACCACCGCGTCGGGCAGCGCATCGGGAAAGTGCGACTCGTCATGGCCATGGTGCTCGCGCACCGCGGCGGCGGTCGAGACCCGTTGCGCCCCCAGCAGGGCGACCAGCTGGTCGAGCAGCGCGGGGGGGAATTCACGACGCAGCAATTGGGCGGCGATGGGCTGGTTCATGATCAGGACAGGTTGGGCGACAGCCTCGGATTCTAACCCGCGGGCACGGCCCGCCCCGGCCGGGAAGACCCCACGCGGGGCACGGATTAGGGCCGGCCGGCACCCGGTCCCGGCCGGCCCCTGCCGGCGCCGGCGCGAACCGGCATAATCGGCGCCCGTCCCCCGCCGATCGACCATCCCGCCCATGCAGGCCACCCCGTATTTCACCGAAGAGCACGCGCTCCTGCGCGAGTCGCTGCGCCGCTTCGTCGAGGAGCGCGTCGTTCCCGCCGGCGAGCACTGGGAAGACGCGGGCATGGTGCCGCGCGAGATCCTGCGCGAGATGGGCCGGCTCGGATTCCTCGGCATGCGCTACGCCGAGGAGTACGGCGGCGCCGGCCTCGACACCCTCGCGAGCGTGATCCTCGCCGAGGAACTCGGCCGCTCGACCTTCGGCGGGTTCACCGCGACGGTGATGGTGCACACCGACATGGCCTCGCCGCACATCCACCACGCCGGCAGTCCCGCGCAGAAGGCGAAGTACCTGCCGCCGATCGTGCGTGGCGAGAAGATCGCGGTGATCGCGATGACCGAGCCGGATGCCGGATCGGACCTGGCCTCGATGCGCACGACCGCGCGGCGCGCCGGCGACGCCTGGGTGATCAACGGCGCCAAGACCTTCATCACCAACGGCGTGCATGGCGACATCTACGTGGTGGCGGCCAAGACCGGCGCCACCGGCCGCAACCACCAGGTGTCGATGTTCATCGTCGAGAAGGGCACGCCGGGCTTCACCGTCGCCCGGCCGCTGAAGAAGCACGGCTGGCTGTGCAGCGACACGGCCGAGCTCGCCTTCGAGGAATGCCGGGTGCCCGGCGACGCGCTGCTGGGCGAGGAGAACCGCGGCTTCTATGCGCTGATGAAGAACCTGCAGAACGAGCGCACGGTGCTCGGCGCCCAGGCGGTCGGCGAGGCGACGAAGGCGATCGAGCTCACCCTCGCCTGGGTGACGCAGCGCCGCGCCTTCGGCGCCACCCTGTGGGACAAGCAGGCGATCCGCCAGCGCCTGGCGCTGCTGGCCGCCCGCGTCGAGGCGGTGCGCGCGCTGGTCTACAACACCGCCTGGCGCGACGCCCGCGGCGAGACCGTGACCAAGGAGGTGTCGATGGTCAAGGCGCTCGCGGGCGAGCTGGTCAACGAGGTGATGTACGACTGCGTCCAGTTCCACGGCGGCATGGGCTACATGCGCGAGGCGGCGATCGAGCGCATGGCGCGCGACGCGCGCATCCAGTCGATCGGCGGCGGCGCCACCGAGGTGATGCTCGAGGAAGTGGCGAAGCGGATGGCCTAGGACGCCATGACGGTCGCCGACGCCTTCCGCCGCGCGCTGGCCAGCCAGCTCTCGCCGGCCATGCTCGCGCTGGCGATCGGGCCGGTCGTCGCCGCCGCCGTGTTCTGGGCGGTCGTGATGTGGTGGAAGTGGGCAGCCTTCCTGGGCGTCATCGACACGGTCATCCGCAAGCTGCCCTACATGGACACCGTGGTCGAACGGCTGGTGTTCTACGGCATCCAGATCGTGCCCGGCATGCTCACCCTGTGGATCCTGGCCGCGATGTTCATCCCGCTCACCCTCGTCTGCGCGCTCGGGTTCGTCAGCGTGGCCGGCATGCCGCTGATGCTGCGTCACGTCGCCGGCCGCCACTTTCCCGCTTTGGCCCGGCGTCGTGGCGGCAGCCTGGCGGGGTCGCTGGTCAACTCGCTGGGCGCGCTGATCCGCTTCCTGCTCCTCGCGCTGATCTCCTTCCCGCTCTGGTTCGTGCCGGTCGTCGGCTGGCTCGTGCTGCCGCTGCTCCTCGGACGGCTCAACGCCGGCGTGCTGCGCTACGACGCGCTCGCCGACCATGCCTCGGCGCGGGAGATGGCCGCGCTCGCGGCCGACCGCGCGCTGTCGTGGCAGTGGCTCGGCTTCGCCGGCGCGCTGCTCAACGTGGTGCCGCTGTTCTGGTTCTTCTCGACCACGCTGACCGGCCTGGCCTTCATCCACTACGGCCTGGCGGCGCTCGAGCGGCGCCGGGTCGACCTGGGCGAGCCGGCCGACGCGGTCGCATAGAATCCGCACCTGTCCATACGGCGGTTCTGCCATGAACTTCGGCCTCATCATCATCGGCGACGAGATCCTGTCGGGCAAGCGCGCCGACAAGCACATGCCCAAGGTCATCGAGCTGCTCAAGGCGCGCGGCCTGAAGCTCGCCTTCGCCGAATACCTCGGCGACGACCGCGCGCGCATCGTCGACACCTACCGGCGCACCTTCGCCCTCGCCGCCGGCGGCGACTGGTGCGTGTTCTCCTGCGGCGGCATCGGCGCGACGCCCGACGACCACACGCGCCAGGCGGCCGCCGCCGCGCTCGGCGTGCCACTGGCGCTGCACCCGCTGGCCGAGCGCGAGATCCGCGCGCGCGCCGTCGAGATGAACTGGGAACTCACCGCGCAGCGCCTGGCGATGGGCGAATTCCCCGCGGGCAGCGAGATCATTCCCAACCCGTACAACCGCATCCCCGGCTTCGCCGTCGGCCGCCACTGGTTCGTGCCGGGCTTTCCGGTGATGGCCTGGCCGATGGTCGAATGGGTGCTCGACACGCACTACCGCGAGCATTTCGACCACGCGCCGTACCTCGAGAAGTCGATCTTCGTCTTCGACCTCGGCGAGTCCCAGCTGATCGACATGATGGTCGAGGCCGAGAAGGACCCCGCGATCAAGACCTTCAGCCTGCCGTCGGTCGGCGACGCGAAGACGCCGCGGCACATCGAGCTCGGGGCCAAGGGCGAGCCGCACGCCGTGACGGCGGCGCTGGCGCGCTTCGGCGCCGCCGTCGATGCCCTGGGCGGCACCTGGAGCGAAACGCTCCGCTGACCCCCGCGAACCCCGCGCCGGAGATGCCGATGCAAACCGTCACCCAGGCCGAGAAGGCCGCACAGTTCGCCGCCCTGCACGCCGGCCCCGGCGCGTTCGTCATCGGCAACCCGTTCGACGCCGGGTCGGCGCGGGTGCTCGCCGGCCTCGGCTTCCCCGCGCTCGCGACCTCGAGCGGCGCCTGCGCCGCCGCCCTCGGCCGGCGCGACGGCCGCGTCACGCGCGAGGAGGCGCTGGCCCATGCGCGGCTGATCGTCGGCGCCTGCGATCTGCCGGTGTCGGCCGATCTCGAGAAGGGCTTCGGCAACGACCCCGCGGCGGCGGCCGAGACGGTGCGCCGCGCCGCCGAGGCGGGCCTGGTCGGCTGCTCGATCGAGGACGCGAGCGGCGATGCGGCGGCGCCGCTGTTTCCGGCCGCGCAGGCGATCGAGCGCGTGGCGGCCGCCGCCGAGGCGGCGCGCGGCCTGCCGTTCCGCTTCATGCTCACCGCGCGCACCGAGAACTTCCTGCGCGGCAATCCCGACCTCGACGACACCATCGCCCGGCTCCAGGCGTTCGCGCGCGCCGGCGCCGACGTGCTGATGGCGCCCGGCCTGCCCAGCCTGGACGCGGTGCGCGCGGTCTGCCGCGCGGTCGACCGGCCGGTCAACTTCATGGCCGGGCTGCGCGGCAAGTCGTTCACCGTCGCCGAACTCGAAGCCGCCGGGGTGCGCCGCATCAGCCTCGCCACCTCGCTGTACCGCGCCGCGATCACCGGCGTCATCGACGCCGCGCGCGAGGTGCGCGCGCAGGGCAGTTTCGGCTACCTCGAGCGCACCATCGCCACGCCGGACCTGAACGCGTTCCTGCGCGACTGACGCCCGCGGGCGACGGCGGGCGCCGCGCGCCGTTCGCCCTGCAAACACCTGTTCTCATTCTGTACATTGGCGCCGTTTCGGTGCATTCTTCGCATCGTTCCGGACCACCACCCCCCGAACCACGGAGACAAGACCATGCAACTCAACATCAACGGCAAGACCGTCGAGGCCGATGCGGCGCCCGACACGCCGCTTCTCTGGGTGCTGCGCGACACCCTGGGCATGACCGGCACCAAGTTCGGCTGCGGCATGGCGCAGTGCGGCGCCTGCACCGTGCACGTCAACGGCACGCCGGCGCGCTCGTGCGTCACGCCGGTGTCGGCGCTCGCGGGCAAGAAGATCACCACGATCGAGGGCCTGTCCGCGAACGGCGACCACCCGCTGCAGAAGGCCTGGGTCGCCGAAGGCGTGCCGCAGTGCGGCTACTGCCAGTCCGGGCAGATCATGACCGCGGCGGCGCTGCTCAAGAAGACGCCGAAGCCCACGCGCAAGCAGATCGTCGACGCGATGGCCGGCAACATCTGCCGCTGCGGCACCTACAACCAGATCGTGCGCGCGATCGAGCGCGCGGCGACCGCCAAGGCGTAAGGAGGCGACCATGAAGAAGCCCATCACCACCCTCGCGCTGTCGCGCCGCCAGTTCCTGCTGGGCTCCGGCGGGCTCGCGATCGGCGTCGCCTTCGGCCTGCCCGCGCTCACCGCCAGCCGCAAGGCCCAGGCCCAGGCCGCCGGCCTCGCCCCGAACCAGTGGGTCAGCATCGCCACCGACGGCACCGTCACGATCCTGTCCCCTGCGGCCGAGATGGGCCAGGGGACGATGACCGCGATGCCGCTGTGCCTGGCCGAGGACCTCGACGCCGACTGGTCGAAGGTCCGGGTCGTGCAGTCCGGCCACAACCCGAAGCTGTTCGGCAACAAGCTCTTCAACGGCATCATGGCCACCGGCGCCTCGCGCACCACGCGCGGCTACTACGAACTGCTGCGCCTGGCCGGGGCGCAGACGCGGCTGATCCTGGTCAACGCGGCGGCCGAGAAGTGGGGCGTGCCGAGCGCCGAGGTCACCACCGAGAACGGCGTGGCCATGCACAAGGCATCCAACCGCAGCATGGGCTACGGCGAGATCGCCGGGTTCGCGACCGTGCCGGCGACCCTGCCCGCGGTGACGCCGGCGATGCTGCGCAAGCCCGCCGACTTCAAGCTCATCGGCCGGAACGTCGCGCGCATCGACCTCGCCGACAAGACCCGCGGCGCGGCGCGCTACGGCATCGACATGCGCCTGGACGGCATGCTCCACGGCGCCGTGCTGCGCCCGCCGGTGCAGAAGGACAAGGTGGCCAGCGTCGACGACTCCGGCGCGAAGGCGGTCAAGGGCTTCATCAAGACCGTGCCGCTGCCCTGGGGCGTGGGCGTGCTGGCGGACAGCACCTGGGCCGCGCGCAAGGCGCGCGACGCGCTCAAGGTCACCTGGGCCAACGAGGCGCCGGCGAAGAACTACGACTCGGCCGCCGTCGGCCGCGACTACGTCGCCGCCGCCGCGGACCTCGACCTGTCGAAGGCCGGCGTCGAGGTCGAGAAGCACGGCAGCGCGCCGCAGAACATCAAGTCCGCCGCGCGCGTGCTCAAGGCCGACTTCATCGCCGAGCACACCGCGCACATGTGCCTGGAGCCGATGAACGCCACCGCGCGCTTCGCCGACGACAAGCTCGAGATCTGGTCGCCGACGCAAAGCCCGTCGATCGCCACCTTCGCCAGCGCCGCGGTGCTCAAGATCCCGCCGGCCAACATCACCGTGCACAACACGCTCCTGGGCGGCGGCTTCGGCCGTCGCGTCGACGCCGACTTCACGCTCGATGCGGCGCTGCTCGCGCGCGCCGCCGACGGCAAGCCGGTCAAGGTGACCTGGACCCGCGAGGACGACGTCCGGAACGACAAGTTCCGGCCGCTGGTGGGCCAGCACCTCGAGGTGGGGCTCGATGCGAACAACAACATCGTCGGCTGGCACCACCGCTTCGCCGGCGAGTCGATCTACGCGCGCGCCAATCCCGGCGCGTTCAAGGCGGCCGGCGGCAAGGATGCGCCGTTCCACGAGGGCGCGGAGTTCCTCTACGACATCAAGGACCACCTGATCGAGTTCGCGCGCCAGGAACGCGGCATCGACGTCGGCTTCTGGCGCGCGGTCGGCGGCGGCTACGCCAAGCACGCGGTCGAGACCATGATCGACGAGGTGGCCGCGCTCGCCAAGGCCGATCCGGTGGAGTTCCGCCTGCGCCTGCTGGCCAAGCACCCGCGCGCGCAGGCGGTGATCCGCGAGGTCGCGCAGATGGCCGACTGGAACCGCAAGCGCCCCGCCGGCCGCGCCCTCGGCATCGCCTATTCCGACATGTGGGAGACGCACATCGCCGAGGTCGTCGAGGTGTCGCTCAATCGCAAGACCGGCGCGATCACGGTGCACAAGGTGTGGGCCGCGTTCGACACCGGCGTCGCGGTGCTGCCGCAGAACTGCGTCACGCAGGTCGAGGGCGGCATCGTCTACGGGCTGTCGGGCGCCCTCAAGGAGCAGGTGACCTTCAAGGGCGGGGTGCCGCAGCAGTCGAACTTCCACGACTACCCGGTGCTGCGCATGAACGAGGTGCCGCCGATCGAGGTGAAGATCCTCGTCACCGACAATCCGCCCGGCGGCGTCGGCGAATGCGGCCTGCCGCCGGTGGCGCCGGCGATCGCCAACGCGGTCGCGAAGCTCACCGGCAAGCGCCTGCGCCATCTGCCGTTCAACCCGGCCCGGGTCAAGGCGGCGCTGACCGCCTGACGCGCGACGCGCGCGGAAGCGAAAAGGAAAAAGCCCGGCGCGTGCCGGGCTTTTTCGTGCCGTGCGGGCGCTTACTTGCTGCGGCGGGCCGCGGTCTTGGTCGCGGCGGCGACGTTGCGCTCGGCGGTCGCGGTGGCGTTGGCGAAATTCGCCTCGGCCATCTCGACGGCCTGCTTGACGATCTTGCTCGCGTTGTCGTAGGCCGAGGTGGCAGCAGCCATCGCCGACTTCAGCGCGGCGACCGCGGACTCGCTGCCGGCCGGGGCCGACTTGAGCGACTTGTCGATCAGCGCGGCGAATTCCTTCTGGGCCACGGCCGCCTGCTCCTCGGCGGCGCGGCGCAGCGCGGCCTGGCTTTCGGCGAAAATGCCGTAGACGTGGCGCGAGTAGGAGACCGACTTCTCGAGCGCCGGCTGGGCCAGCTGGGCGTTGAAGGAGATCAGTTCCTTCGGATCCTTGATCTCGAGCGCGGCGCGCGCGTTCGCGGCGGCGTCATCGAAGATTGCCTTGGCGGTGGCAACGTTGAGTTCGGCAAGTTTCTCCAGTCCGTCGAAGCCGGTCTTGGCGACGGCGAAGAAGCTCTCGAGGCCGGCCTTGTTGGCGGCGGCGAATTGGTCGTTGGTGGCGTACATGGTCGATTCCCTCGAAGTATGGTGGTGACCGCCATCGGATCGGCATCGCCGCCGGTCGGTCCGTTTTGTGCATCGCACCATTCGAATTATAGGGACGGTCGACGCAAAGTCAAGCATTTTTTGACGCGCTGCAGCAATTTTTGCGGAGAAAGCGTAACGTCATGATTTTATTGAATTATATTTCCATCCTCGCAGGGAGATTCGCGCCGGCGTGGTATATTGGGGACATCGCGCACCACATCGTTGCGCGCTCCGGAAATCTCCGCCGTGCGGCGCCGCGTCAACGCCGCTGAGCCACCCGACGTCCGCCATGCCAAACACCGCAAACCGCGACCTGATGGTCGCGCTGATGCCGGGCCTGTTCGTGGTCCTGTGGGCGACCGGCTTCATCGGCGCCAAATTCGGCCTGCCCTACGCACCGCCGCTCAAGTTCCTGCTGTGGCGCTTCGCGGCGGTGATCGCGCTGATGGCGCCGCTGGCGCTGGCGATGCGCGCGCCGTGGCCGCGCGGCGCGAAGATCGCGCACGTCGCCGTCGCCGGCATCCTGCTGCAGGCGGGCTACCTCGGCGGGGTGTTCGTCTCGATCGACCTGGGGCTCTCGGCCGGCCTGTCCGCGCTGATCGTCGGCACCCAGCCGATCCTGACCGCGGTTGCCGGACCGCTGATCGGCGAGCGGGTCGGGCCGCGCCAGTGGGCCGGCCTCGCGCTCGGCTTCAGCGGCGTGGCGATGGTGGTCTGGGGCAAGCTCGGACTGGGCGGATTCGGCTGGGCCGCGGTCGCGGCCTCGGTGCTCGCGCTGCTCTCGATCACCGCCGGCACGCTGTACCAGAAGCGCTACTGCGGGGCACAGGACCTGCGCACCCAGTCGGTGGTGCAGTTCATCGCCGCCGGCGCCGTGCTGCTGCCGCTGTCGCTGGCCTTCGAGACCCGGCCGGTGGTCTGGACCGGCGAACTGGTGTTCGCGCTCGCCTGGCTGGTGGTGGTGCTGTCGCTGGGCGCCATCACCCTGCTGCTCATGCTGATCCGCCGCGGCGAGGCGGCGGCGGTCACCAGCCTCATGTACCTGGTGCCGCCGGTGACCGCGCTGATCGCCTGGCTGATGTTCGGCGAGGCCCTGACCCTGCTGTCGCTGGCCGGCATGGCCGTGACCGTCGCCGGCGTCGCGCTGGTCCTGCGCAAGTAGAATCCGCCGCCAGCGGCGCCGCCCGCACCGCCCGATCCCCGCCACGACCACGCCACGACCACGCCACGAAGGAACCCCCGCATGCACGACCAAGCCATCGTCGACCGCGCCATCACCAGCCGCCGCTCGGTGCGCGGGTTCCTGCCCACGCCGATTCCGCGCGCGACGATCGAGGACATCCTCACGGTGGCCAGCCGCGCGCCGTCCGGCACCAACATCCAGCCCTGGAAGGTGCATGTGCTCACGGGCGAGGCGCGCGCGCGCTTCTGCGCCGCGGTCGTCGCGGCGCACGACGAGGACTACGCCCGCAGCAAGCGCGGCGAGCCGCCGCAGAACACCGTCGAGTACGGCTACTACCCGGACGAATGGTTCGAGCCCTACCTCGGCCGGCGGCGCAAGATCGGCTGGGACCTCTACGGCCTGCTCGGCATCGGCAAGAAGGACTACGACCGCATGCACGCGCAGCACCGGCGCAACTTCACGTTCTTCGACGCGCCGGTCGGACTGATCTTCACGATCGACCGGCGCATGCGCCAGGGCTCGTGGCTCGACTACGGGATGTTCCTGGAGAACATCATGATCGCCGCGCGCGGCCGCGGCCTCGACACCTGCCCGCAGCAGGCGTTCGCGCACTTCCACGGCCTGATCGGCCGCCATCTCGGCCTGCCGGACTCCGACATGGTCGTCTGCGGCATGGCGCTCGGCCACGAGGACCGCGACGAGCCGGCGAACCGGCTGGTCACCGAGCGCGCGCCGCTGGCCGACTTCGTCACCTTCGTCGAGGACTGAGCGGCGCGCGGCGGAACCGGCCGGCGCCAGGGACTGTTCACGCAAATTGCGCGCGCGCAATTTGCGTTAATCGGCGCTAGGCCCCCGCCAGGGCGCCGCCGGTGGTCTTCGGCCCGCCGGCATGCTGCTTCAGGCGCGCCTGCTTGAGCACCTCGGCGACCGCCGCGTGGCCCATGCGCAGCGCCAGGTCGACCGCGGAGTCGCCCTCGGCATTGAGCAGCGCCGGATTGGCGCCGTTGCGCAGGAACAGTTCGGTCAGCCCGGCGTGCCCGCGCGCGGCCGCGTACATCAGCGGCGTGTAGCCGTTCGGCGCCTTGACGTCGACGTCCAGGTTCATGTTGAGCAGCTTCTGCGCGTAGACCATGTTGCCCTTCTCGACCGCGTAGAACAGGGCCTTCTGCGCCTCGACGCTGCTGTCCTTCTCGAGCCCGGACGGCAGCAGGCGCACGATGTGGTTGATCAGCGACACGCCCACCATCAGGCCCAGCGCCAGCAGCAGCGGCACGCGCGAGATGTTCAGGCGCTCGGCATACTGTCCCGGCAGGTTCGCGCCGATGACCAGCAGGATCACGATCAGGAAGAAGGTGAAGCGCATGTACAGCAGCAGCGCGACGAACACCACCGCCGCCAGCGTGATGACGAGGTAATCGACGCGCACGCCGACGCGGTCGATGACCGACTCCGGCAGGTTGGCCAGGATCGCGATCAATCCGACCATGCCGACCAGGATCCACTCCTTCATGCTGATCTTGAGATTCATCTCCCCTCCCCCGGGTGGCGCGCCCCGGCCGCAGCGGGCCCCTGCTGCGCCGGATTGCCCGCCATTGTGCGGCGAGGCTCGCGCCGCTGGCAAGACCCGGGTGAGAAATCGCCTAAAGTCCCGCCGCCAACCCGCGAATTCGAAAAGAGAAATGTCCGCGGCCGCTTCGATTAGAATGCGTGCTTCCGGTTTGCCGCGGATCACGCCATGACGATGAAGTCCCTGCTCTCGGCCGTGCTGTCCCTGATGATCGCGCTGATCGTCGCGCCGGACGCCGTGGCCAAGCCGACGCGCGCGAAAGCGCCGGCCAAGGCCAAACCGGGCAAGCGCGCCAAGGCGCCGCAGCGCGCGAAGACCGGCGCGCTGCCGCGCGCGGGGGCGACGCCCGCCGCCGGCGCGCCGCCGCTGCGCTCGAATGTCGCCCTGGTGATCGACAACGGCACCGGGCGCGCGGTGGTGGCGAAGAACATCCACGAGGTGCAGCCGATCGCGTCGATCACCAAGCTGATGACCGCGCTGGTGGTCATCGACGCGCAGCAGGCGATGTCGCGGCGCATCGCGATCACCGACGAGGACGTCGACGTCGAGCGCGGCAGCCGCTCGCGCCTGCCGGTCGGCAGCGAACTGTCGCGCGCCGACCTGCTGCACCTGGCGCTGATGGCCTCGGAGAACCGCGCCGCCCACGCGCTCGGGCGCAGCCACCCCGGCGGGCTCGCCGCCTTCATCGAGGCGATGAACGCCAAGGCGCGCGACCTCGGCATGGCGCAGACCCGCTTCGCCGACCCCACCGGCCTGTCGTCGGCCAACGTGTCGACGGCCGCCGACCTGGTCAAGCTCGTCAGCGCGGCCAACGCGGTGCCGCTGATCCGGCGCTACTCGACCGACACCCACCTCGACGTCGACGTCGGCGGGCGCGAAGTGCGCTTCCACAACACCAACCGCCTGGTGGCCTCGGAGAACTGGGACATCGGGCTTTCCAAGACCGGCTTCATCAACGAGGCCGGGCGCTGCCTGGTGATGCAGGCGCGCGTGGCCGGCCGTTCGCTGACCTTCGTGCTGCTCGACTCCTGGGGCAAGCTCTCGCGGGTCGGCGATGCCAACCGCATCCGCAAGTGGCTGACCGCGGCGGCGCCGCGGCCGGCCGGGTAGCAGGCCGCGCGGCTCAGCCGCGGGCCGCCGCCGTTTCCTCGGCGAGCCGCGCGACCAGCGCCGCTGCCGGCAGGCTGCGCAGCGCCGCCACGCCCTGCCCGGCCCACAGGCTCATGAAGCGCGCATCGCCGGCGCGGCCGGCCGCCGCGCGCAGTTCGCCGGTCAGCGCGTTCTGCACCGGATACGCCGGCAGCAGGTGCGCCTGCGCCTCCATGCGCCGCATGTAGTCGTTGACCACGCCGCGCGCCATGCGCCCGGAGAACGCGAGGGTGACGCCGGTGGCGGTGTCGCCGGCCGCGCGCAGCGCCGCCTTCCAGGCCGGATGGATGCCCGACTCGGCGCAGTCCAGGAACGCGGTGCCCATCTGCGCGGCGGCGGCCCCCAGCGCCAGCGCCGCGGCGATGCCGCGGCCGTCCATGATGCCGCCGGCCGCGATCACCGGCACCCGCACCGCATCGACGATCTGCGGCACCAGCGCCATCGTGCCGATCAGCGACGCCGCGTAGTCGCCGATGAAGGTGCCGCGATGGCCGCCGGCCTCCATGCCCTGCGCGCAGACGAAGTCGGCGCCCGCGGCCTCCCAGGCGCGCGCCTCGGCGACATTGGTGGCGGTGCCGGCGACCTTGCAGCCGCGCCGGTGCAGGCGCTCGACCGCCGCGGCATCGAGCACGTCGAAGGCGAAGCTCGCGAGCGCGGGCGCGCACTCGACCACGGCCTCGAACTGCGCGTCCGGATCCTCGCAGAAGCGCGCCGGCACCGCCGGCGGCGCGATCCCGAGTTCCGCATGCAGCGGCGCGAGCAGCGCGAGCGCGCGCTCGACGGCGGCCGGGTCCGGCGCACGCGGGCGCAGGACGAACAGGTTGACGCAGAACGGCCGGTCGGTGAGCGCGCGGATGCGCGCCACCCCCGCGCGGATCGCCGCCGGCGCCAGCGTCGCCGCGGCGAAGGCGCCGAGCCCGCCCGCAGCGCTCACCGCGGCGACGAGCTCGGGCGTGGTCGCGCCCCCCGCCATCGGCGCCTGGATCACGGGCACGGACATGCCGAAGACGCGGGTGACGGCGGTGGCGGGCAGCGGCATGGCGATCTCCTGTGGCGATCCGGGGTGTCGGCAGGCACGATTGTGCGCTATCCTGTCGTTCGTTGAAAACGATTTTTATTGATCGATTCGATCACAATCAACGATGGATCTGGCAGCGCTGCGCATGTTCAAGGCGGTCGTCGACGCCGGCGGGCTCACCCGCGCGGCCGCGCGCGTGCATTGCGTGCAGTCCAACCTGTCGGCGCGCATCCGCGGCCTCGAGGCCGACCTCGGCCAGACGCTGTTCGAGCGCGCCGGCCGGCGCATGCTGCCCACGCCCGAGGGACGCCGGCTGTACGCGTCGGCGGCGCGCCTGCTGGCGCTCGCCGATGCGGTGCGCGCCGAGGTCGCCGGCGGCGGCGCCGGCGGGCTGCTGCGCGTGGGGTCGATGGAATCGACCGCGGCCACCCGGCTGCCCGCGCTGCTCGCCCGTTTCCACGCGAGCCACCCGGCGGTGCAGGTCGAGCTCAGCACCGGCACCGCGCGCGCGCTCCGCGACCGCCTCGTCGCCGGCGACATCGACGTCGCCTTCGCCGCCGGCGAGCCGGCCGATCCGGCGCTGGCGGCGGAGGCCGCGTTTCGCGAGGAACTGGTGCTGGTCAGGCCGCCGCGCGCGGCGGGCGGCGTCTCGCCCGACGAGACCACGCTGATCGCGTTTCCGGCCGGCTGCGCCTACCGCGCCATCGTCGGCGACTGGCTCGCCGCGCAGGACCGGGTTCCGCCGCGCGTGCTCGAACTGGCCTCGTATCACGCGATCCTGGCCTGCGTGGCGGGCGGCGTCGGCTGGTCGATCGTGCCGCGCGCCCTGCTGGCGATCTATGCGCAGCGCGACCTGCTGCGCGTCGAGCGCCTGCCGCCGCGGGTCGCGCGCCAGACCACCTGGCTCCTGCGCCGGCGCTCCTCGACCTCGGCCTCGGTCGACGCCTTTCGCGCGCTGGCGCTCGCGCGCCGATGAGCGGCCGCGCGCCGCTGGTCGCCTTCGGCGGCGCCGCCGCCATGGCGCTCGCGATGGGCATCGGCCGCTTCGCCTACACGCCGATCCTGCCGGCGATGCACCGCGAGACCGGACTGTCGCCGGACGCGGCGGGCCTGCTCGCGATGCTCAACTTCCTCGGCTACACGCTGGGCACGCTGTGGCCGCTGTTCGCGCGCCGCCTCGGCTACGCGCCGGGTCCGAAGACCGCGGTGCGCTGGGGAGTCGCCGCCTGCCTCGCCTGCGCGCTGGCGATGGCGGCAGGCGACACCGTGCCGCTCTGGGGCCTGGTCCGGTTCGCGGCCGGCGTCGCCAGCGCGATCACCATGATCTACGCCTCCGCACTGGTCCTGGACGCGCTGGCGCGCGCGGGCGCGCAGACCGCCGCCGGCATCCACTACGGCGGCGTCGGCGCCGGCATCACCGCCTCGGGCCTGATGGTGCTGGTGCTCGAGCGCGCCGCCGTCGGCTGGCGCGGCATGTGGGTCGGCGCGGCGCTGCTGATCCTGCTGCTGGCGCCGCTGGTGCTCCTGACCGTGACGCGCCGCGCA
Source organism: Burkholderiales bacterium (assembly GCA_016790695.1). Lineage (GTDB taxonomy): Bacteria > Pseudomonadota > Gammaproteobacteria > Burkholderiales > JAEUOS01 > JAEUOS01. The sequence goes on from JAEUOS010000099.1 coordinate 23,422, forward strand.
CGCGGTGCGCGCGCGGCGCCGCCCGCGCCGGCCGCCGAGCCCGCGGCGCGCGCGCGCAACCCCTGGTGGCTGGTCGGCGCCTACGGCTGCTCGGGCCTGGGCTTCATCGTCAGCGGCACCTTCCTGCCGCTCATCGCGGCGCAGGATCCGGCCACCGCCCCCTACGCCGCCTTCAGCTGGATGCTGCTCGGCATCGCCGCCATCGCCTCGAACGTCTTCTGGGCGCGCGTGGCCGCGCGCCGCGGCGCCACCGTCGCGCTGGTCGCGCAGTACGCGCTGCAGGCGCTCGGCGTGGTGCTGCCGGTGCTGTCCGCGACCCCGGCGGCGATCGCGGCCTCGGGCCTGATCCTCGGCGCGACCTTCATGGGCATCGTCACCGTCGCCAACGCGGAGGCGCGCACGCTCGCGCCCCAGCGCACCGCCGAGATGCTCGCGCTGATGACCGCGTGCTACAGCGTGGGTCAGATCGTCGGTCCGCCGGTGGCCGGGCTGATCGCCACCCGCAGCGGCAGCTTCGACGGCGGGCTGCTGCTCGCGGCCGCCGCGCTGCTCGCGGGCATCGTGCTGCTCGCGCTCGACCGCCGTGCCGCCGCACACGCCGGCCGCGGCTGAGCGCCGCGACCGATCACCGCGACCGAAAGCCGCGACCATCGGGCGCGACGGACGGCCGCGCCCGCGCCGCGGCTCAATCGAGGCGGATGCCGGCGCGCTTGATCACGCCGGTCCACTTGGCGATCTCGGCGCGGCGCGTGCGGTCGAGCTCGGCCGGCATGCCGCCGACCGGCTCGGCCCCCATGCCCGCGAGGCGCTCGCGGACATCGGGCAGGGCCAGCGCGCGCGCCAGCTCGGACTGCATGCGCTGCACGATCTCCGCCGGCGTGCCGGCCGGCGCGAAGATCGCGTTCCACTCGTAGACCTCGTAGCCCGGCAGGCCCGACTCGGCGATGGTCGGCAGCGCCGGCATCGCCGGGGAGCGCTTCGACCCGGTCACCGCCAGCGCCTTGAGCTTGCCGGCGCGCACGTGCGGCGAGGCCGAGGCCATGTTGCCGAAGTAGATCGGCACCTGCCCGCCCATGACGTCGATGAGCGCCGGCCCGCCGCCGCGATAGGGGATGTGCACCATGAACAGCCCGGCCTGGGCCTTGAAGAGTTCGGCCGCGAGGTGCTGCGCCGAACCGTTGCCGCTCGAGGCGAACGAGAACTGCCCGGGCTTCGACTTGACGAGCGCCACCAGTTCCTTGACCGACCCGGCCGCGAAGGTCGGGTGCACGACCAGCATGTTGGGCACCACCAGCAGCATCGACACCGGCACGAGGTCCTTCAGGGTGTCGAACGGCATCTTCGGCTGCAGCACCGGGTTGATGCTGTGCGACGAGGCATCGAGGAGGAAGGTGTAGCCGTCCGGCGCGGCCTTGGCCACCGCGTCGCCGCCGATCACCCCGCCGCTGCCCTGGCGGTTCTCGATGACCACCGAGACGCCCAGCGCGTCGGCGAGCTTGGGGCCGAGCAGGCGCGCGGTCGCGTCCGCGCCGCCGCCCGGCGGATACGACACCACGATGCGCACCGGCTTGGCGGGCCAGGCCTGGGCCGCGGCGGTCACCGGCATTCCTGCAACGAGCGCCAGCGCGGCGCAAGCCATCCATCGCTTCATCGGAGCATCCCCTGTCATGGCGCGGCAGGCGCCGCGCCGCGCATTATTCCCCACCCAGGCGCAGCCGGCTCGGCTGCCGCTTCTCCACCGCGTACTTGAGGAGCGCAGCCGCGCGGTAGATGCCGTGGGCGAACTTGCCGTAGGGCATGGTGAGGAAGAACGCCATCACGAAGCCCAGATGGACCGCCAGGAGCACGGTCATCGCCGCCGTGTCGCGCCAGGCGAGCAGCGCAAGCCCCGTCGCGCTCACCAGGAACAGGGTCCAGATCAGGCCGTGGTCCAGCGCCTTGTGCGCGCGCACGCCGTGCTCGGGATGGCGGCGGAGGTTGAGCGCGAACAGCCAGGCCGGCCCGATGAGGAGCCCGATGCCGCCCAGCGTGCCGAGGACCACCGGCAGGCTCGTATAGGCGTACGGCGCCGGCAGGCCCAGCGCGTAGTGGTACACGGTGGCCACGCTGGTGGACGCCAGGCACAGCAGGAAGCCGTAGAACGTGAAGTGATGCGCGAGGCGCCGCGCGCGGGTGAAGCGGTCGTCCGCCTCGTTGCATCCCTCGCCGTGGCCGCCGTCCAGATATCTGAGCGAGGCCACGCTGGCGGTCGCTTCGGCGGCCGCGGCCAGCGACCCGGGGCCGGGCCGCCACGCACGCCAGAAGCGCGCGACCCCGATGCCCAGCGCGAGCACGGCCCAGCCGAAGGCGATGCCGAACAGCGTCACCAGCAGGTTGTGCGGGAACACCGCGTAGAAATTGCCGCCATTGGGTGGGCGCCACAGCCCGCCGGCCTGCGCCAGAGCCAGCACCAGGAACAGCGCGAGGCCGCCGCCGAGCGCGAGTGCGACGGTGAGCCCGGCGCGCCGATACAGCGCGCCGGCCGCGCGCGGCCACGCGTATTCGGCCCAGGTGTGCACGCGCAGGTCGGCCAGCGCGCGCGGCAGGTTGAGCCCGAACTCGTGCGGCGGCGCGTACTGGCATGCATGCAGGCAGGCGCCGCAGTTGTGACACAGGTTGGCGAGGTAGTGCACGTCGTCCCGGCCGAATTCCAGCCGGCGCGTCATCGCAGGAAACACGGCGCAAAAGCCCTCGCAATAGCGGCAGGCGTTGCAGATGGTCAGTTCGCGCGCCGCCTCGGCCTCGGCGGCGGCCACCAGTTCGGCCAGGGACATGTTCATGCTGCCGCGCGCGCTGACTGCGCCGCGCGCGCCGCCTCGGCGCCGGCGATGCGGCCGAAGGCCGTGCCGATCGACATCCCCACGCCGGCGGTATAGCCCTGGCCCAGCACGTTGCCGGCCATCATCTCGCCGGCGACGAAGAGGTTTGGCGACGGCCGTCCGCCGAAGCGCACGGCAGCGGTCTCGTCGGTGGCCAGGCCCAGGTAGGTGAAGGTGATGCCGGGCCTGACCGGGTAGGCGGTGTAAGGCGGGGTGTCCAGCGCCCGCGCCCAGTGCGTCTTGGCCGGGGTCAGGCCCTCGGTGCGGCAGTCGTCGAGAGTGGCATGGTCGAAGCTGCCGGGCCGGCAGGCGGCGTTGAATTCGGCCACGGTGCGCTCCAGTACCGCAGGATCGACCTCGATCATGGCGGCCAGCGCGGCAATGGTGTCGGCCTTGAGGCCCGGGAATACCGGCGGCATGAAGCGCCCGACGGCCTTGGCGTCGATCAGCGAATAGGCGATCTGCCCGGGCTGCATCGCGGTCAGCCGTCCCCAGATCGCATAGCGCTTGGGCCAGAAGTCCTCGCCCTCGTCGTAGAAACGCCGCCCCTCGCGATTGACGACGATCCCGAGCGAGACGCAGTCGATGCGGGTGCAGATGCCGCCGTCGTAGAGCGGCGCGCGCGCGTCGATGGCGACGCAATGGGACTGCGACGGGTCGCCGATGACGTCGGCCCCGGCGTCGATCATGAACTTCAGCATGGCGCCGGTGTTGTAGCGGGTGCCGCGGATCAGGAAATTCTCGGCCGGCCATTCGCCGCGCGCGTTCCGGCCCCAGGCCTCGCGCAGCCATTCGCGGTTCGACTCGAAGCCGCCGCAGGCCAGCACCACGGCTCCCGCCGCAAGGCGCCGGCCGCCCGCGCGCACGGCGACGGCGCGGCCGTCCTCCAGTTCGACGGCGTCGACCGGCGTCTCGTAACGGATCTCGACCCCGAGCGCCTCGGCGCTGCGGTAGTAGGCATTGACGAGCGCCTTGCCGCCGCCCATGAAGAACGCGTTGGTGCGCGACAGGTGCAGCGTGCCCGAGAGCGAGGGCTGGAAGCGCACGCCGTGGCGCGCCATCCACGGCCGGCAGCGCGAGGACTCGCGGATCACGAGCCGCGCGAGTCCCTCGTCGGTGCGCCCGCCGGTGACCTTGAACAGGTCCTGCCAGAACTCCTCTTCCGGATAGGCGTCGGTGAGCACGTCCTGCGGCGCGTCGTGCATGCAGCGCAGGTTGCGCGTGTGCATCGAGTTGCCGCCGCGCCAGGCGCGCGGCGCCGCCTCCAGCAGCAGCACCGACGCGCCGGCCTCGCGCGCCGTCAGCGCGGCGCACAGGGCGGCGTTGCCGCCGCCGACGACGATGACGTCAGCGCGCTCGTCGGGCATCGATCATTCCAGCCGCTTGCCCCGCACTGCACCATGCACGCTGCGTGTCGGCGATTCTTACACTCGCGCCGCCGGTTTCCTCGCGCGCCCTTTGGGAAATCCGGGCGGCCAGCGCAACATGTTGAATGCTTGAAGGAAAAAAGGACGGTGAATTAGCAAGAACGATTCTTGCTTGCAATGGCCTCGCTTCTACGTCAATCAGGAGCCACCTGACACCGCAATTTTCCGTCCCGACAATTCCCCGGAGGTCCGCATGTCCGCTCGCCTCGTACGCTTCGCGACTTCGATCGCGCTCAGCTTCGTCTTCGTCTCCGACGTCTTTGCCGTAGCGACCTACGGCACCCACGCCTCGTCGGACTTCTCGCTGACCATTCCGACGTTCTCCACTGGCGGCACCGTAAGCGGCAGCGCGGTCATCGACAGCAATACGGGAACCAGCGCCACCGGCGGCACCGGCGTGGCGCTTCACCTGACCGACCTGATTACCGCGGATGGCACGTTTGCCAGCTACAAGCGGGTCATCACGATCAGCGGTTCGGCTTCCGCCCCACCGGATTCCCACGCCTCGTCGAACCGCATGACCGGGCATCTGTTCACCATCGACAATCACCGGACCGACCCGGTCGACATTCCGTTCGTTTTCAGCATGGCCTGGACGGTCCTGGTTTCGGCCGACGACCCGGCCAACGAGTCGGCATCGTCCGGCGCGTTCTTCAGCATCGCCGGCATCGATACCGAGGAGTTGTTCATCGGCGGCCTCAAGGTGACCGACTTCGAACACGAGATCGGACTGTCGACCACATCCGGATCGGGCGGGGTGATGAGCGATCTGATGATCCTGGGCACGCTTCATCTGACGCCAGGCAGGCACATGTTCAGCGTCATCACCGACGCCGCGGGGCGCGCGACGGCGAGCACCGTGCCCGAGCCGGCAACGCTTCTGCTTGTCGCCTTCGGCGCGCTCGCCGCCCTGCGTCGCCGCCACTGATCAGTCCGCCTTGATGTTTGCCGCCTTGACCACCTGACTCCAGCGCGCCTGCTCGGCCTTGATGAATGCGGCGAATTCCTCGGGCGAGGAGCCGATCTCCTCGGTGCTGTCGCTGGCGAAACGGTCCTGCACCTCCTTGGACTTGGCGGCCTTGCCGGCTGCATCCGCCAGGCGCTTGAGAATCGCCGGCGGCGTCTTGCCGGGTGCGAGCAGACCGTACCACTGCACGGTTTCGAAACCGGGGAATCCTTGCTCCGCAACCGTCCCCACATCCGGCAGTTCCGGGAGGCGCTTGGTCGTGCCGACCGCGATGACGCGCAGCTTGCCGGCCTTGACATGCGGCATCAGCGGCGGCGTGCCGGCGGAAGACGCCTGGGTCTGGCCTGCGATGAGGTCGGTCAGCTGCGGGCCCGTGCCCTTGTAGGGCACGTGCTGGATGTCCATCTTCGAGCGCATCTTCAGGTACTCGAAGGCCAGGTGTCCGGCGCTGCCGTTGCCGGCCGAACCGTAATAGACCTTGCCCGGGTTGGCCTTGCAGTATTCGATCAGTTCGCGCAGGTTCTTCACCGGCACCTGGGCATTGACCACGTAAATGCTCGGCACCTTGGCCAGGAGCGAAACCGGGGCGAAATCCCGATTTGTGTCGAACGGCAGCTTGGCGAACATGTAGGGGTTGACCGCCAGGGTGCCGATGTGGCCCATGATCAGCGTGTAGCCATCGGGTTCTGCGCGCGCGGCTGCCTCCATGGCGATGTTGCCGCCGCCCCCGGGACGGTTGTCAACGATGAATTCCTGACCCAGCGTCTTCGTCATCTCGCCGATGAACGCGCGCGCGACGATGGTCGAACTGCCGCCCGGAGCGAACGGAACCAAGAGGCGGATCGGCTTGACGGGATAATTGCTCTGCGCCGCTGACGCTCCCGCAAGGCAGAGCGCAAGGGCGCCAATCGACAGTTGTCGCAACATGATCAGACTCCTTGCCGCGCGCTCGTGACGGCGCGCATTGCTTCAGGACAGGCTGGCCAGGACCCGGTCGACCATCACGCCGGCCTGGCCCAGGTTGTTCATCGGGTCGCAGAATTCTTCTAGTTTCGCACGATCGACATGGTGCGCGATCTCGGGATGGGCCGCGAGGATGTCGATCAGCGGCCGTTTCTCGGCGAGCGCCTGGCGGCACAGGTCGTAGACCAGGTCGTGCGCATATTCGCGGCCGATGTACGGTCCCAGGCCCATCATCACCGCCTCGGACATCACCAGGCCGTGCGTGAGGTCGATGTTGCGGCGCATCTGCACGGCGTCGACCTCCAGGCCGGCAAGCACGAACCTGGCCTGCTTGAGCGCACCGGAAATCAGGCAGAAGATCTCCGGCAGCACCACCCACTCGATCTCCCACGGGCCGGTGGAGCGCTCGTGGTCGGCGACCATCGCGTCCATCAGCGCGGCCGCGTGCTGCCGCACCACCGAGATGTTGGCGTGGATGTAGAGGCAGGAGATCGGGTTGCGCTTCTGCGGCATGGTCGACGACGAGCCGCGCCCCGGCGCGAACGGCTCGAACACTTCGGCCACTTCGGTCTGCATCATCAGCTTCACGTCGGTGGCGATCTTGCCGAGCGAGCCGCCGACCAGGCCGAGAAAGGCGCCGACCTCGGCGATGTTGTCGCGCACCGTGTGCCAGGAGATCAGCGGCTGGCCCAGGCCCAATTCCTTCATCAGGCCGGCCTGGGTCTCCATCGCGCCCTTTTCGAGGGACGACAGGGTGCCCGAGGCGCCGCCGAACTCGCCGACCAGCACGCGCGGCTTCAATTGCGCGAGGCGCTCGCGGTGACGCTCGATGCCGGCCAGGATGCTCGCCATCTTGTAGCCGAAGGTGATCGGCGTGGCCTGCTGCAGGTTGGAGCGGCCGATGATGGGCGTGTCGCGATGCTTCTTCGCCAGCGCGGCGATCGAGGCGGACAGTTCGGCCAGGTCGGCCTCGACCAGCGCCAGGCCCTCGCGGATCTGCAGGACGGTGGCGGTGTCGGTGATGTCCTGCGTGGTGGCGCCCCAATGGCAGTACTCGCCCAGGCCGTCGCGGCAGTTGGCATTGATCTGGTTGACCACCGCGATGATCGGGTAGCCGATCGCCTCGGTCTTGGCCTTCAGCTTCACCCAGTCGATCCTGGCGATATCGCAGGCCTTGACGATCTCGTCGGCGGCCGCCTTCGGGATGATGCCGAGTTCGCCCTGCACCTTGGCCAGCGCGCGCTCGATGTCCAGGTACTTCGCGGTGCGGTTCTCGTCGGACCAGACCTCGCGCATGCGCGCATCCGAGAAGATGTCGCCGAAGATTTTCGAATCGATGATGGTTGCGGCCATGGCGGGCTTCCGGTGTGTGTGCGGGGACCTACAGGAGGGTGGCGGTCGCGTCCATGGTCAGCCAGCCGTCGTGATCGCGGCCCCACAGATGCACGGTCCTGCCGTCGGCCGCCGGGGCGCCGTGCACGGAGAACGGGTGGATGTCGAAGGTCGGCCGGACCGCCCGGAACTCGAACGCGGCGACCTGCGCGTCCGGCAGGTTGCGCCGCAGCAGGTCCATCAGCAGGGTGGCGATCAGCGGGCCGTGCACGATCAGGCCCGGGTAGCCCTCGACCTCGGTGACGTACCTGCGGTCGTAGTGGATGCGGTGACCGTTGAAGGTGAGGGCCGAGTAGCGGAACAGCAGCACGTCGTCGGCGCGGATGTCGCGTCGCCAGGCCGATTCGGCGGGCGCGGCGGTCGGCGGCGGCGGCACGTCCCCGGGCCGCGGCGCGTCGCGGTAGACGATGTTGTGGTGCTCGGTCAGCGCCACCGCGTCCGCGCCGTTGCGGCGGATCTCGTGGCGCACCTTGACGAAGACGAGGTTGCCGGTGCGGCCGGACTTCGCGCTGACGTCGACGATGGTCGAGGTGCGCGTCAGCGCGTCGCCGACGCGGATCGGCTCGTGGAACCGGAAGTCGCTGCCGGCCCACATGCGCCGCGGCAGCGCCACCGGCGGCAGGAAGCCGCCGCGCTGCGGGTGCCCGTCGGGCCCGATCTCGGACTGCTGCGCGAGCGGCAGGAAGTACAGCCAGTGCCAGAGCAACGGCAGCGGGGTCCCGGCCGCGGGGCGCTGCGACGGCCAGTCGAGGGTGGCCGAGAGCGCCGCCACCGGCGTCGGGGTGACCGCGTCGTCGACGCGCTCGCTCTTGCCGATCCAGTCGGCGAGGTTGGCCGGGGCATTCATGCGGGACATTCCTTTCTTGCGCAGCCGTCGGTGGCCGGGCGGGCCGACGAACCGACCCGACGAACCGACGACCGCGCCGCGATGGTGGCGCGCGCCCGAACTTCTGTGAAGTGCAATGTTTGCTACGATTGATGCATGCAGCGCATCAATTTCGACCTGCAGCAACTCGCCGCCTTCATCGCCGTGGCCGAGCGCGGCAGCTTTCGCGCGGCCGCGGAGGCGATCCACCTCTCGCCGCCGGCGCTGTCGCGCCGCATCGAGCGCCTCGAGGCGAGCCTGGGCATCCGCCTGTTCCATCGCACCACGCGCGAGGTCGAGCTCACCGGCCTCGGGCGCACCTTTCTGGAACGCGCCCGCGCCGCCTTCGACGATCTGGCCGCCGCCACGCTCGGCATCACCGAGATCGGGGCGCGCCAGTCGGGCCGCGTCACGATCGGTTGCGTACCGTCGGCGGCGTTCTATTTCCTGCCCTCGGTGATCCGGCCGTTCACCGAGCAGTATCCGGAGCTGCGCCTGCGCATCATCGACGAGAACGATGCCGAAGTCGCGCGCGCGGTCATCGCCGGCGAAGCCGATTTCGGCATCGGCTTCCTCGGCTCGCGGGTGCCGGAACTCGACTTCGAGCCGCTGCGCGTCGACGCGTTCGTGCTGGCCGTGCGCCGCGACCACGCGCTGGCCGGACGTGCCGAGGTCCGCTGGACCGACCTCGCGGGAATGCGCCTGCTGGCCCCGTCGCGCGCCAGCGGCAACCGCCAGCTGCTCGACGACGCGCTGTCGCGCGCGGGCCTGCGGCCGGTGTTTGCCGTCGAGGTCAACCGCGTCTCGACGCAGCTCGGCATGGTCGAGGCCGGGCTCGGCGTCGGCGTGGTGCCCGGCCTCACCCTGCCGGCGAGCGCGCACCTGGCGCTCGTTGGCATCCCGCTGGTCGGACCATCGGTGACCCGCACGCTGGGCATCCTGTCGCGCCATGGGGCGCGGCTGCATCCGGCAGCCCAGATCCTTCATGGCCACCTGCGCGCCGCCTTCCGCGACGGCGCGGCTAGGGCGGATCGAGGTGGACGAACGCCGGCTCGCCCGCCTGCTGCCGGTGCGGTGCGGGCCCGGCGACGCGGGTGAACGTCTCGGTGCGTCCGAACAGCGGCGCACCGACATACCCGCGCAGCATCATCCGGTCGGGCCCGTCGAGCCACAGGCGTGCGTTGTAGGTCTTGCCATTGTCGGGATCGTAGATCCGGCCGTCGGCCCATTGGCCGGGATTCGCGGCGTCGGGCCGAAAGCCGGTGATGATCGACAGCCCCAGGAGCGGCCGCGTGCGCAACGCCGGCTCCGGATTCCTCTCATCGAGACGCGGCGGCGACTGCGCGCGCCCGGCGATGATGCGCCCGGTCAGGACACCAGCCGGGTCGACGGCGATGGCGATCTTGCCGTCGCGCCGCGGGGTCCACCAGACGCCTGCCGCGTCCTGTGCCGCCGCGCTCGCGTGGGCGGCTAGGGCGACCGCGAGCGCCGCGATGCGGCACGCTACTTGGCCTCGCCCCACAGTTCCTTGAGGCGCTGGGCGCGCCCGCAGCCGGTGGCATAGTAGTTGTAGCGGATCGGGTTCTTCTTGTAGTAGTCCTGGTGGTAATCCTCGGCCGCCCAGAACTCGGCCGCCGGCCCGGTCTCGGTGACCACGCCGCCCTTGAAGCCGACCGGCTTCGCGCTGCCGAAGGCCTGGCCGCGGTTGAGCAGCGCCTTCGACTCCTCGATCAGCTTCTTCTGCTCGTCGTCGTGCCAGTAGACGCCGCTGCGGTACTGCGTGCCGCCGTCGCAGAACTGGCGGTCCTTGACGATCGGGTCGATGTTCTTCCAGAACACCTCGAGCAGCTGGCGATAGGTCACGCGCTTCGGGTCGTAGATCACGCGCACCGCCTCGGTGTGGCCGGTGATGCCGGCCGAGACCTCCTCATAGGTCGGGAACTTCTTCTTGCCGCCGATGTAGCCCGAAGTCGTCGAGACCACGCCGGGGATCTTGTCGTACGGCGGCTCCATGCACCAGAAGCAGCCGCCGGCGAAGGTGGCCACCGCCATGCCCGGCGGCACCGCGGTGACGGGCTGCGCGCCGGCAGCGGCGCCGAATGCGGCGGCAACGAGGGCAAGCAAGGCGAATAGGGTCTTCATGGTCGTGGCACCCGGTGGCAAAGGATGATCAATGGTACGGCGAACGGCCGCGCGCGGATGCGCGGCGCCTCAGGCCGGGCGCGCCAGGCCGGCGAACCGCGCGATCCCGGCCGGTGCCAGGCCGGCGCTCGCCGCGGCCGCCTGCATGTCGGCCCAGGTGTTGACGTCGATCGGAATGCCGGCGGCACGGTGCGCGCGCATCTCGAGTTCCGGCTCGCCCGCGATGCGCACGCGGTCGAACCCGGGCGCCGCCGGCGAGGCGCGCACCCAGTCGATGAACGCCTCCATCTCGCGCCCGAAGCTCGCCGCGCCCAGGCGCGCCGGGTCGATGACGATCGACAGCATGTTGTTGTAGATGCCGGTCAGCGCCTCGCTCCCGTGCAGGGTCTCGCCGCCGCTGAGCGCGCCGCCCAGGATCTCGCAGATCAGCGCCATGCCGTAGCCCTTGTGCTCGCCGAAGGGCAGGATCGCGCCCAGCCTGCCGGTGGCGTCGGCCTCGAACATCACGTGCGGATCGTTGGTGGCGAAGCCGCGGCCGTCGATCAGGGTGCCCGGCGCCACCTCGCGCTCCGACTGCATGGCCACGCGCACCTTGCCCAGCGCGATGCGCGAGGTGGCGAAATCCAGGATCACCGGCGGCGCGCTCGCGCGCGGCACGCCGACGCAGAACGGATTGGTGGCGAAACGCGCGTCGGAGCCGCCGAACGGCGCCACCAGCGGCCGCAGCAGGGCGTTGACGAAGTGGATCGACACCAGGCCCGCCGCCGCGCAGTCCTCGGCCCACTGGCCGATGCGCCCGATGTGGTGGCTGTTGCGCAGCGCGACCAGCGCCATCCCGTGCGCGCGCGCGCGCGCGATGCCGAGCTGCATGGCCTCGTGACCGATCACCTGGCCATAGCCCTTGCAACCGTCGATCATCAGGAGCGCGCCGGTGTCCGAGGTCAGCTTGGCATGCTGGTTGGCGAGGAGGCCGCCGCCCTTGACGAACTCCACATAGGCCGGCACCAGGCCGACGCCGTGCGAGTCGTGGCCCGAGAGGTTGGCGAGCACCAGGTTGGTCGAGACCAGCTCCGCCTCGCGCGGCGCGCTGCCGGCGGCGGCGACGATGGCGGCGACGAAGGCGGTGAGGTCGGCGGGGGGAATGACGATGTGGGCGGCGCTCATGGCGACAGGATCGGGCGTGGCAGGGAGCGCCCAATATAGCAGCGGCATCGCCGCGGCCCGGCGCGCCGGCACGGCGCGGCCGGCACTGGCGTCAGCGCGGCGCCGGGACCTGCCACCGGTGGGCGAACCGATCCGGTCCCAGCCGCGCGCGATGCTCGTCGCGCAGCCCCACGAGGACCGATTCGCCGGCGGCATCGGTGCGGTACTCGCCATAGCGCGCCCCGGCGTAGACCTCGGCGGTGCCTTCCTGGAAGAACCAGGCGTCGCTGCCCAGGCGCCAGCGGCGCTCGCCGACGCGGCGGACGATCATGTGCGCCTCGCCCGCGGCAGGCTGCGCGCCCTCCGCCGGCGCCAGGCGCGTCGCCACGCCGGCGGCATCGAGGGTCAGGCGCACGGTCATGGTGCGCGGACCGGCCTCGATCTCCGGCGGCAGATCGCGCAACAGCGCGTAATCCAGGCGCATGTAGTCGCCCTGCATCAGCGAGCGCGGATCCACCGGCGCCAGGCGCAGCAGCACCGGCGTGCCGGTGGCGACGAGCGCCTCCTTCTGCCGCACCGACAGGTTCACCGCCGCCAGCACGAGCACCAGGCCCGCCGCCATCGCACCGCCCTGCACGCGCGTCATCACGATCCCTCCTCCTGCCGCACCAGCCGGCCGCCGACGCCGCGCACCAGCGCGGCCAGCACCAGGCAGGCGGCGCCGGCGCCGGCCATCCACACCGCCTTCTCGATCAGCGTCACCCGCAGGCTGTAGTAGAAGAATCCGACCGAGACGATCATCGCGAGCGCCGCCACGATCGCCCAGCCCGGCCGCGCCGTGCCGATGCCGAGCACGGCCAGGCACAGGGCCGTGGTCCATGCCGGCAGCCACAGACCGAGGAGTCCGGCGGCCAGCGCAAGCGCGAACACGGCGATGCGTGCCGTCACGCCGGCGTGCGCCGCGAGCCAGCCGGCGGCGAGCACCAGCGCCGGCAGCGCCGCCGCCCAGTGCCACGCGAGGTGCGCGGCGCCCGCGTTCGCCTTCCATGCGACGAACGTCCACGGCCATTGCACGATCAGGAGGCCGGCCAGCGCGCCGAACACGGGTGCCGCCGCGCCGTCGGCCGCGCCGCGCGGGGCCAGGCGCGGCGCGGCGATCGCCCACGCTGTCGCCGCCAGTGCCGCAGCGGCCGACCAGACCGCGACCGCGGCCACCTGCCGCAGCGACAGCGCGCCGAGGATCACCATCGCCGCGCACACCAGCGTGCGATGCAGGCGGTTGCGCACCAGCACCAGCATCGTCGCCTGCACCGCGACCAGCGGCCACCAGGTGAGATGGCCGCCGGACTTGAACAACGGCCCGATGCCGATCGCCAGGGTGATCTGCGCGGCGATGCTGATCGCCAGCGCGCACTGCTCGATGGCGACGCCGCCGGCCCCCAGGCGATAGACCAGCACCGCGCCGACCGCGAGCACCAGGCCCAGGAAGGTCGCGGCCTCGGGCGTGTCGAAGAACTTGAGCGACGCCATGCCGACCGCGAACAGCAGCAGGATCATGACGCCGCCGATGAAGCCGCCGACGCCGGCCAGGAGGCGCACCGCCCAGGGCGCCGCCGGTGCCGCGGTGCCGGGCCCCGGGTCGGCAGCCGGCGCCGGCGTGATGCCCGCGCGCGCCAGCCGCTCCGCCCAGGCGGATGGATCGGTCGTGTTCATGGCTCTCCCTTCGCCGTGCCGTCGACGCCGATCCCGCGCAGCAGCACCACGGCGCCGGTGATCATGCCGATCCAGTAGCCCGCGCTCAGCGTGAAGAAGCCGAACGCATCGCCAAGCTCGAGCATGCGGGTCAGGATGGCGTACCCGACGCTGATCGTCGCCAGCGCCGCCGCCGACAGGATCACCAGATCCCGGCGCAGCAGGTACACCCGCACCATGGCGGCCAGCGCAACAGCGGCCGCCAGTGCGCCGGCCGCACCCGCGACGATGCCGTCCGAACGCCCCGCGGGCGTCACGATCCAGGCCACCAGCACGGCGGCAGCGGCGGTCAGGGTCAGCAGCGCGAGCAGGCGCGGAACGGCACGCTGCAGGCCGGCGCCGCCCAGCCAGCGCAGCCGTTCGAACGCGACCAGGAGCGCGCCATTGAGCGCGAGCGCCAGCAGGGCGCTGGCGTCGAAATGGCGCAGCAGGCGCATCCAGCGCGCGTGGCCCAGGACCTGCTCGCAGTACAGCCCGAGGGCGAGATTGGCCACGACGATCCACAGGATCCAGGCGGCAGCCCGCCGGGCCGCCAGGAGCCACGGCAGGAGCAGGAGCGCCCAGACGAAGAACAGCGACCACGGGTCGGCACCGGTCTGGTAGGTCTGCCCGAACAGGGCGAGCAGTGCACCGACACCGAGGCAGGCGGCGATGAGCAGGGCCTCGCCGGCCGCATGGTCGACGCCGCGCCAGAGGGTCGCGGCGACGCACAGCGCGATGCAGGTCTCGACCAGCGCGAAACGGCTGAAGTGCCCGAGCGCATCCCAATTGAACGCGACCGTGAACACCAGCGCCGCGGCCCACAGGGCGATGCCGCTGCCTGCGAGCACGGTCGCGATGAGGCGCTGCCAGAGCGCGCCGTCCGGGATCAGCGCGAGCGCGCGGCGCGCGCGCTGCAATTGCGCACCCGGCAGGCGGCCGCCGGCCACGAGAGAATCGAGCCAGTTCCGGCGCGCCGCAAACGTGCTGGCGCCGATTGGAGTGGACGGCATCGGCTGCTCCCTGCTGTCGTTCGATGACGCACCTTACCCTTCCCGCGGCACGGCGGCAAACACGGACGCGTGGCGTTCCGCGTGGCGCGGCCGGCGGTAGCGCCAGGCGCAACCCGGCGCCGCGGCGAAGCTGCAATAATTCCCGCAGCGCGCACCCGCTCGCCGCCGTCGTTCCCGCCGCACGCACCGACAAGGACCGCCGCATGCTCCGCTCGCTCGTGACACTCGTTCTGGCGCTGTGCGCGACCGCGCCTGCCGCGGCGCAGGACGACTTCGCCCATTTCGACGTCTATGCCGATGGCGACGCCGTCCACCTGCTGACCGGCCACGGCAAGAAGGGCGGCCCGGCGATCGCGCTGTATCACCGCGTCTCGCGCGACGGCGGCGCGACCTGGAGCGCGCCGCGCCGGGTCAATCCGCCCGATCGCGAACGGCTGTCGGCGCACCATCCGGGCGAGAATCCGCAGGTCGCCGCCGCCGGCAATCGCGTGGTGGTCGCCTGGACCGAGCCGCGTCCCAACGCCCGGCGCGGCGGCCTGATCGCGACCATGATCTCCGACGACGGCGGCGCGACCTGGAAGCCGGGCCCGGTGCCGTTCCAGGACGCCGCCGGCTCGCAGACCTTCATGCGCATGGTCGCCGCGGGCCGCACCCTGCACATGACCTGGCTCGACAGCCGCGACGGCCGCCAGGGACTGCGCTACGCGCGCTCCGCCGACGCCGGCAATACCTGGAGCGCGGATGTGGCCGTGGCCCCGCGCACCTGCGACTGCTGCTGGAACTCGATCGCGGCCAACGGCGCCGAGGTGTCGCTCCTGTTCCGCGGCGGCGAGCCGCGCGACATGATGCACGCCGCCTCGCGCGACGGCACCGCCTGGTCGAAGGCCGTCTCGGTCGACAACTTCAACTGGCGCGTCAATGCCTGCCCCCATGTCGGCGGCGCCCTCGCGGTGCGCGCCGGTGCCCTGCACGCGCTCTCGTGGACTGGCAAGGAGGAACGCCAGGGCCTCCATCACGTCAGCCTCGGGGCGTCGGGCTGGAGCATGCCGCGCCGCCTCGGCGGCGATGACGCGCGCAACGCCGACCTGGCCGTCGCCGCCGACGGCACCCTGGTGGCGATCTGGGACGAGGCCGGCGCGCGCACGAGCCCGCTGCGCATGGCCCGCTCGAAGGACGGCGTCGCCTGGAGCGCGCCGGAGATTGTCGCCGCGCGCCGCGACGCCACCCATCCGCGCGTCGTGGCCACGCCGCGCGGCGTGGTCGCGCTCGGGTTCGAAGGCCAGCCCTGGAGCGCCGCCCGCGTGGTCGCCAACGGGCGTCCGGTCGACGCGCCGGCGCGCTAGAGGCCGGGGGTGCGCGCGCCGGCGCGCACCGCGACCCGCGCCGCGGACGCTCAGCGCCCCGCCGCGTAGCCCTGCATGCCGCGCGGATTGGCCGCGGCACGCAGCAGCAGGCCGTCGCCGCGGCGCTCGCGCGACGCCGCCGACAACCGGCCCTCGGACCACGGCTCGCCGACGCTGACCGCGTGGCCGCGTTCGCGCAGCTCGGCCGCCACCTG
>JAEUOS010000111.1 GCA_016790695.1 Burkholderiales bacterium
CCGCCTGAGGCGGTGAAGATCGCGGTGCCGTTGGCGTAGGGGCAGTCGTTGACGAGCCTGATCGCCTCGTCCAGCGTGTCGACGCGCACCACGGAGAGCACCGGGCCGAAGATCTCGTCCTTGTAGATGCTCATCTCGGGCGTGACGTGGTCGAAGAGCGTGGTGCCGAGGTAGAAGCCGTTCTCGTAGCCGGGCACGACCTTGCCGCGGCCGTCCAGGACGAGTTTGGCGCCTTCGCGCTCGCCGGCGTCGATGTAGCCCTTGACCTTGTCGCGGTGGGCCCTGGTCACCAGCGGCCCCATCTCGACGCCCGGCTTGTCGCCGGGGCCGACGGCGATCTTCAGGCCCTTCTCCTTCACCCTGGCGACCAGCGCGTCGCCGATGCCGCCGACGGCCACGACCACCGAGACGGCCATGCAGCGCTCGCCGGCGGAGCCGTAGCCGGCACCGACGAGCGCGTCGGCGGCGAAGTCGAGGTCGGCGTCGGGCAGCACGACCGCGTGGTTCTTGGCGCCGCCCAGGGCCTGGACGCGCTTGCCGTTCTTCGCGCAGGTCTCGTAGATGACCTTGGCGATCGGCGTGGAGCCGACGAACGAGACGGCCTTCACGTCCGGGTGGTTGATGAGGTGGTCGACCGCCTCCTTGTCGCCGTGCACGACGTTGAACACGCCGTCGGGCAGCCCGGCCTCCTTGAACAGTTCCGCCATGCGCATCGAGCACGACGGCACCTTCTCCGAGGGCTTGAGCACGAAGGTGTTGCCGGTGGCGATGGCGACCGGGAACATCCACAGCGGCACCATCGCCGGGAAATTGAAGGGCGTGATGCCCGCGCAGACGCCGAGCGGCTGCCGCAGCGTGTGGCAGTCGACCTCGGTGCCGACGTTCTCCGAGTGCTCGCCCTTCTGCAGGTGCGGAATGCCGCAGGCGAACTCGATCACCTCGATGCCGCGCGTCACCGAGCCGACCGCGTCGGGCACGGTCTTGCCGTGCTCCTCGCTCGCCAGCGCGGCCAGCTCGTTGACGTTGGCCTGCATCAGGGCCAGGAACTTCTGCATGATGCGCGCGCGGCGCAGGGGCGGCGTGGCGCGCCACGCGGGGAACGCCGCCTTGGCCGACTGCACGGCGGCGTCGATGTCCTGCGCGTTGGCGAAGCTGACGCGCCGGATCACCTCGCCCGAGGCGGGATTGGTGACCTCGCCCGCGCGGGTGCTGGACCCCGCGATGCGCGAGTTGTTGATCCAGTACCCGACGGTCGGGATCAGGAGGGCGGTGTCGACGGGCTTGTTCATGGGACTCTCCGGGTGCGATGACGGGGTGCGCGCGGGGCGCGCCGGGTGGCGGTGAATCAGCCGGCGGCGGCCGGCTCGGCCAGGCGTTCCTGGTCGGCCGGCGCCTCGCCTTCGGGGTAGTGGTACCAGTCCTTGTGCGGCGACTTGCGGTGGCACGACAGGCACTGGGTCTCTTTCCAGCGATGGCCGCAGCCGGGACACACGCCGCCGGTCCAGAAGGTGTTCCACTCGGTCCCGCATTCGGGCGTGCAGATCCAGCGGCTCTCGGCCTTCGGGCGCCAGGCGCAGCGCGGGCAGCGGATCTCGGGCTCCTTCACGGCCGACATTCTAGTCCCAGGCGCAGCACCCGACCCGGCCGCGGCGCCCGCCGGCAGGGCCGGATCAATGCATTTGCCCAAATTACATTTGTGCAAATGCAACATGGGAAAAACGTGCTATCGTGCGTTGCGCCCGGAGGAGGGCGAGCACCACCTGGGGCTCCCGCTGGGAGCCCTCCTTTTTTCGGAGGGCCGTGGTGTCAGATTTCCGAGAGCGGCGTCTTGCGGCCGCGCGCGTCGCGCAGCGGCAGCAGGCGCGTGAGCCGCGCCAGGCGGCGCCGGAGTTCGGCGAGTTCCTCGCTCGGGAGCTGCTTGAGCGCTGCCGGCAGCACGCCCTGCACCGGCCCGGGCGCGCGCGCCACCAGGCTGCGCCCGGCGGCGGTCAGGTGCAGGTGCACCGCGCGGTGGTCGTCCTCGGAACGGCGCCGCTCGATCTTGCCCCGGCGCGCCAGGCGCTCGACCAGGTTGCTGGCGGTGGTCTGGTGGATCGCCATGACCTGCGCCAGTTCGGTGACACGGATCCCCGGCCGCGCGCGCACTTCGGCAAGCAGCCACGCCTGCGCACCCGACACCCCGGTGTGCGCCTCGACCGCCTGGAAATGGCGGCGCACCGACTTGAAGATCAGGCGGAACTCCTCGAGCACCGCCATCACCTGCGGGTCGCTGAACGGATTGACGTCGCGCGACCGTTGCGCTGGCGGCACGGCGGCGCGCGCCGTCGGGGGCGCGGCGGCGCGCGCCTTGGGCGGCGCGGCGGCGCGCGCCTCGGGCGGCGCGCGGCGGGCGGTGGGCATGACGGGGGTCGAACGATGCGCTGGCGGGTATTGCAGCGATTGTCGCACCGACCGGCCGGCCCGGCCCGGGCGCAGCGGTGATGCGGCGATCACACGTAACGGAGGGCAGCATGCACGACAGGTCATTGCTCTGGCTCGGGCTCCTTCTGGCGGCGCTGGCATCGCTGGGGGGCGCGTGGTGGCTGTTCGGACGCGGCGCGCCCCCGCCGGCGCCACCGCCGGAAGCGCCGGCGCCGGCCGCTGCGGCCGCCGCCCCGGCGCCCGCGCCCGCGATCCGCTACCCGATCGACCCGGCCAGCGCGGTCGCACTGCCCGCGGGCGGCGCGGTCGACGCGCATGTCGCCGCCGCGCTCACCGGCCTGCTCGGGCAGAAGCTCGTCCTCACCATGCTGCAGACCGACGGCTTCGCCCGGCGCGTCGCCGCCACGGTCGACAACCTGCCGCGCGAGCAGGCGCCGGCGCGGCTGTGGCCGGTCAATCCCGCCAGCGGCCGCTTCACCGTCGCCGGCCGCGCCGGGAGCGAAACCCTGGACCCGGCCAACGCCGCGCGCTACCAGCCGTTCATCGCGCTGCTCGAAGCGGTCGAGCCGGCGCGCGCGGTGGCGCTCTATGCGCAGCTCTACCCGCTGTTCCAGCGCGCCTACGAGGAACTCGGCTATCCCGGGCGCTACTTCAACGACCGCGTCGTCGAAGTCATCGACCACCTGCTCGCCGCACCGGAACCGCAGGCCCCGGTGGCGCTCGTCCTGCCCGCGGTCAAGGGCCCCTACCGGCCGGCCCGGCCCTGGCTGCTCTACGAGTACCGCGACGCGGAACTCCGGGGCGCCTCGGCCGGTCACAGCATCATGGTTCGCATCGGGACGGCGAACCAGCGGCGCGTCAAGGCCCGCCTCATCGAAATCCGCCGCCTGCTCACCGCCGCGCCGGCACGGCGCTAACACACCGCCCGGGGGCGCGCCACCGCGCTGCCGGTCCGACAGGAGAAGCGCCATGCGACTGTCGCTACGCTTCATCGTCCCGCTCGCGATGGCGCTGGCCGCCATCGCCTGGGCCGTGGTGCCGCTGGTCGACCAGCTGACGCTGCGCTGGTTCGTGCGCGACCTCGACATCCGCAGCGAGCTCATCGCCAACACCATGCGCGATCGCGTCATCGATCTGGTGCAGGAGGGCTCGCGCACCCGCGTGCAGCGCTACTTCGCGAACGTCATCCAGGACGAGCGCCTGTATGCGCTGGGCTTCTGCGAACCCAACGGCAGGCTCGCGTTCCGCACGCCGACCTTTCCCGAGAGCGTGGCCTGCCCGTCGCCCCAGACCGGCGGACCGGAGCTCGGCAGGGCAAGTTCGCGGGTGCTCACCTACCAGGGCGGCCCGCTGCACGTGGTCCTGCAGCCGATCGCGGTCGACGCGCTCGAGATCGGCCGGCTCGCCATCGTCCACGACATGAGCTTCGCGCAGCGCCGCAGCGAGGACACCAAGCGCTTCGTGTACATCTTCTTCGCCGGGCTCGCGGCGGTGATCTCGCTGATCACGGTGATCATCGCCGAACTCTCCTGGCGCGGCTGGATGGCCGGCATGCGCGCGATCCTCACCGGCGAGAGCCCGCGCAACCCGACCGCCGCGCGCCCGGCGCCCGAGCTGCGCCCGTTCGCGCGCGACCTGCAGCTGCTGCTGCGCGAGATCGAGGCCGAGCGCGCCTACCGCGACGAGGCGCAGATGTCGTGGACGCCGGAGACGCTGCGCAACATCCTGACCCAGGAACTGAAGGGCGACGAAGTGCTGATCGTCTCCAACCGCGAGCCCTACATCCACGCGCGCCATGGCAACGTCATCGAGGTGCAGCGCCCGGCGTCGGGCCTGGTCACCGCGCTCGAGCCGGTGATGCGCGCCTGCTCGGGCACCTGGATCGCGCACGGCAGCGGCAGCGCCGATCGCGACACCGTCGACCGCCACGACCGCGTGATGGTACCGCCTGACAAGCCGACCTATCGCATTCGCCGCGTCTGGCTCTCGAAAGAAGAGGAAGCCGGCTACTACTACGGCCTCGCCAACGAGGGCCTGTGGCCGCTGTGCCACATCGCCCACACCCGCCCGACCTTCCGCGCGCCGGACTGGGAGCACTACCGCGCCGTCAACCGCCGCTTCGCCGAGGTGGTGGTGCAGGAGGCGCGCAGCGAGGACCCGATCGTGCTGGTGCAGGACTACCACTTCGCGCTGCTGCCGCGCATGGTCCGCGAGCGGCTGCCGCGCGCGACCATCATCACCTTCTGGCACATCCCGTGGCCGAATCCCGAGACCTTCGGCATCTGCCCGTGGCGCGAGGAGATCCTCGCCGGCATGCTCGGCTCGTCGATCCTCGGTTTCCACACCCAGGTCCACTGCAACAACTTCTTCGACACCGTCGACCGCTATCTCGAGGCGCGCGTCGACCGCGACGCGTTCTCGATCAGCCACGGCGGCGCCGCCACCGAGGTGCACCGCTACCCGATCTCGATCGAGTGGCCGCCGGCGGCGCTGGCCGCGGTGGCGCCGCGCGCGGCCTGCCGCGAGACCATCCGCCGCGAGCTCGGCTACGCGCCCGACGCCATGCTCGGCGTCGGCGTCGACCGCCTCGACTACACCAAGGGCATCGTCGAGCGCTTCCGCGCCGTCGAGCGGCTGTTCGAGCTCGAGCCGCGCTGGATCGGCCGCTTCGGCTTCGTGCAGATCGCCGCGCCGTCGCGCTCCTCGATCGACGAGTATCAGGAGTTCGAGGCGCGCGTGCGCGCCGAGGCCGCGCGCATCAACGCGCGCTTCGGCGGCGCCGGGTACCGGCCGATCACGCTGCGCATCGAGCACCACGACGCGGCCAGCGTGTATCGCCACTATCGCGCCTGCGACCTGTGCTTCGTCTCCAGCCTGCACGACGGCATGAACCTGGTGGCCAAGGAGTTCCTCGCCGCGCGCGACGACGGCGCCGGCGTGCTGGTGCTGTCGCAGTTCGCCGGCGCCGCGCGCGAGCTGACCGAGGCCCTGATCGTCAATCCCTACGACGTCGAGCAGTGCGCGGCCGCGCTCGCAATGGCGCTGGCCATGCCCGAGGAGGAGCAGCGCGCGCGCATGAAGAGCATGCGCGCGCTGGTGCAGGGGTTCAACGTCTACCGCGGGGCCGGGCGCATGCTGCTCGACGCCGCGCGCAGGCGCGCGCGCCGGCGCATCGAGGCGCGCGCCTCGCTGAAGGCGGCGGCATGAACGCCGCGGACCGCCCGGCTCCCGGCGCGGCGGCCGCGCCGCCGCCGTACGCGCGCGACTGGTGCTTCTTCCTCGACGTCGACGGCACGCTGCTCGACATCGCGCCCACGCCCGACGCGGTGCGGGTCGATCCCGCGCTGGCCGCGCTCCTCGACGCGCTCGGCCGCGCCGCCGGCGGCGCGGTGGCCCTGATCAGCGGCCGCCCGCTCGCCGGGCTCGACCGGCTGTTCGGGACGGCCGGGCTGCTCGCCGCCGGGCAGCACGGCGCCGAGCGGCGCGACGGCAGCGGCCGCGTGCACCGCCACGCGGGCCGGTGCGCGCTGCTGCGCACCGTGGCCGCGCGCCTCGCCGCCTTCGCCGCGCGCCATCCGGGCACGCTGTTCGAGGACAAGGGCGCCTCCCTCGCGCTGCACGTGCGCGGCGCGCCGCACGCCGCCGGCGCCGCGCGCGACGCGGTCGCCGCCGGCCTGCGCCTGCTCGGCGGGGTCTACCAGATGCAGGTCGGCAAGATGGTCTTCGAGATCAAGGCGACCGGCTACGACAAGGGCAGCGCGATCGAGGACTACATGCAGGAGCCGCCGTTCGCGGGCCGCGTGCCGGTGTTCATCGGCGACGACCTCTCCGACGAGTACGGCTTCTGCATGGTCAATGCGCTCGGCGGGCACGCGATCAAGGTGGGCGCCGGCGCGAGCGAGGCGCGCCATCGCCTGGCCGACGCGGCCGCCGTGCGCGCCTGGCTCGCCGGCTGGATCGCCGGCGTCGCCGACGAGGAGCAACGATGAGACCGAGCCTGGAACTGGGCATGATCGGCAACGCGGCGATCGCCGCGCTGGTCGATGCGCACGCCGAGATCGTCTGGAGCTGCCTGCCGCGGGTCGACGGCGACCCGGTGTTCTGCTCGCTGCTGCGGCCGCGCGCGGCCCCCGGCGGCGAGGCCGGCTTCTTCGCGATCGAGCTCGCCGACTGCGCGCGCAGCGAGCAGCACTACCTGCCCAACACCGCCGTGCTGGTGACCACGCTCGGCGACAGCCGCGGCGGCGTGGTGGAGATCACCGACTTCGCGCCGCGCTTTCGCCAGTTCGGACGCATGTTCTGCCCGGTGATGCTGGTGCGGCGCCTGCGGCGCGTCGCCGGCAGCCCGGTCGTCACGGTCCGGCTGGCGCCGGCCTGCGGCCACGGCACGGCGGAGCCCGCGCGCACCTGGGGCAGCAACCACGTGCGCTATGTCGGGCCGGACCACGTCATGCGCGTGACCACCGACGCCTCGGTCGGCGCGGTGCTCGAGGCGACGCCGTTCGTCCTGACCGGCGAGCGCGACTTCCTGCTCGGCCCCGACGAGACCCTGCAGGGCGCGCCGGCCGAGGTCGCGCGGCGCTTCTGCGAGGCCACGGTCGACTACTGGCGCGACTGGGTGCGCGATCTGTCGATCCCGTTCGAGTGGCAGGACGCGGTGATCCGCGCGGCGATCACCCTGAAGCTCTCGGCGGTCGACGACACCGGCGCGATCATCGCCGCGCCCACCACCTCGATCCCCGAGGCCGCCGGCACCGCGCGCAACTGGGACTACCGCTACTGCTGGCTGCGCGACGCCTACTTCACCGTCAGCGCGCTCAACCGCCTCAACGCCACCCGCACCATGGAGCGCTACCTCGGCTACATCGTCAACCTCGCGGCGCAGGCGCGCGGCGGGACGCTGCAGCCGGTCTACCGCATCAACGGCCGCGCGGACATGCCGGAGAGCGAGGTCGCCGCCCTGCCCGGCTACCGCGGCATGGGCCCGGTGCGCATCGGCAACCAGGCCCACCGCCAGGTGCAGAACGACGTCTACGGCGCCGCCATCCTCGCCGCGACGCACGTGTTCTTCGACCGCCGCCTGGGCGACACCGGCAACGTCGGGCTGTTCGCGCATCTCGAGGCGCTGGGCGAGGTCGCCGCGCGCGTCTGGCGCGAGCCCGACGCCGGCCTGTGGGAGCTGCGCGGCGCCACCCGGGTGCACACGTTCTCGGCGATCATGTGCTGGGTCGCCTGCGACCGGCTGGCGCGCATCGCCGCGCGGCTCGGGCTCGACGAACGCGCGCGCTACTGGCGCGCGCATGCGGCGCAGATCCACCGCGGCATCGAGGTCGCCGCATGGAGCACGGCGCGCGGCAGCTTCGTCGCCGACTTCGGCGGCACGACGCTCGACGCCAGCCTGCTGCTGATCGCCGAGCTGGGATTCGTCGCGCCGGCCGACCCGCGCTTCGCCGCCACCGTCGCGGCGGTCGAGGGCGAGCTCCGGCGCGGCGACTTCATCTTCCGCTATGCGGGCGCCGACGACTTCGGGACGCCGCAGAACGCCTTCCTGGTCTGCACGTTCTGGTACATCGACGCGCTCGCCGCGCTCGGCCGGCACGCGGAGGCGCGCGGCCTGTTCGAGAACCTGCTCGCCTGCCGCACGCGCCTGGGCCTGCTCGCCGAGCACATCGACCCGGCGAGCCGCGAGCTGTGGGGCAACTTCCCGCAGACCTACAGCATGGTCGGCCTGATCCACTCGGCGACGCGGCTGTCGGCGCCCTGGGAGGGGGCGTTCTAGGCGGCGCCCGCCGCTTGCGCCGGCGCGCTTGACGCAGCGCAAGCACGCGCCGCGGCGCGCGGGTACATTGCCGACGTGCGCGGCCCGCCGTGGCGCCGCGCCCGATCCCCGATGCCTGCCGCCTCCGCGCCCGCCGCCGCGCCCGCCGTCTTCCGCGCGCGCGGCCTGACCAAGACCTACCGCATGGGCGAGGTCGACGTGCGCGCGCTCGACGGCGTCGACCTCGACCTCTTCCCGGGCGAGTTCGTGGTGCTTCTCGGCGCCTCGGGCAGCGGCAAGTCGACGCTGCTCAACATCCTCGGCGGGCTCGACCGCCCCAGCGGCGGCACCGTGCACTACCGCGACCACGACCTCACCGCGGCCGCCGACGAGGCGCTCACGCGCTACCGCCGCGAGCACGTCGGCTTCGTGTTCCAGTTCTACAACCTGATCCCCAGCCTCACCGCCGCGGAGAACGTCGCGCTGGTGACCGAGCTGGCCGAGGCGCCGATGGCGCCGGCGGCGGCGCTCGCGCTGGTGGGACTGGCCGAGCGCGCCGGGCACTTCCCGGCCCAGCTCTCCGGCGGCGAGCAGCAGCGCGTCGCGATCGCGCGCGCGGTGGCCAAGCGGCCCGACGTGCTCCTGTGCGACGAGCCCACCGGCGCCCTCGACTACGCCACCGGCAAGCTGGTGCTCGAGGTGCTCGAGCGGGTCAACCGCGAACTCGGCACCATCACCGTGGTGATCACGCACAACGCCGCGATCGCCGCGATGGCCGACCGCGTGATCCGCATCTCCAGCGGGCGCATCGTCGAGGACCGGCGCAACGCGCGGCGCGCGCATCCGGCGGAGCTGTCGTGGTGAGCGCCGCGACGCGCATGCTGCTGCGTGACCTCTGGCACCTGCGCGGGCAGGTGCTCGCGGCCGCGCTCGTGGCCGCCTGCGGCATCGCCGCGCTCACCGCCACCCGCAGCACCTGGCACTCGCTGGCGGCGACCCAGGCCGACTACTACGCGAGCCTGCGCTTCGCCGATGCCTTCGTGCGCCTCAAGCGCGCGCCCGAGGCGGTGGCCGCCGAGCTGCGCGAGATCCCCGGCGTGGCCGAGGTGCGCACGCGCGTGGTCATGGACGTGACCCTGGACGTGCCGGGCCTCGCCGAGCCAGCGACCGGCCGCCTGGTGTCGCTGCCCGCGCGCAGCGCGGGCATGCTCAACGGCGTCCACATCGCCGCCGGCCGCGCGCCCGAGCCGGGCCGCGCCGACGAGGTGCTCGCGAGCCAGGCCTTCGCCGAGGCCAACGGCCTGGCGATCGGCGCGCGCATCGGCGCCATCCTCAACGGGCGCTGGCGCGAGCTCGTCATCGTCGGCCTCGGCCTGTCGCCCGAGTACATCTACGAGGTCGGGCGCGGCGCGCTGTTCCCGGACAACCGGCGCTTCGGCATCCTGTGGATGGCGCGCGAGGCGATGGGGCCGGCGTTCGACATGGACGGCGCGTTCAACGACGCGGTCTTCGCGCTCGCCGCCGGCAGCGTCGAGGCCGAGGTGCTCGCGCGCATCGACCGCGTGGTCGCGCGCTACGGCGGCCTGGCCGCGCACGGCCGCGAGGAGCAGGCGTCGCACCGCTTCCTGTCCGACGAGCTCGGCGAGATCCGCATCATGGCGACCTTCATCCCCACGCTGTTCCTCGCGGTGGCGGCGTTCCTGCTCTACGTGACCCTGTCGCGCCTGGTGGCGCTGCAGCGCGCGCAGATCGGGCTGCTCAAGGCGTTCGGCCGCTCCAACGCGTCGGTGGGCGCGTATTACCTGCAGTTCGCGCTCGCCACCGTCGGGCTCGGGCTGGCCGTAGGCGCGCCGCTGGGCCTCGCGCTCGGGCGCCTGCTGGTCGCGGTGTATCGCGACTACTTCCATTTCCCCCGGCTCGAACTGGTGGTCGACGGCCGGCTGCTCGCGACCGTCGCCGCGGTGAGCGTGACCGCGGCGGTGGCCGGCGCCTTCGCCGCGATGCGCAGCGCGCTTGCGCTGCCGCCGGCCGAGGCGATGCGGCCGGCGGCGCCGGCGCGGTTCCGCGCCGGCTTCCTCGAGCGCGCGGGCCTCGCGCGCCTGGCCGGGCCGGCCGGACGCATGCTGCTGCGCAACCTGGCGCGCCGGCCCGGGCGCGCGCTGCTGTCGATCGCCGGCATCGCGCTGGCCGTGGGGCTGATGCTCGCCGGGCGCTTCACCTACGACGCCGTCAATCACCTGCTGATGGTGCACTTCGACCATGCGCAGCGCGACGACGCCGCCGTGCTGTTCGACGCCGCCCTGCCGGCGCGCGCGATGCACGACATCGCGCGCCTGCCGGGGGTGCGGCAGGCCGAGGCGTTCCGCGCCGCGCCCGCGCGCCTGACGCACGGCGCGCGCAGCAAGCGCGTCGAGATCACCGGCCTGCCGCCCGACGCGGTGCTGCGCCGGCCGGTCGGGCGCGATCTCGCCGTCGCGACGCTGCCGCCCGAGGGCCTGGTGCTGGGCGCGAAGCTCGCGCAGATCCTCGAGGTCGCGCCCGGCATGGCGGTCGAGGTCGAGATCCTCGAGGGCGCGCGCGTCGCCGCGCGCGTCGCGGTGGTCGCCACGGTCGAGGAACTGCTCGGCCTCAATGCCTACATGGATGCCGGCGCCCTGGCCCGCCTGCTGCGCGAGGAAGGCACGATCTCCGGAGCCTACCTGCGCGTCGACCCGGCCGCCGCCGACGCGCTCTACGCGGCGCTCAAGCGCGTGCCCGCGGTGGCCGGCGTCGCGATCCGCGGCGTGATGCAGCGCGCGATCCGCGACACCATGGACCGCAGCTTCGTCGTCTTCTCGGCGGTGCTGGTCGCGTTCGCCAGCGTGATCGTCGCCGGCATGGTCTACAACGGCGCCCGCATCGCGCTCTCGGAGCGCGGCCACGAGCTGGCGAGCCTGCGGGTCCTGGGCTTCGGCCACGGCGATATCATGGCGATCTTCGTCGGCGAGCAGGCGCTGCTGACGCTGCTGGCGATCCCGGCCGGGCTCGCGATCGGCTACGGCCTGTGCGCGCTGCTGGTGCCGGTGTTCGACCGCGAGATGTTCCGCCTGCCGCTGGTGATCGCCGGGACGACCTGGCTCACGCCGGTGGTGGCGGCGCTGGCGGCGGCGACGCTGTCGGCGCTCGCGGTGGCGCGACGCCTGCGCACCCTGGACCTGGTGGCCGTCCTCAAGACCCGCGAATGAGCCGATGAACCGTCCCCTCTGGAACAAGCTCGGCGCCGGCCTCGCCGTCGCCGCCGCCGCGGCCGGCGCCTACGCGCTGCTGCGCCCGGCCCCGGTGCCGGTCGACGCCGCCGCCGCGACGCGCGGACCGCTGCAGGTGGCGCTGGTCGAGCAGGGCGAGACCCGCGCCCACGACCGCTACGTGATCACCGCCCCGGTTGCCGGGCGCGTGATGCGCATCGACCTGCACGACGGCGACGCGGTGGCCGAGCAGCAGGTCGTCGCGCGCATCGCCGCCGCGCCGCTGTCGACGCGCGAGCGCGACGAGATGGGCGCGCGGGTGGCCGCCGCCGAGGCGCTCGAGCGCGAGGCGACCGCGCGCGCGCGCCATGCCGAGGACGACGCGGTGCAGGCCGCGCGCGAGCGCGCGCGGGTCGAGAAGCTGGTGCAGGAGAAGTTCCTGTCGCCGCAGGCGGCCGAACGCGCGCGCATCGCCGAGACCACCAGCGCCGACGAGGCGCAGGCGGCGCGGCACAAGGCGCGCGCGGCCGCCGCCGAGGTGCGCGCGGCGCGCGCCGGCCTGGCGGCGCAGAGCGGCGCGCTGATCACGGTGCGCGCACCGGCGGCCGGCCGCATCCTGCGCATCGCCGAGGCCAGCGAGCGCGTCGTCGCCGCCGGCGCGCCGCTCATGACCATCGGCGACCTCGCGCGCCTGGAGATCGTCGTCGAGGCCCTGTCGACCGAGGCCGTCAGCGTCAAGCCCGGCATGCCGGTGCTGCTCGAGCGCTGGGGCGGCACGGGCACGCTGCGCGCGCGCGTGCGCACGGTCGAGCCGCACGCCTTCACCAAGGTGTCCGCGCTCGGCGTCGAGGAGAAGCGCACCAACGTGATCGCCGATTTCATCGACCCGCCGGGCCCGCTCGGCGACGGCTTTCGCGTCACCGCGCGCATCGTCACCTGGAGCGCCGACGGCGTGCTGAAGGCGCCGGCCGCCGCGCTGTTCCGCTGCGCCGACGGCTGGTGCGTCTATGCGATCGAGGACGGCCGCGCGCGCCGGCGCCCGGTGGAGGTGGGACAGCGCAACGATCTCGAGGCCGAGATCCGCGGCGGCCTGGCCGAGGGCGTCCGGCTGGTGCGCTATCCCGGCGCCGGCGTCGCCGACGGCACGCGCGTCGCGCCGCGCTGACCCGGCGCCCGAGGGTTAACCCGCACCCCTGACCGCGCCGCGCGCGTGGAATAATCGGCGGCTTGTCCGTGTAAGCCCTTGGTTCCCCCCGCCCCACATCCCCCAGGAGACACGCATGCTCGAAGACAAACGCGGCTTTGACGACCCCCACATGGAAAGCCTCCTGCCGAAGGTGACGGTGTCGCGGCGCGGCTTCCTCGCCTCGGCAGCCTCGACCGCGGGCTTCACCCTGGCGGCCGGCCCGGTGGTCGCGCAGACCGCGATCATCACGCCCGCTGACGGCCTCGACGTCAAGGACATCAAGGTGCCGGTCGCCGGCGGCGAGATGCCCGGCTACATGGCCTCGCCCAAGGCCGCGGGCAAGCGCGCGACGGTGATCGTCATCCCCGAGATCTTCGGCATGCACGAGTACCAGAAGGACATCTGCCGGCGCCTGGCGAAGGTCGGCTACACGGGGATCACGCTCGACCCGTATTTCCGGTCCGGCGACCTGTCGAAGATCTCCGACATCAAGCAGGTGCTCTCGGCGGCCAACCAGCTCAAGGACGAGGTGATGCTGGCCGACCTCGACGCGCTCGTCGCCTTCGCCGAGAAGCAGCCCAAGGTCAACGCGAAGAAGATGGGCATCACCGGCATGTGCCGCGGCGGGCGCACGGTGTGGATGTACGTCGCCCACAGCAAGAAGGTCCGGGCCGGCGTGTCGTGGTACGGCGGCCTCAATCCGATGCCGCCGGCGATGCCGCTCTCGCCGATCGACGTCACCGATCAGCTCAAGGCGCCGGTGCTGGGCCTGTACGGCGGCGCCGACGCCGGCATCCCGATGAACATGGTCGAGCGCCTGCGCGCGGGCCTGCTCGCGTTCGGCAAGGACAAGGAGTCGCCGATCCATGTCTACGAAGGCATGCCGCACGCGTTCCACGCCGACTACCGCCCGAGCTACCGCAAGGAAGCCGCGGAAGACGGCTGGAAGCGCATGCTGGCCTGGTTCAAGAAGCACGGCGTGGCATAGCGCCACGCGGCACTCGACGACAAAGGGGCCCGTGCGGCCCCTTTGTTTCGTTCCGGCCGCGCGTGCCGCGCGGCGGGCGGTTGCCTAGCGCCCGCCGGTGCAGTCGATGATCGTTCCGGTCGAGTACGACGAGGCGTCGGAGGCCAGCCACAGGATGGCCTCGGCGATCTCGTGCGCGGTGCCGGGACGCTTCATCGGGATCAGCGGCGCGCTCTCCTGCGCGCGGTTGGGCTCGCCGCCGGAGGCGTGGATATCGGTGTCGGTGATGCCCGGGCGCACCGCGTTGACGCGGATGCCTTCGGTCGCGACCTCGCGCGCCAGGCCGAGGGTGAAGGTGTCGATCGCGCCCTTGGCGGCCGCATAGTCGACGTACTGGCCGGGCGAGCCGAGGCGCGCCGCCGCCGACGACAGGTTGACGATGGTGCCGCCGCGGCCGAAGCCCGCGCCCCGCGCCGGCCCCTCGCGCGTCGACATGCGCCGCACCGCTTCGCGCGCGCACAGGAACGAGCCCACGATGTTGATGTCGAACATGCGCTTGAGGCGCGCGACGCTCATCTCGGAGACGCGCGCCCGGACGTCGACCACGCCGGCGTTGTTGACCAGGCAGTCGATCGGCCCGAGTTCGCGGTCGACGTCGCGGAACAGTTCCATCACGTCGTGCTCGATGGCGACGTCGCCGCGCAGCGCGACGGCCTTGCCGCCCGCAGCCCGGATCCTGCCGACCACCTCGCCGGCGGCCTGCGCGTCCTTCGTGTAGTTGACCGCGACCGCATAGCCGCGCCCGGCGGCCAGCACCGCGGTGGCGGCGCCGATGCCGCGGCTGCCGCCGGTGACGAGCATGACCTTGTGCATCCGAATCTCCCTGGTTCGCAGCCGTCGCGGCCGCCGGCCTCACTCGGCCCTGATGTTGGCGTCCTTGATGATGCGGCCCCACTTGGCGTGGTCGCCGCGGATCTTCTCTGTGGTCTGCGCCGGGGTGAGGAAATCCGCGTCGCAGCCGACCTGGCGGTACTGCTCCTGCAGGCCCTTGTCCTCGCCGGCCTTGAGCAGCGCCTGCGACAGGCGCGCCACCACCTCGGCAGGCAGGCCGGCCGGGCCGACCAGGCCGAACCAGGTGGTCGAATCGAAGCCCTTCACGCCCACCTCGTCCATCGTCGGCACGTCGGGAAACGCGCCGGAGCGCTTCGGCGAGGTCACCGCGAGCGCGCGCAGCTTGCCCGCCTTGAGCGGCCCCACCACCGGCGAGAGCGAGGAGAACAGCATCGGCACCTGCCCGCCCATGAGATCGGTCATCGCCGGCGCGCCGCCCTTGTACGGCACGTGCAGGATCGAGACCCCGGTGACGCTCTTGAAGTATTCGCCGGAGAGGTGGTGCGGTCCCGCGACGCCAGAGGTGCCGTAGCTCCACTTGTCCGGCTCCTTCTTGGCCGCCGCGATCACGTCGGCGACGCTGCGGAACGGCGTCGCCGGATGCACGACCAGGATGCTGCCGCTGGTGCAGGTCTGCCCGATGTGGGTGAACGAGCCCAGGTGCTGGTAGTTGACCTTGGTCAGGTGCGGCGCGGTGGTGAACGGTCCGTTGTCGGCGAAGTACAGCGTGTAGCCGTCGGGCGCGGCCTTGCTGATGAACTCGGCGGCGACGCCGCCGGCGGCGCCGGGCCGCGGCTCGATGATGATCGGCTGCCCGAGGATGGGCTCGAGCACGCGCGCCAGCGGCCGCATCGACGAGTCCGCCGCGCCGCCCGGGGTGTAGCCGAGCAGGACGCGCACCGGCTTGTTCGGATAGGCCTGCGCCAGTGCGGCGGGCGCGGCCAGCAGCGCCGCCAGGCCGACGACCAGGCCGGCACCGATTCGATGAGTCATCTGCGTCTCCTTTCTTGTTGCGGTCATGCCGATGCGCGCGTCAGGACGGCAGGTCGAGCACCTGGCGCGCGAGGATGTTGCGCTGGATCTCGTTGCTGCCGCCGTAGATGGTCGGCACGCGCGCCTTGTAGAACAGCGACAGCGCGTCGATCGCGGCCGCGCCCATCGGCACCGCGCCGGTCAGGGCGCCGCAGTCGCCCGCGGTCTCGATGCCGAGGTCGGCGATGCGCTGGAAGGTCTCGGTGGCCCAGATCTTGAGCACCGAGACATCGGGGCCGAGCGGCTCGCCGCGCACCAGCGTCGCGGCGAAGCGCTCGTAGAGGTCGCCGAGGTGCGCGACGTCGAGCTTCAGGGCGGTGAACTTGTCGACGAACAGCGGATCGTCGGCGACGCCGCGCGCCTGCGCGAGGCTCTCGAGCATGGCCAGGCCGTACTCGGGCAGCTTCGGGCTGCCGATGAAGATGCGCTCGAAGCCGAGCAGCGACTTGGCGATGGTCCAGCCGCCGTTCTCCTCGCCGACCAGGTTCTCGACCGGCGTGCGCACGCCGTCGAAGAACACCTCGCAGAATTCCTCGTGCCCGGCCATGTCGCGGATCGGGCGCACGGTGATGCCCGGCGCGGTGATGTCGACGAGCAGGAAGCTGATGCCCTCCTGCTTCTTCGCCTCGGTGTTGGTGCGCACCAGCACGAACATGTGGGTGGCGTCCTGCGCGAGCGTGGTCCAGATCTTGTGGCCGTCGATCACGTAGTGGTCGCCGTCGCGGCGCGCGCGCGTCGACAGGCCGGCGAGGTCGGAGCCGGCGCCGGGCTCCGAATAGCCCTGCGACCAGATGTTCTCGCAGGTGAGGATCTTGGGCAGGAAGCGGCGGCGCTGCGCCTCGGTGCCGAAGCGCTGCAGCACCGGCCCGACCATCAGCACGCCGTGGTCCTGGAAGCGCGCGATGCCCCAGCGTTCCTGCTCCTCGATGAAGATGAGGAGCTTGGCCGGCGCCAGGCCCATGCCGCCGTACTCGGCCGGCCAGTTCGGCGCGATCCAGCCCTTCGCCGCCATGCGCCGGTACCAGCCGCCGATCTCGCTCCAGCGCAGGCGCCGCGGCGGGAAGCGCAGCTGCGCCGGGTAGTTGGCCTCGAAGTCGGCGCGCACGAGGGCGCGGAACTCCGCGTCCGACAGCGCGTTCCAGTCGCGTTCCTGCGTGACGCCGTAGCTCATGACGCCGCTCCGGTGGCGCGCGCGGCCGCGTCGAGCCGGGCATACCGGCGCCGCTGCGCCGCGGCGTTGCCCAGCCACGCGCACAGCACCAGCGCGCGGTTGAAGTACAGGCTCAGGTCGTACTCGTCGGTGAAGCCGATCGCGCCGTGCAGCTGCACCGCCTGCTTGCACACCGTCATCGCCGCCTCGGCGGCGCGCGCCTTGGCGCCGGCGGCGGCGAGCGCGCGTTCCGCCGGCGTCGCCTGCGGCGCGACGAAGCGCGCCAGCCCCGCCGCATGCGCGGCCCGGGAGAGCTCCTTCTGCATCCAGATGTCGACCGCGCGGTGCTGCAGGGCCTGGAAGCTGCCGATCGGCTTGCCGAACTGCTTGCGCGTGCGCAGGTATTCGAAGGTGAACTCGAGCACCCGTTCCATGATGCCGTTGAGCTCGGCCGCGGTGGCGAGGATCGCGGCATCGGCGGCGTGCGCCACGGCAGCAGCGGCCGCCGCCGGGCCGGCGACGCGGTCGCCGGCACCGACGCGCACGCCGGCGAACGCGAGGCGCGCGCTCGCGCTGCCGTCGGCGGCCGGCTCCAGGCCGACCGTCAGGCCGGCGCGGTCGCGCTCGAGCGCGTACAGCGAGACGCCGGCGGCGCCGCGCGCGGCGACGAGGAACACATCGGCCGCGGCGACGCGCACGAAGCGGCACGCGCCGTCGAGGCGGCCGTCGGTCTCGGTGACGCCGCCGGTGTCGGCCCCGAGCTCGCCCGCATCGCCCTGCCAGGCCAGGGTGGCCACGCGCTCGCCCGACATCAGCGACGCGAGCAGGTCGGCCGGCGCGGTCCCGCAATGCGCCAGCGCCGCGGTCGGCAGCACGGCGCCGGCGACGTAGGGCTCGGGATAGGCGGCGTACCCGAGGCGATCGGCGATCGCGCATGCCGCCGCCATGCCCAGGCCGAGGCCGCCGGCGGTTTCCGGCAGCAGCACCGAGAGGTACCCCTGCTCGGCCATCTGGCGCCAGACGCCGCGGTCGAACCACGGCGCGCCGGCGCGCGCGGCGCGCACGCGTCGGCCGTCGGGCTGCGCGAACGCGGCCGCGGCGTCCGCCAGCATCGCCAGGGTGTCGTCTTCCATTCCGGTCTCCATCGCCCGCGCGTCCCGTCCTAGATCGGGTCCCAGCTGAACACGTCCTGCGAGCGGTCGAGCGCGTAGAAGTGCGCCTTCATCGCCGGCATCGCGTGCGCGGCGATGGTCTCCGCGGTCCAGCCCTCGGCGCGATGCACCGAGCGCAGCGGCCGGCTCTGGCTGAACAGGAACAGCTCGTTGGCGCGCACGCCGAACACCTGGCCGGTGACGCCGGCGGCCGCGTCGCTCGCGAGGAACACGGCGAGCGGCGCGATCTTCGCGGTCTCCATCGACTTGAGCTTCTCGACGCGCGCCTTCTGGTCCGGCGTCTCGGTCGGGATCGAGCCGATCATGCGGCTCCAGGCGAACGGCGAGATGCAGTTCGAGCGCACGTTGTACTTGGCCATGTCCATCGCCATCGACTTCGACAGCCCGACGATGCCCAGCTTCGCGGCGGCGTAGTTGGCCTGGCCGAAATTGCCGATCAGGCCCGAGGTCGAGGTCATGTTCACATAGGCGCCGCGCCCCTCGCTCTTGAAGTACGGCGCGGCGGCGCGGGCGACGTAGAACGAGCCGTTCAGGTGCACGTCGATGACGGCCTTCCACTCCTCGATGCTCATGTTGAAGAAGAAGCGGTCGCGCAGGATGCCCGCGTTGTTGACCACGCAGTCGATGCGGCCGTAGGCGTCGATCGCGGTCTTGATGATGCGGTTGGCCGAATCCCAGTCGGCGACGCTGTCGGTGTTGGCCACCGCGCTGCCGCCGGCGGCCTTGATCTCGTCGACCACCTTCTGCGCCGGCCCGGCATCCTTGCCCTCGCCCGCCACCGAGGCGCCGAGGTCGTTGACCACCACCTTCGCCCCCGCCTTCGCGAACGCCAGCGCGAAATCGCGGCCGATGCCGCCGCCTGCGCCGGTGATCACCGCCACCTTGCCTTCGAGCATTCCCGTCATGTCGTCTCCCTGATTTCAAGTCCGCGCCTGCGCGCTCCGAGCCCGGCATTCTTGCACAGAGGCGGGCGGCGCGGCCCGCGCCGCGTCTCAGGCACGGAACTTCTCCAGCACCGCGCGATCGACTTCCACGCCCAGGCCCGGCCCGCCGGGAATCGCCACCCAGCCGCCCTGCTGCACGATCGGCGCGGTGATCAGGTGCTGGCGGAACGGGTGCGACGAGCGGTCGTATTCGAGGATCGGCTCCTGCGCGAACAGCGAATGGTGCGCGACCGGCAGCGCGGCGATCAGCTGCAGCGAGGCCGCCTGCGCGATCGCCGAGCCCCAGACGTGCGGATTGACCGCCACCCCGTGCGCCTGGGCCAGGGCGACGATGTGGCGCGCGCCGGTGATGCCGCCGCACGAGCCGAGGTCGGGCTGGGCGACGTCGACCGCGCCGGCGACGAACAGGTCGCGGAAGCCGTAGAGCGTGTGCTCGTTCTCGCCGCCGGCGATCGGCGTCGACAGCCGGGCGCGCATCTCGACGTAGCCGGCCACGTCCTCGGGCGCGACCGGCTCCTCGTACCAGCGCAGGTCGAAGCCCTCGAGCGCGCGCCCCAGGCGCGCCGCCTCGGCGCGACCGTAGGCATGGTTGGTGTCGATCATCAGCGTCACGCCGCGGCCCTCGATCGCACGGCCGATCGCATGCATGCAGGCGATGTCGTCCTCCACGCCGTAGCCGAGCTTGACCTTCATGAAGCGGAAGCCGGACTCGTGGTGGCGGATCGCCTCCTCGGCCAGGCGCTCGGCCTCGCCCTGGCCGCGGAGGCGATAGAAGCCGGTCGCGTAGGGCTCGACGCGCGAGCGGAACGCGCCGCCGAGCAGCTTCCAGATCGGCGCGCCGCGCGCCTTGCCCGTGATGTCCCACAGCGCGATGTCGATCGCGCTGATCGCCGCCACCACCGACCCCTTGCGGCCGTAGTCGCGGGTCGCGTGGTACATGCGGTGCCACAGCACCTCGGTGTCCTGCGGGTCGCTGCCGAGGATCAGGGGCGTCAGCGCGTGGGCGACGGCGGCCGCGGCGATCTCCGGCGGCTCCAGGCCCTGCGCGAACGCCTCGCCCCAGCCGGTGATGCCGGCGTCGGTCCGGACTTCGACCAGGGTGGCGCTGCGCTGCCGCACCCAGCCCTGCGAGAACGCGAACGGCTCGGCCAGCGGGCTCTTGAGCACATGGACGACAACCTCGGTGACCTTCATCGCTCGCTCCGGCGTCGGGTGGAGGCGCGATTATCGCGCGGCCCGCCGCGCACATGCGGCACAATGCCGGCTTTGCCCGCGCCCCGCCGCACCGCCCCGCACCATGCAACTTTCCGACCTGGAGACGCCGGCCCTGCTGCTCGACGTGCCGACGATGGACGCCAACATCGCGCGCATGCGCGCGCACCTGCGCGCGCTCGGCGTCGGCTTCCGCCCGCACGTGAAGACCGCCAAGTCCGCCGACGTGGTGCGACGCTTCTTCGACGGCGGCACCGGGCCGATCACGGTGTCGACGCTGAAGGAGGCGGAGGCGTTCGCCGAC
This sequence comes from Burkholderiales bacterium, assembly GCA_016790695.1. Classification (GTDB taxonomy): domain Bacteria; phylum Pseudomonadota; class Gammaproteobacteria; order Burkholderiales; family JAEUOS01; genus JAEUOS01. The sequence goes on from JAEUOS010000111.1 coordinate 20,262, forward strand.
CAGGGCTGCACCGACATCCTCTACGCGGTCGGCATCGCGCCGAACAAGCTCGCGCACGCGGCGCGCCTGCGCGCGCGCGGCGTCGACCTCACCGTGCTGGTCGACAACGTCGAGATCGCCGGGGCGCTCGCCGCCCAGGCGCGCGCGCAGGGCGCGGCCCTGCCGGCGCTGATCGAGATCGACAGCGACGGCCACCGCGCCGGCGTCGCGCCGGAATCGGCGGACCTGCTGGCGGTCGGCCGCGCGCTGCACGCGGCCGGCTCGCTCGCCGGCGTGATGACGCACGCCGGCGCCTCCTACGACTGCCGCTCGGTCGCGGCGATCCGCGCGATGGCCGAACAGGAGCGCTCGCGCACCGTGCGCGCCGCGGCGCGGCTGCGCGACGCCGGCCTGCCGTGCCCGGTGGTGAGCGTCGGCTCGAGCCCGACCGCCACCTACGCCGAGCGCCTCGACGGCGTCACCGAGGTGCGCGCCGGCGTGTTCGTGTTCTTCGACCTGGTGATGGCGGGCATCGGCGTCTGCCGCGTCGAGGACCTCGCGCTCTCGGTGCTGACCACGGTGATCGGCCACCAGCGCGAGCGCGGCTGGCTCGTCACCGACGCCGGCTGGATGGCGCTGTCGCGCGACCGCGGCACCGCGAGCCAGCCGGTCGACCAGGGCTACGGCCTCGTCTGCGACGCCGCCGGCGCCTTGCTGCCGGACATCGTGATGACCGGCGCCAATCAGGAGCACGGCATCCTCGCGCACCGCTCGGGCGACCCGGCGCGCATGCCGATGCTGCCGGTCGGCACGCTGCTGCGCATCCTGCCCAACCATGCCTGCGCGACCGGCGCCCAGCACGACCGCTACCACGCGGTGCGCGGCGCCAGTCCGGAGATCGAGGCGGTGTGGCCGCGGTTCTCGGGGTGGTGAGGAGGCTACCGCGTCACGGTCAGCCCGCCGGCGACCAGGGCAAGTGCGTGGCCCGACGCCGCCCGTCCCGACAAGCAAACGGCGCCCGCAGGCGCCGTTGTCATGGCAACGCGAACCGTCGTCAGGCAGAGTCTCGCTTGCGGCGCAGTGCCATCGTGCCAACCAGCGCCAGACCGGCCAACAACATCGCGTAGGTCTGCGGCTCCGGGATGCCCGGCACGAAGATGATGGTGCCGCCGTAGCTGTTCACGGTCGCATGGGCGATCAGTTGACCGCTGAGATCGCCACCCGTGAGATTGGAAAAACTGGCGATCAGCAGCCCCTCCTGCGACTGCGCGTTGCCGAAACCGTTCGCCCACGACAGCTTGTCGGTGGAGGAACGCTGAAGGTCGGGACCGCCATACATGTCCTGCCCCTCCACGGTCAGAAAGGCCCAGCTGTAGGCGGCACCGCCCTGCGGAACATTCATGTCGATCGCCGTGCTCGCATGAACCGAAAAGACCACGTACGAATTGGCTGTCAGCGTGAAATACGCCTGGCGTTCGGAATTGGCGGTGACTTCCGGTACCGCCGGGTGCGCGGTGAATTGCGCGACCAGCGTGTCGCCCGGCGCGATGCCGCCAGTGCCGAGCGCGACGCCCTGGATAACGCTGAGCGGCGTGGTCCAGTCGCCCGAACCGTCACCGATCCCGGACGGATTGCCCTGCTCGCGGGCCCAGACGCTCGATGATTGACTGTCGAAGGTGATCCCGGGCAGCGGGTTCGGCGTCGGGCCGAGTCCGTACACCTGATAGCTGAAGGTGGACCAGTCGATCGACGCGGTGCCGGTGGCAGCAACGCCGGTTTGTGCCGAAGCCAGAAACAGCGCGCCGGCAACAAGCCAATCCTTCCATCGATTCATCTCGGATGCTCCCGTCAACGAAGAGGCACGTGATGTGCCGCAGTGAAGCAAATTCAAGCAAGAAGTGCGCCCAGATGGCGAATTTCAGAAAAATCAACAGTTTCCGCAGACCGGGCGAGCATGGTTCGGCCTCCATGTAAACTCTTTCGACAATTCCGGCCGCGCTGCGCGACCGCCGGCCCCCGCGAAAGCCCAGACAGATGCAGACCGATCCCGTCGCCCCACAGTGCTTCGACATCGCCATCGTCGGTGCGGGCATCGCGGGCGCTTCGCTGGCCTTCCGGCTGGCCTCGCAAGCCTCGGTCATCCTGCTCGAACGCGAGTCCCATCCGGGCTACCACGCGACCGGCCGCTCGGCGGCGATGTTCATGGAGTCCTACGGCCCGACGGGCGTGCGCGCGCTCACGCGCGCGAGCCGCGCCTTCTACGAGGCACCGCCGCCCGGGTTCGCCGACCACCCCATCCTGACACCGCGCGGCGCGCTCTATGTGGCGGCGCCCGGGCAGGAAGCGCTGCTGGCATCGACGCGCGCGGCACTCGCTCCCAACTGCCCGCGCCTGGCCACGCTCGACGCAGGCGCCACCCTCGCGGCCGCGCCGTGCCTGAAGCCCGACCGCGTCGCCGGTGCCCTGCTCGACCCGGATTCGATGGACATCGACGTGCACGGCCTGCACCAGGGCTTCCTGCGCGCCTTTCGCGCGGCCGGCGGCACGCTGCGCTGCGACGCCGAACTGGTCGCGGCAACGCGCGCGGCCGGCGCCTGGCAATTGCAGCTCGCGGACGGCGCCACCATCCACGCCGGCGTGCTGGTCGACGCCGCCGGCGCCTGGGCCGACCAGGTGGCCGCGCTGTGCGGCGCCCGGCCGGTCGGCCTCACGCCGCGCCGGCGCAGCGCCTTCACCTTCGACGCCCCGGCCGGCGTCGCCTGCGCGCACTGGCCCGCGGTGGTCGGCATCGACGAGACCTGGTACTTCAAGCCCGATGCCGGACAACTGCTCGGCTCGCCCGCGAATGCCGACGACACCGTGCCGCACGACGTGGCGCCGGAAGAACTCGACATCGCGCTGGGCATCGACCGGATCCAGGCCGCCACGACCCTCACGATCCGCCGGCCGCGGCATGCCTGGGCGGGCCTGCGCTCGTTCGTCGCCGACGGCGAGCCCGTGATCGGCTTCGACGGCGAGCTGGACGGCTTCTTCTGGCTCGCCGCGCAGGGCGGTTACGGCATCCAGAGCGCGGCCGGCGCCGCGGCGCTGGCCGCGGCGCTGCTGCTGGCCGGGCCGCTGCCGCCGGAATGCGCGCGCCAGGCCGTCGACGCGGCGTGCTTCGCGCCGGCGCGGCTGCGCCCGGCGGGATGAGTCCGGCCCGCCGCGCGCCTCAGACCGGCTTGTCCCCGGCAATGGTCACGCGGTTGCCGCTGCGTGTGTTCGGCCAGTAGTCCCACATCGCGCGGTGCTGGACGCAGCGGTTGTCCCAGAACGCGATCGAGTTCGCGCGCCAGCGGAAGCGGCACTGGAACAGCGGGTTCTCCATGTGCTGGTAGAGGTAGGCGAGGATGCCGTCGCTCTCGTCGCGCGGGATGCCGTTGATGCGCCGGGTGAAGCCGCGGTTGACGTACAGCGCGCGCCGGCCCGTCACCGGATGGGTGCGCACCACCGGATGATTCGCCTTCGGGTACTCCGGCTTGTCGGCGACGCCGAAGTTGGCGTAGGTGCCGCGGTAGACGTCCTCGCTGTCGTGCAGCGCGGTCAGCCCGTCGAGATAGGCCTTCATGCGATCCGACAGCGCCTCGTAGGCCGCGTACATGCTGGCGAACAGGGTGTCGCCGCCGTGCGGCGGGCAGGTCTTGATGTAGAGGATGCTGCCCATCGGCGGCTCTTCCTCGCAGCTGACGTCGGTGTGCCAGCCTTCGCCGTTGGCGCGCGGCGAATCGCGGTCGGCGTGGATGATCATCAGTTCCGGCAGGCCGGGCTCGTGCGGCGCCGCCGGATGCACGTGCAGCGGCCCGAACAGCCTCCCGAAATCCAGGTGCTGTTCCTTGGTGAGGACCTGGTCGCGGAAGAAGATGACGCTGTGCTCCGCCAGCGCGCGCCGGATCTCGGCGAGCTGCTCCGGCGGCAGCGGCCGCGCGAGGTCGACCCCGTCGAGCTCGGCGCCGATGATCGGCGTCAGCTTGTCGACGCCGATGGTGCGGTATGGCGCGCCGACCTCGACCAGATGCCGCACGCGCGGCCCGTTGTTGCCCTTCAGATTGTGTTGCATGGCGATTACTCCAGCTTGATGTTGGCGGCGCGGATGATCCTGCCCCAGCGCTCGATTTCGGAACGGGTGAAGGCGCCGAATTCCTCCGGCGTCGAGGTGACCGGGCGCCCGCCGAGGTTCTCGAAGCGTGCGAGCACCTGCGGATCGTTGCAGGCGGCGACGAGGTCGCGGTGGATGCGCGCGACGATGTCGCGCGGCGTGCCCCGGGGTGCGTAGAAGCCGGTCCAGGTCCAGATCTGGAAGTCCGGCAGCCCGGCCTCGACCGTCGACGGCACCTGCGGCAGCTTGGCGTCGCGGGTCATGGTGGTCACGGCCAGGCCGCGCAGCGCGCCGCTGTCGATCTGCAGCCGGCCGTTGGTGGTGTCGATGACCATGAAGGTCAGGCGCCCGCTGCGCAGGTCGGGGAACGCCTGCGGGTTGCTCTTGTAGCCGATGTGCAGCGCGTCGACCCCGGCGAGCTGACGGTACATCTCCGCGGCGATGCGCGCCGGCAGCGAGCCGGCGCCGAAGTTGTGCCGGCCCGGCTCCGCCTTGAGCAGCGCGGTCAGGTCCGCGAGCGTCTTGAGCGGTCCGTCGGGCCGCACCAGGACCACGAACGGCAGGCGCCCGAACTGCGACACCGGCTCGAAGTCGTTGAGCGGGTGGTAGGGGAGCTTGTCGTACAGCGACGGGTTGACCGCGTGCGTCATGGCCGAGGTCAGGAACAGCGTCAGGCCGTCGGGCTTGGCGCGCGCGGCCGCCTCGGCCGCCGGCAGGCCGTTGCCGCCGCCCTTGTTGTCGACCACCACCGGCTGCCCCCACATCTGGGCCAGCTTCTCGGCGATGATGCGCCCGGTGATGTCGGTGGCGGCACCGGCCGGAAACGGGACGATGAAGGTGACGCGGCCGGACGGCCAGGCGCCCTGGGCGCGTGCCGCGGCGGGAAGGACGGCGAGGGTGCCGGCGGCGCCGAGGGCGGCCGCGAAGCGACGGCGGGGAAGCAGGGTGGACATGGCGGGGCGGGCCTTTCGGGAACTCACTCGGGCTTGATCTTCGCCTCGGCGATGACCTTCTTCCAGATCTCCCAGTCCTGGGCGATCACGCGTTCGAACTCCTCCGGCTTCATCGGCGTCGGCGCATAGCCGCTGATGTTGAGCCAACGGTCCGCGAGGTCGGGCGCGGCGAGGACCTGGTTGATCTCGCTGTTCAGGCGCGCGAGGATCGCACGCGGCAGGCCGGCGGGTCCGAAGAAGCCGATCCAGGCGCCGATCGAGAACGACACGCCCTCCTCCTGCAGGGTCGGCACGTTGGGCAGCATCGGCGAGCGCTTCGGCCCCGCCTGCGCCAGCGCGCGCACCTTGCCCGAGCGCGACTGCGTGATCGCGTTGAACGAGTCGAGGAACGCGAGCGGCATGTGGCCGCCCACCACGTCGGTGGTGAGCGCGGTGGTCGACTTGTAGGGCACGTGCACCATGTCGATGCCGGTCAGCATCTTCAGGTACTCGCCGGCAAGATGCCCGCCCGATCCCGGTCCCCAGGAACCGTAGCTGGGCGGCTTGGGTTGCGACCGCACGTAGGTGACGAACTCGCGATAGCTGTTGACCGGGACCGCCGGATGCACGACCAGGACGTTGGCCCCGGTGAACACCATGCTGACCGCGGTGAAGTCCCGCTGCGCGTTGAACGACAGCTTCGGGTTCATCAGCGGATGGATTACGTTGGCGCCGGAGAAGCCGACCACGAGGGTGTAGCCGTCGGCGGGCGCCTTGGCGACGAAGTCCAGCGCCACCGCGCCGGTGCCGCCGGGCCTGTTCTCGACGATCACCGGCACCTTCAGGGAGGTCGCGAGGCGGTCGCCGACCAGGCGCGCGATCAGGTCGGTGATCCCGCCGGGCGCCGACGGCGAAACGATGCGCACCGTGCGCGACGGGTATTCCTGCGCGCCGGCCGGCAGCGCCGCCGCCAGCGCCACCACGAGGGCGGCGCACCGGCCCGATAGTCTCCACATCATCATTGTCTCCCTGCTGTTGTTGGTCGGTCGACGCCCCGGGCCGCGCCGGTGCCTGCCGCTAGTCCGCCGCCGGCTTGCAGCCGCCGAACGCGGCCGCCGGCCCGTCGGTGAGGCTGGCCGGCGACGCGGCGTCGGGTCCGAGATCGAGCACGGCGACGCCGTTGGTGAAGCGCCGCCCGGTCGCGCCGCCGACCCGGTCGAGGCGAAACTCGCGCTCGGGCAGGATCACCCAGGCGTCGCCGCCGGCGAGCATGCGCAGATAGAAGCCGCGGTTGCCGTCGCACGCGTACCGGACCGCGTTCTCCGGCACCGCCGGCCGCCCCTCCTCCGCGCCGAACGGCCACAGGCGGGCGCCGGAACAGCCGCCGAGCGCGAGCAACACGGCCGCGAGCGCCCATCGCAGGCGGCGCGGTGCGGGAATTGGCGTGGATGGCTGGGACATTTCTCGCGGAAGGCATTGCGCGCAGAAGGCGGCGCGGCGCGTATCGTGCCACATTCGCCCCGGCCGCGCGGACGCCGCCGGACGCTACACTGCGCGCCGGCGCCGCCCCGGCGTCGACCGCCCGGCACTCTCCAACCGTCCCGATGCAATCCTCCGGTCAACCCATCCTGCGCGACATCGTCCTCATCGGCGGCGGGCACAGCCACGTCGGTGTCCTGCGCATGTTCGGCATGCGGCCGGTCCCGGGCGTGCGCCTGACGGTGATCTGCCGCGACACCGACACGCCGTACTCGGGCATGCTGCCCGGCTACATCGCCGGCCACTACAGCTTCGACGAGGTGCACATCGACCTGCGGCGTCTCGCCCAGTTCGCCGGCGCGCGCTTCATCCGCGACCACGTGGTCGGGCTCGACCGTGCGGCGCGCAAGGTGCTGCTGCGCGGCCGGCCGCCGGTGCCCTATGACATCGCCTCGATCAACATCGGCTCGACGCCGCAAGTGGGCAGCGTGCCCGGCGCCGCCGAGCATGCCGTGCCCGTCAAGCCGATCTGGGAGTTCAACCAGCGCTGGCTCGCGCTGCTCGCGCGCGTGCGCCTGCATTCGGGACCGACGCGCATCGCGGTCGTCGGCGGCGGCGCCGGCGGCGTCGAGCTGCTGCTCGCCATGCAGTACCGGCTGCGCCACGAGCGTCGCGCCCTCGGACGCGACCCGGACGAGCTCGCGTTCCACCTGTTCACCAGCGGTGGCGCCATCCTGCCCACCCACAACGCCTGGGTGCGGCGCGCGTTCCTGCGCGTGCTCGCCGAGCGCGGCGTGACGGTGCACGCCGATGCCGAGGTGCGCCGCGTCGGCGCCGGGCGCCTGAGCACGGCCGCCGGCGACACCTTCGAGGCCGACGAGGTGATGTGGGTGACCCGCGCCGGCGGTGCGCGCTGGCTCGCCGAGACCGGACTGGAGCTCGACGGCGACGGCTTCATCCGCGTGCGCGAGACCCTGCAGACCGTGAGCGACCCGCTGGTCTACGCCGCCGGCGACGTCGCCTCGATGGTCGGGCGCCCGCTCGAGAAGGCCGGCGTGTTCGCCGTGCGCATGGGTCCGCCGCTGGCGGAGAACCTGCGCCGCGCCGTCGACGGCCGCGCGCCGCGCGCCTACCGGCCCCAGCGCCGCTGGCTCGCGCTGGTGTCCACCGGCGACCGCGCCGCCGTGGCCTCGCGCGGCTGGCTCGGCTTCCGCGGCGCCTGGGTGTGGCGCTGGAAGGACTGGATCGCCCGGCGCTTCATGCAGAAGTTCAGCGACCTGCCGGTGATGGACCCCGCGGCCGCGCCACCGCCCGCGGCCTCGCCGGTGAAGCTCGAGGCCGACGAAGCCGCGCAGGCGATCTCGGCGATCGCGATGCGCTGCGGCGGCTGCGGCGCCAAGGTCGGCGCGACCGTGCTCGCGCGCGCGCTCGGCGCCCTGCACCCGATCGCGCGCGCGGACGTGCTGATCGGCCTCGATTCGCCCGACGACGCCGCCGTGGTGCGCGTGCCGCCCGGCAAGGCGATGGTGCACACGGTGGACTTCTTCCGCGCCTTCATCGACGACCCGTACCTGTTCGGCAAAGTCGCGGCCAACCACGCGCTGGGCGACATCTTCGCCATGGGCGGCGAGCCGCAGTCGGCCACCTCGGTGGTGACGGTGCCGCCGGGCCTCGAGGCGAAGGTCGAGGACACGCTGTTCCAGATGATGTCGGGCGCCGTCGAGGTGCTGAACGCGGCCGGCTGCGCGCTCGTCGGCGGCCACACCGGCGAGGGCGCCGAGCTGGCGCTGGGCTTCGCGATCAACGGCCTGATCGACGAGAACCTGTCCGCGGTGATGAAGAAGGGCGGCATGCGTCCCGGCGACGCGCTCGTCCTCACCAAGCCGATCGGCACCGGCACGCTGTTCGCCGCGCTGCCGCTGCTCAAGGTGCGCGGGCGCTGGATCGATGCCGCGCTCGACTCGATGTGCGTGTCCAACGCCAACGGCGCGCGCATCCTGGCCAGGTTCGGCGCCACCGCCTGCACCGACCTCACCGGCTTCGGCCTGCTCGGCCACGTGGTCGAGATGACGCGCGCCTCCGGCGTCGACGTCGAGATCGCGCTCTCCGCGCTGCCGGTGCTCGACGGCGCCGAGGAGACCGCTGCCGCCGGCATCCTGTCCTCGCTGCAGCCGGCCAACGTGCGCCTGCGCCGGGCGCTGCGCAACCAGGCGGAGATGGTCGCGCACCCGCGCTACCGCCTGCTGTTCGACCCGCAGACCGCGGGCGGCCTGCTGGCGACCGTGCCCGGCGCACACGCCCAGGAGTGCGTCGCGGCGCTGCGCGCGGCCGGCTACGGCACGACCGCGGTGATCGGCCGCGTGCTGGCGCAGGGCGACGCGCTCGAGCCGGTGCTGCTGCGGGACTAGAACCGGTCAGCGCGAGGCGCGCGCGCGCGCCTCGACGGCGCGGCGGATGTTCTGCAGGCTCGCCGCGGCCTCCTCGTCGATGCGCGCGATCATCTCGGCGCTCGGCGGCCGCGGGCGCGCCGGGTTGATCAGCGTGCGCCGATAGCGGTGCCCGCCGGCGGCCGGCTCGACCTCGTAGCGCACGATGATCTCGCCGATGAAGCCGGCATGGGTCCGTGCCTCCCACAGGCGCCCTTCCTCGCGCGCGGTGACGCGCCAGTCGAGCGTGGTCTCGCCCCGGCGCGTGCCCCAGCGCTCGCGGAAGGTCTCGCCGACCGCGAGCGGCCGGTCGGGGCTGTCGATGTGGTGCGAGGCCGCGATCCACTCGGGCCAGGTGTTCGGGTTCGACACGTAGTCGAGGATCGCGGCGGCGGGCGCATCGATGACGATGGCGTGGCTGCGTTCGAAGGCGCTGGTCTCGGTCATGGCGTTCCCCGGGTCGTCGTCGGCGCGAGCATAGCGCAGGCGCACGATGCCCTACACTCCTGCCGCGCACGGCCGACCGGCCCGCCCCGACCACGGAGACCGACCATGGATGTCCGCACCCAGATGCGCAGCGCCGCCGGCTACAACGCGCGCCGCCCGGCGATCGTCGCCGGCGACCGGCGCCTCACCTTCGCCGAGGCGTGGCAGCGCGGCGTGCGCATGGCCAACGCGCTCCTGGCGCTGGGCCTGAAGCCGCAGGACCGCGTCGGCGTGCTCGAGGACAACTGCCTGGAATCCGCCGACTTCTTCCTCGGCACGGCGATCGCCAACCTGGTGCGGGTGCCGCTGTACCCGCGCAACGCGCGCGGCGCGCATGTCCACATGCTCGGCCACACCGGCTGCCGCGCGGTGGTGGTGGCGCAGAAATACGCGGCCGAGCTCGACGGCATCCGCGCCGAGGTGCCGTCGCTCGAGCACGTGGTCGTGCGCGACGCGGGCTACGAGGCGTGGCTCGCCGGCCACGCGGACGCCGACCCGGAGGTGCCGGTCGACCCCGAGGACAACTACATCATCCGCCACACCGGCGGCACCACCGGGCGCAGCAAGGGCGTGGCCTACACCCACCGCGCGTGGCTCGCCGCCGGCCGCGACTGGTTCTATCTCTACCCGCCGGTGGCGCCGGGCGACGCCTGCCTGCACATCGGCCCGATCAGCCACGGCTCGGGCTACCTGTTCACGCCGATCTGGCTCGGCGGCGGCGTCAACGTGATGGTCGATCGCTTCGAGCCGCAGCTGATCCTCGACCTGCTGCAGCGCGAACGCATCGCCTACCTGTTCCTGGTGCCGACGATGCTGAACGCGATCAATCGGATTCCGGGCATCGAAGGGCGCCGCTTCCCGCACCTGAAGTGCGTCCTGATCTCGGCGGCCCCGATCGCCGACGACACGGCGCTGAAGGGGCGCGAGATCTTCGGCGACGTGCTCTACCAGGGCTACGGCCAGACCGAGGTGCTGCCGGTGGCGATGATGGGACCGAAGCAGTGGTTCGCCGACGACGTGCCGGGGTCCACCCCCTTGCGCGCCTGCGGCATGCCGCTGCCGTTCGCGCAATTGCAGATCTGGGACGAGCACAACCGGCCGCTGCCGCCGGGCGCGGTCGGCGAGATCGTCGCGCGCACCGACGGCCAGATGAAGGGGTTCTGGAACGATCCCGAGGGCACCGCCGAGCGCATGGTCGACGGCTGGGTCAAGACCGGCGACCTCGGCCGGCTCGACGCCAACGGCTACCTCTACATGCTCGACCGCGCCGGCGACATGATCATCTCCGGCGGCTTCAACATCTACCCGGCCGAGCTCGAGAACGTGCTCACCGCCCACCCCGAGGTGATCGAGGCGGCGGTGTTCGGCATCCCCGACCCGCGCTGGGGCGAGACGCCCTGCGCGGTGTGCTGCGTCAGGCCGGGGGCGCGCGTGACGGCCGAGGAGCTCGTCGCGCTGTGCGCGGCGCAGCTGGGCAACTACATGCGCCCGGGCCGCGTGGTGCTGCGCGAGGAGCCGCTGCCGAAGACCCCGGTGGGCAAGATCCGCCGCAAGGAACTGCGCGAGCCGTTCTGGGCCGGCCACGAGCGCCGCGTCGGCGGTACCTGACCCCGCGGCGGGACGGCGCCTGGCGCCTCCGGCGCTCGCCGCGCCGCCACCGCGACCGGCACCCTGATATAATTGCATATACACGTATCAGGCACGCGCACCAGGCCACGGCGCGCGCGTCGCGCGTGTTCCGCGGCCTCTGCGCAGGCCTCCCGCCCATGCCTTCCGTCCTTCCCTTCCGCCCGTGACGCCGCCGCCCGACCGCGCGCCGCCGAACCCGCTGCTTGCCGGCCCGGTGCTGCCGACGCTGCTGCGCCTGGCGCTGCCCAACGTGCTGGCGATGACCATGGCGGTCGCGGTCGGCATCGCCGAGACCTACTACATCGGGCTGCTCGGCACGACGCCGCTGGCAGCGATGGCGGTGGTGTTCCCGTTCGCCATGCTGACCCAGATGATGTCCTCCGGGGCGATGGGCGGCGGCGTGTCCTCGGCGGTGAGCCGCGCACTCGGGGCCGGCAACGCGGCGCGCGCGCGCGCCTCCGCCCTGCACGCGCTCGTCATCGGCACGGTCGCCGGGCTCGCCTACTCGGCGCTCTTCGTCGCCGGCGGGCCTGCGCTGTATCGCCTGCTCGGCGCCTCCGGCGAGGTGCTCGAACGCGCGATCGGCTACGGCAACGTGCTGTTCTCGGGCGCGGTGCTGGTGTGGCTGTCGAACACCCTGGCGTCGGTGCTGCGCGGCACCGGCAACATGAAGGTGCCGTCGACCACCATCCTCGCCACCGCCGTGCTGCAGATCGTCCTCGGCGGCTGCCTCGGCCTCGGCCTCGGACCGTTCCCGCGGCTGGGACTGACCGGCGTCGCACTCGGCCAGCTCATCGCCACCTCGGCCGGCGTCGCCTACCTCGCCTGGTACCTCGCGACCGGCCGCGGCCGGCTCACGCTGACCCTGACCGGCATCCCGCTCTCGCGCGAGCTGTTCGTCGACATCCTCAAGGTCGGCGCGCTGGCCTGCCTGTCGCCGGTGCAGTCGGTGCTTGCGACGGTGGTCTTCACCGGCCTGATCGCGCGCCTCGGCGTGCTGCCGCTGGCCGGCTACGGCATCGGACAGCGCCTCGAGTTCCTGCTCATTCCGATCGCCTTCGGTGTCGGCGTCGCCGCGGTGCCGATGGTGGGCATGGCGATCGGCGCCGGCGACGTGCGCCGCGCGCGCCGCGTGGCCTGGACCGCCGGCGGCGTCTCCGCGGTCAACCTGGGGCTGCTGGGCAGCGCGGTCGCCGTCTTCCCCGATCTCTGGGCCGGGCTTTTCAGCGCCGACCCCGCCGTGCTCGAGGTGGCGCGCCAGTACCTGCGCTGGGCCGGCCCGGCGTTCGCGTTCTTCGGGCTGGGCCTCACCCTGTACTTCGCCTCGCAGGGATCGGGCAAGGTGCTCGGCCCGGTGCTCGCGGCCACGCTGCGGCTGGTGCTGGTGGCCGCGGTCGGCGCGTGGCTCAACGCGCGCGGCGCCCCGGCCTGGCAGTACTTCGCGCTCGTCGGCGCGGTGATGGTGCTCTACGGCGTGTCGACCGCCGCGGCGATCCGGCTCACGCCGTGGGGGCCGCAGACGGCCGCCGCGGCCCGCGGCTGAGCCGGCCTACGCGAGCACGGCGCGGCGCATCGCCTCGAGGTTGGCGGCCGGCGTGCGCGCGACCTGCACCGAGCAGCCCGGGCCGACGACGAGGTTGCGCCCGTCCATCTGGGTGATCGCCTCGCGCACCCGATCGTAGACCGCCTCCGGGGTGCCGGAAGCGAGCGTGCGCGCATCGACCCCGCCGCCGACCGCGCGCCCGGCCAGGCGCGCCCCCGCCGCGAAGCCCGGGTTGTTCGGCGTGTGCGCATCCCAGTGGAACACCTGCACCGGGTAGTCCGCCATCGCCTCGAGCTGGATCGCGTCCTCGCACAGGTGCAGCATGTTGCACCACAGCCCGCGCGCGGCATCGAGCACCCGCAGGTCGTACGGACGCACCAGGCGCTGGTACTGGGCCGGCGTGAGCTTGACGTTGTTCGCCCACTTGGTCGAGAAATAGATGCCGTCGACGCCCGCGGCGGCCAGCCGGGCCACGAAGCGGTGCAGCGTGTCGGCGATCGCCTCGAGCGCGGCGGCCAGCGCGTCGGGGTCGGCCTCGATGTGCGACTTGAGGAGCGCGGCATCGCGGTCGACGAGCTTCTCGGCCACGTCGAGCGGCGAGAACACCGTCATGATCAGCGGCACGTCATCGGCGATGCGCGCGCGGATCCGCGCCAGGGCGTCGAACTGCTCGGCCAGCGCCGGCGTGTCGAGCGGCAGCGGGGCGAGGCCGCGCCACGACTGCGGCCCGACGATCGGGTGCCCGGTGCAGACGTGCCCGGCGGCCGGATCGCGCGAAGGCCGGTAGGTGAAGCCCCAGCCTTCGACATGGTAGCTGGCGCGCGCGTGCACCTTCAGGTAGTCCCACTGGTAGCGCTCGAAGAACTCGACCATCACGTCCGCCAGCGCCGCGGCGCTGGTCTCGCGATCGAAGAAGTGTCCCCACGCGCTGACCGGCACGCGGTCCGGCACCCCGCCGCCGACCGCCGCCTCGAGACGCTGGCGCCGGTTCATCGCCTCACGCGCCCCAGATCGCGCGCAGGTAGGCGAGCCAGTTCTCGCCCAGCACCTTGCGCATGCGGCGCTCCGACCAGCCGGCCGCCTGCATGGCGTCGGCCAGGCGGGCGCGCTCGGCGAGCGCGCCGAGCGGCTTGACCACCTTGTCGTGGCCGAACGGGGTCAGCTCGCGCGCGTAGCCCTTGTCGTGATTGCACCACTCCATGAACGTGCTGGGGCGCGCGTGCCCCTGCGACGCGTCGGAGCCGATGCCGACGTGGTCCTCGCCCGCGAGGTCGATCACGTAGTCGAGCGCCTCGACGTAGTCGGCGATGGTGGACTCGTTGCCGCGCTTCATGAACGGGCCGAACTGCGACAGCCCGATCATGCCGCCGCGCCGGCCCAGTTCGCGGATCATCTCGTCCGGCTTGTTGCGCGGCACGTCGCGCATGCCCTGCGGCAGGACGTGCGAGAAGCACGGCGGCTTCTTCGCGTAGGCGATGGTGTCGGCGGTGGTGCGCGGCCCGACATGGGACAGGTCGCAGACGATGCCGACGCGCGCCATCTCGTCGACCACCTCGCGGCCGAAGCCGGTCAGCCCGGAATCGGCCAGCTCGGTGTAGCCGGCGCCCGAGTAGTTCTGCGTGTTGTAGGTGAGCTGCATGATGCGCACGCCGAGCTCGTTGAAGATCTGCAGGAAGTCGATGCGATCCTCGATGCCGGCGGTGTTCTGCCACGACAGCACGACCGCGGTGCGGCCCTCGGCCTTGGCACGGCGGATGTCCGCGGTGGTGCGCGCCGGCAGGATCAGGTCGGCGTTCTCCTCGAACCAGCGCCGCCACTGCACGATGTTGTGCATGGAGTCGCGGAAGTTCTCCCAGATGCCGCAGGTGCACGACACCCCGGTGATCCCGCCCTTGCGCCACTCCTCGAAGATGTCGCGCGACCAGTTGCAGATGTTGAGGCCATCGAAGACGATGGCGTCGGCATAGATGGGATTCATCGTCGCGGACCCTATTCGACCTTGATCTTCGCCGTCTCGATCACCTTCTTCCACTTCGCGAGTTCCGCGCCGATGAAGCTGCGCAGGGCGGCGCGCGAGACCGTCATCTCCACGAAGCCCATGTCGGCCAGCTTCTGGCGCAGGTCCGGTTCCGCCAGCACCTTGCGGATCTCGCCGTCGAGGCGATCGGCCAGCGGTCCCGGCGTGCCCGCCGGCGCCACGATGGTGATCCAGCCCTCGGCCGCGTAGCCGCGCACGCCCTGCTCGGCGATGGTCGGCACGTCGGGAAGAAAGGCCGAGCGCCGCTCCGCGGTGACGCCCAGGGCGCGCACCTTGCCGGCGCGGATGTGCGGCAGCATCGCCGGAATCGTGTCCGACACCATCGCGACCTGGCCGCCGATCAGGTCGACCAGCGCCGGCGCGGATCCCTTGTAGGGAACATGCAGCAGGCGCACCCCCGCGAGGTCGGCGAACTGCTCGACGAACAGATGCTGCGTGGTGCCGTTGCCCGAGGAGCCGTAGGCGATCTTCTCCGGCTGTTCGCGCGCGGCGCGAACGATGTCCTGGAGCGCGCGGTACGGCGCGCCGGCCGCGACGACGAACACCTGCGCGACACTCGCCACCCCGGTGACGGGCTCGAAGTCGCGCACGGGGTTGTAGCGCGCGGCCGACGGCTGCAGGGTCGGCGAGATCGCCAGCGGGCCGCTCGCGCCCATCAGCAGCGTCAGGCCGTCGGGCGGCTGCTTGGCCGCGAACTCGGTGCCGACGGTGCCGCCGGCGCCCGGGCGATTGTCGATCACCACCGCCTGTCCGAGCCGCGGCGCCAGCCGCTCGGCAACCAGCCGCATGATCGTGTCGGCACCCTGGCCGGGCGGAAACGGCACGATCAGACGGATCGTGCCCCCCGCCGGTTGCGCGTGGGCGGCGGCGGCGAGCCACAGGCCCAGGGTCGAGGCAGCGATGCGCAGGATCAGGTTCACGACAACACCTCCTTGGGAACAAAGCCAGCATGCGGAACCGGCATGCTGCGCGTTTCGGGGAGCGCGGCGGCGCATGGCGGCGATCCCGCCCCGGGCTTGCGCCCGCACCGGGCGGCCCGCGCCCCGGCACGCCTGCGTCGCCGCCTTGCGGCGCGGCGCGTGCGGATTGTAAGGCGACTACCCGCCCGGGCGCGCCCGGTCCCTGACCCGGTTCACCACCATGCGGCCATGCAGGTCGCTGATCCGGCTGCTCGCGGTCTTGACGAACAGGAACGGGAACACCGCGTGGACCAGGGCGGCGAGCGCCGCCAATTGCAGGCGCCAGGCGAAGCCGAAGGCGACGCCCGCATGCTCGGCCCAGGTCTCGCCGACCGTCGCCGGGTGGGCGGTGAATGCGTGCTTGATCGTGTTCATGGCCGCCACTGTAGCGAACCCGGCATGGAAATTGTTTGCGTAGTTTGGGCGCATAATCGTCCAACCTGCAATTTTTTTCTACATTCTTTCATTCATGGACAAGATTGATCGCGCCATTATAAAAATCCTGCAATCCGATGCCTCGACGCCGCTGGAGAAGATCGCCCGCGCCGTGCACCTGACACCCACGCCGACCTGGCGCCGCATCCAGAAGCTCGAGGCCGCCGGCGTCATCGAGCGCCGGGTGGCGCTGTGCAATCCGGAGAAGCTCGGCGTCGGCGTCACGGTCTTCGTCGCCGTCAAGACCGCCCAGCACAACGCGCAGTGGCTCGACCGCTTCGCGCGCGGCGTGCGCGAGATTCCCGAGGTGCTCGAGTTCTACCGCATGAGCGGCGAGATCGACTACCTGCTGAAGGTGGTGGCGCCCGACATCCGCGGCTACGACGCGGTCTACAAGAAGCTGATCAAGGTCGCCGAGCTGTCCGACGTCAGTTCGAGCTTCGCGATGGAACGGATCAAGGTCAGCACCGCGCTGCCGGTCGACTACGCCTAGCCCGCGCCGGTCGCGGCCCGCGCTCGATATACTGGCGCGCCCCGCATCGAGGAAAGCCCTCCCCGTGACCCAGCACTCCACCGGCGGCTGCCTGTGCGGCGCGATCCGCTACACGGTCGACGCGCCGATGACCGGCGTCATCGCCTGCCACTGCAGCAACTGCCGCAAGGCCTCGGGCGCCGGCGCGAGCCACAACATCCCCCTGCCCGCGTCCGCCCTGACCTTCACCCGCGGCACGCCGAAGCGCTTCGTCGACACCGCCGCCAGCGGCAACCGCCTGTTCCGCTTCTTCTGCGCCGAGTGCGGCTCGTCGATCTACAGCCAGCGCGAGTCGATGCCGCAGATGGTGGTGCTCAAGGCCGGCACGCTCGACGACGCCGCGGGACTTGCGCTGGTGATGAACATCTGGACCGACTCGGCGCTGCCGTGGATGCCCCTCGACCCCGCGGTCGAGCGCCATCCGCGGAACCGCCCGGTCCGGGCCTGAGCCCGCGATGGCCGCCGCCGGCCCCCTCGCCGGGCGCGTCGCGCTGGTCACCGGCGCCAACACCGGGATCGGCCGCGTCACCGCGCGCGAACTCGCGCGCCAGGGCGCGCACGTGTTCGTCGCCTGCCGCACCGCGGAACGCGCGCGCGCGGTCCTCGACGACATCCGCGCGCTGCCCGGCGCCGGCGCCGCCGACTTCCTCGCGCTCGACCTCGGCGACTTCGCCTCGGTGCGCGCCTGCGCGCACGCCTTCCTCGCGCGGGACCTGCCGCTGCACCTCCTGATCAACAATGCGGGCCTGGCCGGCGCGCGCGGACGCACCGCCTCCGGCTTCGAGATGGCCTTCGGCGTCAACCACGTCGGCCACTTCCTGCTGACCGACCTGCTGCTCGCGCGCATCAGGGCGTCTGCGCCGGCGCGCATCGTCACCGTCGCCAGCCGCGCCCACACCCGGGTGGCCGGCATCGACTGGACCGCGGTGCGCGCGCCGACCCGCACGCGCACCGGCTTCCCCGAGTACGGCGTCTCCAAGCTCGCCAACGTGCTGTTCTCGGCCGAGCTCGGCCGGCGGCTCTCCGGCAGCGGCGTCACCACCTACGCGCTGCATCCCGGCGTGGTCGCCAGCGATGTCTGGCGCCGGGTCCCGGCGCCGCTGCGCTGGCTGATCAAGCGCGGCATGATCTCGGTCGAGGAAGGCGCGGCGACGACCCTGTACTGCGCCACCTCCGCCGCCTGCGCCGGACAGACCGGCCTCTACTACGACAAGTGCGCGGTCAAGGATCCCGCGCCGGCCGGGCAGGACGCGCTCCTGGCCGCGGAACTCTGGAAGCGCAGCGCCGCCTGGATCGCCTGACGGCGGCGCGCGGCGTTCAGCCGCGCGTCACTGCGGCTCGATCCTGGCGATCGCCACGTACTGTCTCCAGCGCGCGCGGCCGTCGCGGTCGAAGTCGGCGAGTTCCGCCAGGCTCATGCGCCGGGGGAAGAAGCCGAAGCCCTCGAGACGGGACTTCATCGGCTCGCTCGTGACGGCCTCGTTGACCAGGTCGTTGAGGACCTGCTGGACCGGCGCCGGCGTCGCCGCCGGCACCGCCACGCCGAGGAAGCCGGTCACGTTGTAGAGCGGGTAGGTCTCGCTCATCAGCGGCACCTGCGGATACTTGGGCAGGCGCCGCTCGCCCATCGCCGCCAGCGCGCGCAGCTGGCCCGAGGCGACGAAGCTGTCGCCGGCGATGCTGTCGACGAAGATCACCTGGATCTGGCCGGAGATCAGCTCGGTCATCGCGTTGGCGATCTGCTTGTACGGCACCGCCGTCAGCTCGATGCCCGCCATCTGCGACAGCAGCGGCCCCGGCACCTGCGAGGAAGCGTTGAAGTGGCCGAAGTGCAGCTTTCCCGGCGCCGCCCGGGCCGCCTGCACGAACTCGGCCAGCGTCTTCCACGGCGCATCGGGCCGCACCAGCATGAACGAGGAGCCGGTGCCGAAACTGCCCACCAGCCGGAAGTCGCGCTCGGGGTCGTAGGGCAGCTTGCGGAACAGGCTCGGGTTCGCCGAATGCGTCGAGGTGGTCGCGAGCAGCAGGACGGTGCCGTCGGCCGCCCCCTTCTTCGCCGCCTCGACCCCGACGATGCCGTTGGCGCCCGGCCGGTTCTCCACGACCGCGCCGCGGCCCGTCCTGCGGGTGATGAACTCGGCGAGCATGCGCGCGGTGATGTCGCCCGAGCCGCCGGGTCCGAAGGGCACGATGAACTGGATCGCCTTGTCGCCCGGAATCTGCGCGCGACCGCGCGTCGCGGCGACCGCCAGCGGCAACGCCGCGACGGCCTGCTGGAATCTGCGTCGATTCATGTCTCCTCCCCCGGGTTCACGCGTCGCCCGCCGCTGCCGGGCGGATCTCCGGATCGTGCTCGCCGATCGTCGGCGCGCGGCCGCGCATCGGCGGGCGCCGGCCGTCGAACGAGATCGGCAGGCCCACGACCCGGAGGCCGGCCTCCGGCACGACCTGGAAGATGTCGATCGCCTGCACCTGCGGCTGCGCGAGCGCCTGGCCCAGATCGTGGATCGGCGCGCACGGCACGCCGACGGCCTCGAGGCGCTCGCTCCATTACGCCATGGTCTGCCGCGCCAGCGCCGCCTCGATGCGCGGCTCGATCTCCGCGCGATGCTGCACCCGCAGCGCGTTGGTCGCGAAGCGCGGATCGGCGGCCCATTCGGGATGGCCGATCGCCCTGGCGAGCTTGGCGAACAGCCGGTCGTTGGCGGCGGCGATCACGACCTCGCCGTCGCTGGTGGCGAACGCGCGGAACACCACGAGCTTGGCGTTGCCGCTGCGGTGGCGCGGCGGCTGCTGGCCGGTCGCCGCGAAGGCCGCCAGCGGCACCTGGAGCCAGCCGAGCGCGGTCTCCAGCAGCGAGGTGTCGACCACGCAGCCCTGGCCGGTCGCCTGGCGCCTGAACAGCGCCGCCAGGCAGCCCAGCGCCGACCACACGCCGGTGCCGAGGTCGAGCAGCGGCATGCCGACGCGGGACGGCGGCCCGTCCTCGGTGCCGTTGACGCTGAACATCCCGGAGAACGCCTGGATCATCGGCTCGAATCCCGGGTTCAGGCGCATCGGCCCGGTGCGCCCGAACGCCCACTGCGAGCAGTAGATCAGCCGCGGGAAGGCGCGGCACATGGCCTCGCCGCCCAGGCCCAGGTCGTCGAGCACGCCCGGGCGCAGGTTCTGGATCAGCACGTCGGCGGCGCCGATGTAGGCCTTGAGCCAGGCCACCGCGGCCGCGTCCTTCAGGTCGACCGCGACGCTGCGCTTGCCGTTGTTCATCGCCTGGAACACCGTCGAGGTGCCGTGCACGAACGGCGGCCCCCAGCCGCGCGCATCGTCGCCGCCGTCCGGCCGCTCCACCTTGACGACGTCGGCGCCGAGCTGCGCCAGGATCTGGCTCGCGTACGGACCGGCGATGTTCTGCCCGATCTCGACGACCTTCACGCCGGCCAGCGGCAGGGCGGCGGATTGCGTGTTCGACATCATCTGTCCCCTCGTCCGTGAACTTCTGCGGCCTGCGCTTCCGCGCGCGCGGGCCCGGCCGCCGCGCGCTGCATCCTACAGCCCGAGGCGCGCCAGCTGCTCGCGGTCGACCAGCGCGCCGAGGTCGGCCGCCTCGGGCAGGCGCGCGCGGCCGTCCGCGATCGCCAGCGCCCCGCGCATCACCTGCGCGCGCATCTCGAGAAAGAAGGTCTGCTCGGCGGCCACCAGGGTCTGCGCCGCGGGAAGCGCGG
>JAEUOS010000156.1 GCA_016790695.1 Burkholderiales bacterium
CGTTGGCGTCGAACCAGCTCGCGCCAAAGGCGCGGAAGATCGACGGATAGATGTACATGTTCTGGCCGGCGCCCGGCATGCCGCGCAGGCAGAAGCCCCACATGCGCGATCCCGGGTTGTGCAGCGCCTTGGCATTGGAAATGATTTCGTCGAAGGTCTCCGCGGGCTTCAGGCCCTTGGCATCGTAGAGATCCTTGCGGTAGGTCTGGATCGTGGTCTCGCCCATGAACGGCAGGCCGTAGGTGCGGCCGTCGACCATGTCGGCACGGCGCCAGGCCTCGACCATGTCCTCGTGCTTGAACCAGGCACGGTCGGTGAGCTTGGGGTCGTTGAGGTAGTTTTCGAGCACCTCGGTCCATTTGTTGGCGGCGTACAGCGGGATGTACATCGGGTCGCCCGCGTGGGTGCTGATGTTGCCAGTCTTGGCCGACAGGTCGAGCACGACCTTCTGCCGGATCTGGCCCGGCGGCACCTTGTCGTACCGCACCCGGATGCCCGTCAGCGCCTCGAACTCCGGGGTGATCGCGATCAGGTTGTCGAAATAGACCGCCGAAATGCACGACACATTGACCGTCTGCCCCTCGGCCAGGCGCCAGTTGATCTTCGCGCTCTGGTACGGCCCCAGATCCATGCCCTGCGCGTGCGCATGACGCAGCACCCACGGGGCGCCGGCTAGCGCGGCCGCCTGCTGGATGACGCGGCGCCGCCGCGGATTGTGCGCATCCCCCCCTGCCGCGACCGCCTGCGTGCGCGTCGCGGGACTGCTTTCGTTCGTCATTTTTGTTCCTCCTCTGCTATAACGGTATAGAGGACCCTTGCCGGTGTCAATTGTGCGGCGCAACCTTGCCGATCGCCGTGCCGGGGCAGCGCCAGGCGGCACACGCCGGATATCGGGGACGTCGGGTGATCCGGCATCGCCATCGACAGGGGATGGGACCAGGCATGAACTACGACTACATCATCGTCGGCGGGGGCTCGGCCGGCTGCGTGCTCGCCAACCGCCTCAGCGCCGACGGCAGGAGCACGGTCCTGCTGCTGGAGGCCGGACCGGCCGACACCTATCCCTGGATCCACATTCCGATCGGCTACGGCAAGACCATGCTGCACCCGATCCTCAACTGGGGCTTCAATACCGAGCCCAACGAGCACATGAACGGCCGCCAGGTGTACTGGCCGCGCGGCCGCACCCTGGGCGGCTCGAGCGCGATCAACGGGCTGATCCAGATCCGCGGCCAGCCGGAGGATTTCGACCTCTGGGAGTCGATGGGCGCCGAGGGCTGGGGCCGCGACGAGGCGCTGCGCTATTTCATCAAGTCCGAGTCCAATTCGCGCGGCGCCAGCGCGTTTCACGGCGACAGCGGCCCGCTGTCGGTCTCCGACATCGGCGAGCGGAGCGAACTGGTCGACGCCTTCATCCGCGGCTGCGGCGACCTCGGCATTCCGCCCACCGACGACTTCAACGGTGCGACCCAGGAAGGGGCGGGCTACCTGCAGCTGACCACCCGCCGCGGCTGGCGCTGCTCGACCGCGGTCGGCTACCTGCGCCCGGCGCGCAGGCGCGCCAACCTGCGTGTGGTCACCGGTGCCCATGCCACAGGCGTCACCGTCGAGGGCGGCCGCGCTGTCGGCGTGCGCTATCGCGGCCCGGCGGGGGACGCCACCGCGCGCGCGGCGCGCGAGGTGCTGTTGTGCGCCGGCGCGCTGCAGTCGCCGCAACTGCTGCAGTTGTCCGGCATCGGCCCGGCGGCCCTGCTGCAGCAGCACGGCGTGCCGGTGATCCGCGACCTGCCGGGGGTCGGCGAGAACCTGCAGGATCATCTCGCGCTGCGCTTCCTCTACAAGTGCACCAAGCCGATTACCACCAACGACGATCTGCGCACGCTCTTCGGCAAGGTGCGCATCGGGCTCAAGTTCGCGTTGCAGCGGCGCGGGCCGCTGGCCATCGGCGTGATGACCGGCGCGATGATCACGCGGCTTGAGCCGGGTGCCGCCACGCCGGATGTCAACTATTTCCTGTCGACGGTGAGTGCCGAGGCGCGCGGCGCCGCGCCGCATCCGTGGCCGGGTTTCACGCTTGCCTACTACCCGTTCCGGCCGACCAGCCGCGGCCACGTGCGCATCAAGAGCGCCGACCCGTTCGCGGCGCCGGCGATGCAGGCGAATTACCTGTCCACCGACTACGACCGCCGCATGATGATCGCCGGCGCGCGCATGGCGCGGCGCATCGCGGCGACGCCGTCGTTCGGTCCCTATGTTCTGGAGGAACTCCAGCCCGGGCGCGCCGTGGACAGCGACGAGGCGATCCTCGACGCGGTGCGCGACCACGGTTCCTCGGGCTACCATCCGGTCGGCACCTGCCGCATCGGACGCGATGCCGGCGCGGTCGTCGATCCGCGCCTGCGCGTGCACGGGGTCGCCGGGCTGCGCGTCGCGGACGCCTCGGTGATGCCGACGCTCGTGTCCGGCAACACCAATGCGGCGACGATCATGATCGCGGAGAAGGCGGCCGACATGATCCTGGAGGACCGGGACCGTGCCGCCTGAGGCCGGCGCGATGCCGCGTTCGCGGGCCGCGCGTTGACACCCCGGCGCCGCGCTGCGATGATCGCCGCGCGCGGTCCGCGCGGCCAACCCCGGATGCGCCCGTTCACCCCAGACAAAGGAATCCAGAAATGAAACCCAGCGGCAACGAACGCATGCTCGCCCCCTCGGGGGTCTTCTTCCGCGCCGGCGCCTCGGTGCCCGACGAACAGATCGCCGCC
This sequence comes from Burkholderiales bacterium, assembly GCA_016790695.1. Classification (GTDB taxonomy): domain Bacteria; phylum Pseudomonadota; class Gammaproteobacteria; order Burkholderiales; family JAEUOS01; genus JAEUOS01. The sequence continues at coordinate 2,763 of JAEUOS010000156.1, forward strand.
GTCGAGGGCGTCGTCGAGGAGCCCGGCAAGCTCACCATCAAGCCGCTCCTGGTGGGCGAGGACATCCTGTTCCTGCAGGCGTTCAAGGGCAAGGGCATGAAGGACCCGCTGCACCAGCACGACGACCACGAGTCGGTCGCCTACCTGGTCAAGGGCCGCATGCGCCTGGTCATCGGCGGCCAGGAGTTCATCGCCGAGGCCGGCGACGCCTGGATCCATCCGCGCGGCGTGCCGCATTTCAGCGAGGCGCTCGAGGACTGCATCCAGGTCGAGGTCAAGAGCCCGCCGCGCAAGACCTGGGTGTCGCGCTAGCGGCGCGGCGCCGGCGCGCCGGCGGCATTCGACAACGAGAGGAGACATCATGCACCGGAGGCTTTTCCGCTGGGCCGTGCTGGGCGCGGCCGCGCTCGCGGGCGCGGCGCACGCGCAGCTGCCCGACCGTCCCATGCGCATGCTGGTCGGCGCGCCCGCGGGCGGGCCGACCGACATCGTCGCGCGCGTGCTGGTCGACCGCATCGCGCCCGCGCTCGGGCGCACCATCGTCATCGACAACCGCGCCGGCGCCGGCGGCAACATCGCCACGCAGGCGCTGGTGCAGGCGCCGGCCGACGGCACGACCCTGTTCATGGGATCGTTCGCCAACGCCGTCAACCCGGCGATGATGAACGTGCCCTACGACACGCGGCGCGACCTGCTGCCGGTGTCGCAGGTCACGCGCGTGCCGCTGGTGGTGGTGGTGCCGTCGGGGCTGGCGGCGACCAGCGTCGCCGAGCTCGTGGCGCTGGCCAGGCGCGCGCCGGGAACGCTCAACATCGCCTCCGGCGGCGTCGGCACCTCGGCGCACCTGGCCGCCGAGCTGTTCAAGCGCATGGCCGGCGTCGACATGCCGATCATCCAGTACAAGGGCGGCGGGCCGGCGCTGCAGGACGTGATGGCGGCGCGCGCGCAGGTGGCGTTCGACAACATGCAGACCTCGCTGCCGCAGCTGCCGGGCGGCAAGATCCGCATGCTCGCGGTGACCACCGAGAAGCGCCTGGCCGAGATGCCGGCGATGCCGACGGTGTCCGAGACGCCGGGCCTGCGCGACTTCGTGGTGCTGTCGTGGCACGGCGTGTTCATGCGCAGCGGCACGCCGGGCCCGATCGTCGAGCGCATCGCCCGCGAGATCGCCGCCGCCTGCGCCAGCCGCGAGCTGCGCGAGCGTTTCGCGCAGCTGCAGATCGAGGCGATCGGCAACACGCCGGAGGAGTTCGCGCGCTTCTTCCACGGCGAGATGGACACCTGGGGGCGCGTGGTGCGCGAGGCCGGCATCCGCGCCGAGTAGCCCGCGGTTCGGGCGGGCGCCGGCGCGGCCGGACCGCGGCCCGCCGCGCGCGCATGCTGCATTGACCGGCGCTAGCGCAGCACCTCGGTGGTGTTGGCGCGGATCAGGTCGAAGTCGATCGTGGCGCCGAGGCCCGGCGCGTCGACCGCGTGCACGCAGCCGTCGGCGTCGACCTCGATGTCGTCGATCACCGCGTACTTCTGCGCCCGTTCCGGCAGCAGGACCTCGAAGTACTCGCAGTTGCCGATGGCCATCATCACGTGCAGGTTGGCGAAGTTGTTGAGCGAGTTGCCGCCGTGGTGGATCTCGTAGTTCATGCGGAACGCCTCGGCCAGGTGGGCGCCCTTGAGGATCGCGGTGAGCCCGCCCTTGACGGCGACATCCCCGCGCAGGTAGTCGGTGGCCTGGGCCGTGATCCACGGCGCGTAGGCGTGGAAGCCGCCGGGCGAGTACTCGGTGGCCATCAGCGGGATGTCGAGCTTCTGGCGCAGCTTGACGTAGTTGTACGCGTCGTCCTCGGCAAGCGGGTCCTCGTACCAGTAGAAGTCGAGCTCCTCGAGCACGCGCCCGAGCGTGAGCGCGTCCGGGTAGGCGAAGGCGCCGGCCGGATCGATCATCAGCCGGATCTCCGGGCCGAGCAGGTCGCGCAGGTCGCGGCACAGGCGGATGGTGGCGTCGAGTCCCGCCGGCGGATGGATCTTGTAGGCGCGAAAGCCGCGCGCGCGCATCGCCGCGGCCTGCTCGAGGTAGGCTTCGTGCGAGCCGAGCACCGAGGAACTCACGTACGCGGGCACCTTGCGCCGGCAGGTGCCGAGCAGCTGGTGGATCGGCAGGTTGGCGGCCTTGCCGGCGATGTCCCACAGCGCGACGTCGATCGCGCCGATGCAGCGGTAGGTGGTGGCGCGGATGCGCTTCGACAGCGCCTGCCACAGGTACTCGCGCGCCAGCGGGTCCTGGCCGAGCACCGCCGGCTTCAGGTGCCGCACCAGCGACAGCACGTCCAGGCGCGCGCTGCGGAACGAGGCGCCGAGGAACGCGTGCCCGGTGATGCCGGCGTCGGTCTCGATCGCGACCAGCCCGAGCTCGGGGGTGGCGGCGGCGGCCGGGTTCTTGTCGCTGTAGGACGCGGCCGGCAGGCCGCGCCATTCGAACAGGGTGACGCTGAGGTCGGTGATGCGCATGGGTCGCTTTCGGAAGGAGGCGCGGCGCCGGGCGCGCGCGGGTCGCCGCGACGCACGCGGCGCTGCGCAACGAGTCTACCGCGCGCGGCGCCGGCCGCAACCCTTGATGTGGATCAAATCGTCGCTCTGGACAAGCGGCGCCGGCGCGGTTCAACTAGGCTGTTCTCACGCGGAGGAGCTTCCATGGCCATCGATTTGTCGAAAACGCGCGACCGCAGCCAGCGCACCGGCGGGTTCCTGGACAACTACGTCGGCCACCGGGCCAAGATCGGGGTGATCATCCCCTCGACCAACATCTCGGTGGAGTACGACTGCCAGCGCATCCTGCCGCGCGGGGTGTCGTGGCACTTCGCGCGGTTCTTCATCGCCCAGCCCGACCTGAGCGACGACGCCAAGTTCGTGCGCTTCCTCGAACTGCTGCGCGGCACCGTGCCGGACGCGGTGCGGGACGTGCTGACCTGCAAGCCCGACCACATCATGATGGGCATGTCGGCCGAGACGTTCTGGGGCGGGGTGACGGGCAACGACGGCTTCGTCGACCGCATCCAGGAACTGTGCGGCGAGCGCGGGCTCACCACCGGCGCCAACGCCGTGCTGGCGTCGCTCAAGGCCTACCAGTCCAGGGGTAGCGCCATCAGGCGCATCGCGGTGCTGGGCCCGTACCAGCCGATCGGCGACAAGAACGTGCGGCGCTTCTTCGAGGAATCGGGGTTCGAGGTCAAGTGCGTCGCCGGCCTCAAGGCCGCGAACGCGACCGACGCGATCGCGCTGACGCCGGAATTCGGCCCCGGCAGCGTGATGGAGATCGTGCGCAGCATCGACGGCGACGACGTCGACGCGATCATCCAGGTGGGCACCAACCTGTCGACGGCGCTGACCTTCCCGACGCTGGAGAAGTGGCTCGGCAAGCCGTGCATCCCGATCAACGTCGCCTGCTGCTGGCATGCGCTGCGCGCGTGCGGCGTCGACGACCGCTTCGACAACATGGGGCGCCTGTTCGAGGAGTTCTGACCGGTCCCGCACGTCCCGCGAGGAGAAGCATCATGCCGATCACCGCACCGATCGTGATCGCCGGTTCCGGCCCCGCCGGCTCGGCGCTGGCGCTGTACCTCGCGCAGCGCGGGATCCCGGTCCTGCTGCTGGAGAAGGAGGCGACGCTGCCGGTCGACCTGCGCGCGTCGACCTTCCACCCGCCGTCGCTGGAGATGCTCGCCGATCTCGGCGAGGGCGTGATCGACCGCATGCTGGCCAAGGGCCTGCGGGTCGACACCTACCAGTACCGCGACCGGCGCACCAACGAGGTCGCGACCTTCGACATGAAGCTGATCGCCGACGCGACCCGCTTCCCGTTCCGCCTGCAGCTCGAGCAGTACGAGCTCACCGCCATCATCGGCGAGGTGCTCAAGCGCCATCCGCATGCCGACGTGCGCTTCCGGCACGAGGTCACCGGCTTCTCGCAGGACGCCGACGGCGTCGACGTGCGGGTGCGCGCGCCCGGCGGCGAGACCGTCGTGCGCGCGCCGTTCCTGGTCGGCTGCGACGGCGCCCACAGCGTGGTGCGCAAGCAGGCCGGGATCGAGTACGCCGGCTTCACCTACGACGAGAAGTTCCTGGTCGTCTCCACGCCGTTTCCGTTCGAGCAGGTGTTCCCGAACTTCTCCTACGTCAATTACGTGGCCGATCCGCAGGAGTGGTGCGTGGTGCTGCGCACCGACAAGCGCTGGCGCGTGCTGTTTCCGACCCGGCCCGAGAACGCCGACGACGAGGCGCTGCTGCTGTCGGACGGCTACATCCAGGAGCGCCTGCACCACCTGCACGACAAGGCCGGCGCCTACGAGATCGGCCACCGCAGCCTGTACGCGGTCAACCAGCGCGTCGCCGAGACCTACGCCAGGGGCCGGATCGTGCTGGCTGGCGACGCCTGCCACATCAACAATCCGCTCGGCGGCATGGGCATGAACGGCGGCCTGCACGACGCGTTCAACCTCGCGGAACGCCTGGTCCGGATCGTCCGCGACGGCGCCGACCACGCCGCGGAATTCGCCCACTACGACCGGCAGCGGCGGCAGCTGGCGGTGCGGTTCGTCCAGGAACACACGATCGCCAACAAGAAGCTGATGGAGGCGACCGACGCCGGCACCCAGGACCGGCGCCAGCAGTGGCTCAATGCGACCGCGGCCGACCCGGTGCAGGCCCGCGCGTTCCTGCTCGAGCGCGCGATGATCAACTGCGTGCGCGACAGCCTGGCTGTGGCATAGTTGTCGGCCGGCACGCGGCGGGCCGGTCCGGCGGCCGCGGCCGGCGCCCGTCGCGGCGCGCGCCCGCGGTCCGGATGCCGCCGGCGCCCGCGCGGCCGGGTTGCCCGACCTTCCCACCACGAAAGCAGGAACATGCGCATCGCCCGCCACGTCCTCGTACTCCTCGTCGCCGCGTGCGCCAGCCTCGGCGCCCGCGCCCAGTCCTACCCGGCCCAGCCGATCCGGCTGGTGATCCCGTTCGCCGCCGGCACCAGCACCGAGGTCGCGCTGCGCCTGGTCGTCGATCGCCTCGGCGCCGTGCTCAAGCAGCCGATCCTCATCGACAACCGGCCCGGCGCCGGCTCGACGCTGGGGACCGACCAGGTGGCCAAGGCGGCGCCGGACGGCTACACGCTGCTCGCGACCTACAACTCCTCGATCGCGCCGGGCCCGCTGATGTACCGGAAGATTCCCTACGACCCGATCAAGGATTTCCAGCACATCGTGCTGCTCGGGCTGTACCCGCAGTACGTCATCGTCAAGGCGGATTCCCCGGTCCGGAGCATCCAGGAGTTCATCGCCCAGGTGCGCGCGAAGCCGGGCACGGTCAACTACGCCTCGGCCGGCGTCGGCACCTCGGGCTTCCTCGCGGCCGAGATGCTCAAGCAGAACCTCAACCTCAGCATGACCCACGTCCCGTACAAGGGGCCGGCGCCGGCGCTCACCGACCTGCTCGGCGGCCGGCTCGAGATGATGCTCACGGCCAGCGCCGGGGAACTGGTCAAGGCCGGCAAGGTGCGCGTGCTCGCGGTCACCAGCGACAAGCGCATGCCGACCTATCCCGACGTGCCGACCCTCGACGAGATCGCGCCGGGCGTGCAGGCGGTGTCGTGGGTCGGGATCTCCGCGCCGGCGCAGACGCCGCGCGCCGTCACCGCGCGCCTGGAGAAGGAACTGCTCGACATCCTCAATGCGCCCGACATGCAGGCGCGTCTGTCCGACCCGGTGCTCGGCCTGTCGCTCTCGGTGCGCGGCTCGGAGCGCTTCCTGGAGTTCATCCAGGGGCAGATGCGGGTCTGGGCGCCGGTGATCAGGGCCGGCAACATCCAGGTCGACTAGGGACGCGTTGCACGACGCGCCCGCGTCACGGCGACGCCGGCGGGCGTTGCGGTCCGCGCGCGCAGCTTGCGGTGACAGGCCCCAACACTGGAGACCCTACCCATGATCCCCGATCCGGAACGCAGGAAGCGCGGCGAGGCGAAGTTCGAGGAACTGACCGGGCGCGGCCCGGACGCGCTGCGCGCGGCGCTGGCCGGACTCGCGCCCGACGCGGCCGAGTATGTCGTCGAGATCGTCTATGGCGAGATGTACCAGCGCGGCGGGCTCGACATCAAGACGCGCCAGATCGTCACCGTCGCCGCGCTGGCGGCGATGGGCAACGCGCAGCCGCAGCTGCGCAACCTGGTGCGCGCGGCGCGCCTGGCCGGCTGGACCGAGGCCGAGATCGTCGAGGTGTTCATGCAGCTGGCGCCCTATTGCGGGGTGCCGGTGATGATGAACGGCCTGGAGGCCGCGCGCCAGGCGTTCCAGGACCTTGCCCGGTCACCCTGAGGTGAAGCCGCCGTCGACCAGCAGGTCGGCGCCGGTCATGAACGACGACGCGTCGCTGGCGAGGTAGAGCGCGGCACCGGACATCTCGTCGGGCCGCGCGAAGCGCCCGAGCCGGTGATACGGCGTGACCTCGCGGGCGATGCCTTCCTCGCCGCCGAAGCGGAACAGCAGGCGGCGCGTCGCCGTGCCGCCGGGGGACAGCGTGTTCACGCGCACGTTCTGCGCGCCGTGGTCGGCCGCCATGACCTTGGCGAGCTGCACCAGCGCGCCCTTGGTCGCGCAGTAGGCCGCCCGACCCGGCCGGCCGACGCGCGCGTACGACGACGCGATGTGGATGATCGAACCGCCGCCCGCCGCGATCATGCCGGGCAGGACCGCGCGGCTCATCAGGAACGCGCTGGTCAGGTTGACCGCGAGCACGCGGTTCCACTCCGCGAGGTCGATCTCGAGCAGCGTGCCGGTCCGGTCGAGCGCGGCCGCGCCGTTGACGAGGACGGTGGCCGGCCCGAAGGCGCCGGCCACCGCGGCGACGGCGCGCTCGACGTCGTCCTCGCGGCTGACGTCGCAGGCGACGGCGAGCGCGCTGCCGCCGGCCTGCGCGATGTCGGCGGCGACCGCCTGCGCCTGGCCGGCGTCCTGGTCGAGCACGCCGACGCGGGCGCCGGCGGCCGCATAGGTGCGCGCGATGGCGCCGCAGATCGCGCCGCCGCCGCCGGTGACGATCGCCACCTTGCCGTCGAGGCGAAAGGCATCGGGCGTGACGGTCATGGCGTCAGTCGATCCGGATGTTGGCGGTGCGGATGGCGTCGTCCCAGAGCAGGCGGTCGCGGCGGATGGTCTCGGCGAACTCGACGGGCGACTGCGGCAGCGGATCGACGCCGATGCGGCGCAGGGCCTGCGCGAGGTCGGGATCCTTGAGCGCGTCGACGACCGCGCGCGCGACGCGCTCGACCGCCGGCGCCGGCGCGCCGGCGCGCGCCACCAGGCCGTTCCAGGTCACGAGCCGGAATCCCGGGTAGGTTTCGGCGATGGTCGGCACCTCGGGCAGGTCGGGCGAGCGCCGCTCGCCCGAGCTCGCGATCAGGCGCACGGCGCCGCCCGCGTGGCCGCGGAAGTCCACCGGGTTGCCGAAGTACGCATGCACGTGCCCGGCAACGAGGTCGAGGATCGCCGGCGCGCCGCCCTTGTAGGGGATGTGCACCAGGTCGACCTCGGCGCGCTTGAGCACCAGCGCGGCCACCAGGTGGGTCGAGGTGCCCGAGCCGCCCGAGGCGTAGTTGTAGCGCCCGGGGGCGCGGCGCACCAGATCGACGAATTCCCGGAGGTCGCGCGCGGGCACCGACTGGTGCACGCCCAGGATGAACGGATTGGCGCCGACGTTGGCCACCGGCATGAATGCCTGCACCGGGTCGAATTCGAGCTTGGTGATGCGCGGCAGGATGATCATCACGGTCGGCGAGGCGAGGAACATCACGTTGCCGTCGGCCGGCTGCCCGAGCACGTAGCGCGAAGCCACCAGCCCGCTGCCGCCGGGGCGGGCGTCGACCACGACCGCGCGTCCGAGCTTGGGCGCGATGCGCTCGCCGAGCGCGCGGGCGATCGCATCCGAGCCGCCGCCGGCGGGGAAGGGCAGGACGATGGTGAGCGGGCGACTGTCCTGCGCCGCCGCGGGCGCGCAGGCGCAGGCGAGGGCGAGGGCGAGGGTGCGTGCAAAGGTGGCGGGGCGGTCGAGCATGCGTGTCCTCCGAAGCGGTGCGCGCCGATGCGGGCGCGACGTAAGATAGCGCAATTCCCCCGCCGGAGAACCGGATGACCCAGGCGCCTCCCCGCACGCTCCTCATCGCCGGATCGGTCCATGGCATCGGTCGCGCGATCGTCGCGCAAGCCGCCGCGCGCGGCTGCGCCCTGGCGCTGGCCGATATCGACGCCGACGGCCTGGCGGCGCAGGCGCGGTCGCTGGCCGATGCCGGCGCGACGGTGTTCGCCCGCCCGGTGGATGTGACGGCGGCCGCCGGCGTGCGCGAATTCGTCGGCGCGGCACAGGCTGCCCTGGGTGGCATCGATGCGCTCGTCGCCAACGCGGGCGGCGTGGTCTCGCTGGTCGCCGGCGGGCAGGTCGATGCCAGCGTCAAGCCCTTTGCCGCGAGCGATCCGGCCGACTGGCGCCACATCGTCGACCTCAATCTCTTCGGCGCGCTCAACCTGTGCCACGCGGTGCTGCCGGGCATGCTCGAGCGCGGCGCCGGGCGCCTGGTATTGGTCTCCTCGGCGGCCGGGCGCAACGGCGCCGCGGGAATGGCGGTCTACTCCGCGGCCAAGGCCGGCGTCATCGCGTTCACCGAGGCGCTGTCGCGCGAGGTCGGCCGTGCCGGCATCGCGGTCAATGCGGTCGCCCCCGGAGGCATCCTGACCCGGGCGTTTCCGCCCGGCGTGGCGATCTCCGCCGACCGTCTCGCGCGCATCCCGGCCGGCCGCATGGGGACGCCGGAGGAGGTCGCCAATGTCGCGCTCTACCTGGCCTGCGACGCGCCGTCCTATCTGTCGGGCGAGGTGATCGGCGTCGCCGGCGGGCCACCCTGAACGCGCGAACGGCCGCCCGCTATTCGGCCTTCGCTCCCGACGCCTTGACCACCCTCGCCCACAGCGCGAACTCGTCGGCCAGCAGCGCCGCGGTGCGGCGCGGGTCGGCCACCACCATGTCCATGCCGGCGTCGCCGAGCTTGCCGGTCACCTCCGACTGCGCGGCCACCGCGGCGAGCGTGTCGTGCAGCACGGTCACGATCGCCGGCGGCGTCTTCGCCGGCACCATGAAGCCGACCACGAGGCTCGCATCCATGCCGCGCACGCCGGCCTCGACGAACGTCGGCACGCCGGGGAAGCCGCGGAAGCGGCGCTCGCCGGTGACCGCGAGCGCGCGCAGCTTGCCGGCGGCGATGTGGGCACGCGCGGTGCCCGGCACCGCGAACAGCATCGGCACCTGGCCGCCGATCACGTCGAGGATCGCGAGCCCGGCGCCCTTGTAGGGCACGTGCACGATGTCGAGGCCGGCGGCGGACTTCAGCATCTCGGCCGCCAGGTGCACCAGCGTGCCGCTGCCCGCCGACGCGTAGGACAGCGCGCCCGGCTTGGCGCGCGCGAGCGCGAGCAGCTCGGCGACGCTGGTCGCCGGCAGCGTCGGGTTGACCGCCAGCACCAGCGGCGTGCGCCCGAGCAGCATCACCGGCGCGAGGTCGCGCTGCGCGTCGTAGGGCAGCTTGGCGTACAGCGCGGGGTTGACCAGCAGCGCGGTGTCGAACAGCAGCACGGTATAGCCGTCGGGCGCGGCCTTGGCCACGTGGTCGCTGCCGATGTTGCTGCCGGCGCCGCCGCGGTTCTCGACCACGATCTGCTGCCTGAGCGCCTCGCCCCACTTCGGCGCGACCAGGCGCGCGACGAAGTCGCCGATGCCGCCCGGCGGGTAGGGCACGACCAGGCGCACCGGCTTCGACGGATAGGCGTCCTGCGCCTGCGGGGCGGCGCCGGGGCAGGCGGCCAGCGCCGCGGCGAGCGCCAGGCCGGCACAGACAGGGCGGCGGTTCGGCATCGGGTTCATGCGGTTCTCCTCGGGTGGTGGCCGGCGCGGCTGCCGGGCCTCAGGCGGCGCGCGCCGCGGCGTAGATGCGGTCCTGCAAGCGTACCGCGCGCACGCAGTCGTCGACCGTCGCCGGCGGCGCGTGGCCGGCCGCGAACGCGTCGAGCGCGGCGTCGACCATGTGCGCGTAGGCGAGGTGGGGCGTCGGTACCGCGGTCTCGACCGGGCGGCCGCCGCGGCGATGCACGGTCAGGCGCCCGTTGCATTCGTGCAGGTAGGCGCCGGTGGCGGCGATGCGCCACTCGTAGTCGCCGCCTTCCTGCAGGTTGGCGTAGGTGTAGCCGGCCTCGAGGGTGGCGACGAAGCCGGCCGGCGTGCTGACGACCGCGGCCGCGAAGTCCTCGACCGCGCCGCGGCTGCGCGCGTGCGACAGGCGCGCGCCGGCGACCGCCGGTTCGCCCGCGCCAGCCAGCATGCAGATCGCGTCGGCGCCGTGGATGCCGAGGTTGCGCAGCGCGCCGCCGCCGCCGATGGCGGGGTCGAGCATCCACGGCACGCCGTAGTCGAGGTAGCGCGACGGCGGCCCGTTGATGGTGCGGAAGTGCGCGTGCAGCACCTCGCCGAGCGCGTCCTCGGCGACGAGCGCGCGGTAGGCGTCCCAGATGCCGAGGTGGCGGTTGGGCAGGCAGACCGCGGCGAACACGCCGGCCGCGCGCACCGCGGCGGCGGCGGCGGCCGCCTCGTCGCCGTTGCGGCCCATCGGCTTCTCGACCAGCATCGGCACGCCGCGCACGGCCACCGCGCCGATCTCGCGCGCGGCCAGGTCGTGGCGCGGCAGCAGCACCGCGAGGTCGGGACGGAAGGTCGCGAGCGCGCGGTCGGTGTCCGGCGCGAAGGCGAGGCCGAGGCGATCCGCGGCCGCGCGGCCGGCCTGCGCATCGGCGTCGCTGGCGCCGATCACGCGCACGCCGCGCGCGCCGAGGTGCTTGACGTAGCGCGGCGCGTGCCAGTGCGTGACGCCGAGGATGGCGGCGGAGAGCGGCACGCGGATCAGCCTGCGGCGGGCCCGGCGGTCGGGGCGCGCCGCGCTAGACGACGGTGCGCCATTCCGGATGGTCCGGCACGTTGCCGCGCACCACGTCGAAATAGCGCTGGCGCAGCATGGCGGTGACGGGGCCGACCTTGCCGTCGCCCACCGGCAGCTTGTCGATCGACGTCACCGGCAGGATCTCCTGCCCGGTCCCGCAGACGAAGGCCTCCTCGGCGAAGTAGAGCTCGCTGCGGTCGATCTCGCGCTCCTCGCAGGCGCGACCGGTGGCCTCGCGGTAGAGCGTGAGGATGGTGTCGCGCGTGATGCTCTCGAGGATGTTGCTGGTCACCGACGGCGTGAGCAGGCGGCCGTCGCGCACCATGAAGAAGCAGGCGATCGGCGCCTCGGAGACGCGGCCCTGCGGGGTCAGCATGAGGGCGCCGTCGTAGCCGTCGGCCCGGGCCTGCAGCTGGGTCAGGCGCGCGTTGTGGTAGTTGGCGGTCGACTTGATGCGCGGCGGGCTGGCGTTGTCGGACAGCCGGTTCCACGAGCTCACGCCCAGGCTCATGCCGGTGTCGGCGAACTTCGGCTTCTCGCGCGGCATCGCCGCCGCGGTGAAGCCGACCGGCCCGGTGGTGGCCATGAGGCCGATGCCCTCGATGTAGGCGAGCAGGCGGATGTAGACGTCGTCGTCGGGCGCGTTGGCGCGGATCAGCCGCGCGAGGCAGTCGCGCATGTAGTCGGTCTCGTAGATGCGGTCGAAGCGCATCAGCTTCATGCCGACCTGCAGGCGGCGCATGTGCTCGGCCAGGCGGAAGATCGCGAACTCGCCGCGCCCCGGGTGGTGGTAGGCGCGCAGCCCCTCGAAGACGGTGGTCGCGTACGCCATGCCGAGCGACAGCGGATGCACGCTTGCCTGCGCGAACGGCATCAGCTCGCCGTTGACCATGATGGTCCGGGCCTGCCACATGGTCGCTCCCTCAGGGGTTGCGCTTGAAGCCCAGCGCCGGGATCAGGCGCGCCATCTCGCGCTGCACGGTCGCGAGCGTCGCGCTGAATTCGCGGTGCCCCTGGTAGGCGCCGGTCGACTTGAGCTTGCCCATCAGCTCGCGGAAGCCCGGCGTCTTCATCATCTCCTGCGCCGCCTCCTCCCACACCGCGATCACCTCCGCCGGCACGCCGGCCGGGGCGGCGATGCCGTAGAAGATCGGCACCGACAGGGGGTAGCCCAGTTCCTTGTAGGTCGGCAGGCCGGGGAAGTCGGGCAGCTTGTCGGGGCCGGACTCGACCAGGAGCCGCACCTGGCCGGAGGCGACGAACGGCGGGAACTCGGCCGCCACCAGCGCATCGATCTGCCCGCCGAGGAGCGCGGTGATGGCGTCGGCGCCGCCCTTGTACGGCACGTAGGTGCCGCTGACGCCGAGGTGGCGGAACGCCGCCTCGGTGGCGATGTGCGGGCCGCCGTTGGTGGCCGCGGTCGACCAGTTGAGCCGGCCCGGGTTGGCGCGCGCCCAGGCGACGAAGTCCTGCCAGGTGCGGTGCGGGCTGTCGCTCCTGACGAACAGCGGCTGCGCCGAGACCAGGAACTGGAACAGGTAGGTGAAGTCCTTCGCCGCGTCGTAGGGCACGCTCTGGAAGTTGGGCGCGACCGTGAACGGGCTCGTGGTGGCGAGCGCGACCGTGTAGCCGTCGGGCCGGCTGCGCGCGAGCTGCCCGGCGGCGATGGTGGCGCCGGCGCCGGGCCGGTTCTCGACCACCACCGGCACCTTCCAGCGCTCGCGCAGGAAGTCGGCGATGAAGCGCGCCGAGATGTCGCCGCCGCCGCCAGGCGCGAAGCCGACGAGGATGGTGACCTGGCGCGACGGGAAGCGCTCCTGCGCGGGCGCCGGCGCGGCCAGCAGGCCGACGGCGGCCGCCGCGCAGGCGAGGAGGGAACGGCGGATGCGGTGCGTCATGGGAATCCTCCTGTCGGCGGCGCTGCGGTTGGGGGCCGGGGTCGGGTCGGGCGTCAGCCGCGCATCGCGGCCAGCTGCGCGGGATAGCCGCTGGGGTCGACGCGCACGTCGATCAGCGCCGGGCCCTCGCCGGCGAGCGCGGCGGCGAGCGCGCGGCGGTAGGCGGGCAGGGTGTCGGCGCGATAGCCGCGCCCGCCGACCGCGCGCATCGCCAGCGCGAAATCGGGCCGCTGCCAGCGCACGCCGCGCGCGGGCAGCTTGCGCTGTTGCTGCTTGATGTCGATCAGCGACAGCGCGCCGTCGTTGAACACGATCACGACCAGCCGCGCGCGCGTCTCGACCGCGGTGGCGAGCTCGCCCTGGCACATCATCAGCCCGCCGTCGCCGGTGAAGGCGATGGTGCGGCGGCGCGGGTCGGCGAGCGCGCTGGCGATCGCCGCCGGCAGCGCGAAGCCCATCGTGGCCAGGCCGTTGGAGATCAGGAGGTCGCGCGGCGCCCTGCAGGGCCAGAAGGCGGTCGCCGAGAACATGTGGGCGCCGGCGTCGACGGTCGCGCGCGGCCAGCGCGGCAGCGCGCGCGCGGCGTCGGCCGCGGCCTCGACCACCTGCTGCGGCGTGAGCCCGTCGCCGCTGCCGCGATAGGCGAGCGACGCGCGCATCGCCGTGCGCAGCGCGGCGATCGCGGCGCGTTGCCAGCCGCCGCGGCGCCCGGCTCCCGCGAGCGCGTCGAGCGCGCCCGCGAGGTCGCCGTGCACCGCGCAGGCGGACTTGACGTAGTGCACCGGGTGGCGCGTGCAGCCGAGTTCCAGCACCGGCAGGTCGTAGGGCCAGGGCTGCAGGATCAGTTCGACCGGGTCGAGGCCGACGGTCACGATGAGGTCGGCCGCGCGCACCGCCGGCTGCTCGGCGAGGCCGCCGGTGAAGATGCCGACGTAGTGCGCATCGTCGTCGGCGATCACGCCCTTGGCCTTGTAGGTCACCAGCGCGGCGCAGCCGAGTTCGCGCACCAGGCGGCGCAGCGCGGCGGCGACCGCCGGATCGCACGCCTCCAGCCCGGCGACGACGACCGGCCGGCGCGCGCCGGCCAGCAGCGCGCGCGCGCGCGCCAGGGCCGCCG
>JAEUOS010000166.1 GCA_016790695.1 Burkholderiales bacterium
CGCGCGAGCGCCGCGCGCGCGGCGGGGGCGCCCGCGGCGAGCACGCCGACGAAGCTGCCGTCGCGCACCACCGCGTGCACGCCCGGCAGCGCGCGCGCCGGCGCCTCGTCGAGCGCGAGCAGGCGCGCGGCGGGCGACGGCGGGCGCAGCACCGCGCCGTGCAGCAGGTCCGGCGGCGCGAGGTCGTGGATGAAGCGCGGCGCGCCGAACACCTTGTCCGGCAGGTCGACGCGCGGCACGCTGGTGCCGACGAGCGCGAGCGCGGACGCGGCGCGCGGCGCCACCGTGCCGGTCGCCTCGCGCTCGAGCAGCCCGGCGCCGGCCAGGGACCAGTAGCTGTCCCCCCGTGGGGCGCCGCCCGCATGGAAGTCGCCATCGACGACGGTCACGGCTGCCGGCGCCACGCCGGCGCGCTGCGCCGCCGCCGCGACGAACAGGGCGCGCGCCTCGGCGGCCGCGTGGCGCAGGGCGGTGCCCGACTCCTGGGTCGACATGCTGCCCGAGGTCACCGCCTCGTCGGGGCTCGCGCCGGTGACCGCGCCGACCATGCGGATGCGCGCGATGCCGATCTCGAGTTCCTCGGCGACGATCTGCGCGAGCGCCGTCAGGATGCCCTGGCCGATCTCGACCTTGCCCGAGCGCACCTCGACCGCGCCGTCCGCGCGCAGCGTCAGCCACTGCGACAGGCGGCGGTTGACCTGCAGGCTGCCGGGCAGCCGCGGCCGCCCGTCGTCGGGCGCCGCGGCGAGCCGGAACGCGAGGTTCACGCGGGTGCCCGTCCCGCGCGCATCGCGGCGGCGGCGGCGAGCACCGCGCGCACGATGCGGTTGTGCGCGCCGCAGCGGCACAGGTGCGCGTCGAGCGCGGCGCGCACGGCGCGCTCGTCGGGATCGGGATCGGCGGCGAGGAGCGCGGCCGCGCTGGCCTGGATGCCCGACAGGCAATAGCCGCACTGGCCGGCCTGGGCATCGATGAGCGCGCGCTGCAGCGGATGCGGCGACGCCGGCGTGCCGAGGCCTTCGACGGTGACCACGTCGCGCCCGGCCGCGGCCCACAGCGGCGTGTCGCAGGCCGGCAGCGAGCGTCCGTCGATCAGGACGTGGCAGGCGCCGCACTGGTTCGCGCCGCAGCCGAAGCGCGGGCCGGCGAGGCCGAGCCGCTCGCGCAGGATGTCGAGCAGCGGCGTGTCGTCGGGCGCGTCGACCGTGACCGCGCGGCCGTTGACGTTCAGCTGGCAGGCCACCGCGCGCCGCCGCCGCCGGCTACTGGTCGGCCTTGGCGCCGGAGATGCGGACGATGCGCGCCCACTTCTCGATGTCCTCGCGCAGGTACTGGCCGAACTCGTCGACCGTCATCGCCATCGGCGTGACCCCCTGCCTGGCCCACTCGGCACGCACCTCGGCGCGCCCGACGATGCGCCCGAGCTCGGCGTTCAGGCGCGCGATCGCCGCGCGCGGCGTGCCGGTCGGCGCCATCAGGCCCAGCCAGATCGTCGCCTCGAAGCCCGGCACCCCCGCCTCGGCCACCGTGGGCACGTCGGGCAGGACGCTCGAGCGCGTGCGCCCGCTCACGCCGAGCGCGCGCAGCTTCCCGGTGGCGATGTTCTGCTGCATGGTGGGGATGGCGTCGAACATCATCTCGACCTGGCCGCCGAGCACGTCGGTGCGCGCGCCCGAGCTGCCCTTGTACGGCACATGGGTGATGTCGACCCCGGCCATCGCCTTGAACAGCTCGCCCGCCATGTGGTACGGCGTGCCCGGGCCGGACGACGCGTAGTTCATGCCCTTCGGCCGGGCCTTGGCCGCCGCGATCAGGTCCCTGAGGCTGGTGAAGCCGGTCTTCGGATGCGCGACCAGCACCAGGTCGGAGAAGTTGACCGGCGCCACCGGGGCGAAGTCCTTCATCAGCGCGTAGGGCTTGTTCGGGATCAGCGACTCGTTGACGGTATGGGTGTTCGACATCATCAGCAGCGTGTAGCCGTCGGCGCCGGCCTTGGCCGCGTGGTCGGTGCCGATCACCGAGCCGCCGCCCGGACGGTTGTCGACCGTGAACGACTGCCCCAGCGCCTCGGTCAGCCGCTGCGCCGCGAAGCGCGCATAGATGTCGGCCGGCCCGCCGGCGGCGAACGGCACGACGATGCGCACCGGCCGCGCCGGGTACTCCTGCGCCGCGGCGGCGCCGCACTGGATGGCCAGGGCCAGGACGACAAGCGTGGATCGGTTCATGATGGTTTCCCGGGTTGCACTGCGACGGCGCCGCGGCGCGGCGTTCACTCGACCTTCGCGCCGGAGATGCGCACGATGTTGCCCATGGTCTCCCAGTCCGCGCGCAGCAGCGCCTGGAAGGCATCGACCGACATCGGCGCGTACTCGGAGCCGAGGCGGTTCAGGCGCTCCTGCACCGCCGGCAGCGCCAGCGCCTTCTGCGCCGCCGCGTTGAGGCGCTCGACCTCGGCGCGCGGCGTGCCGGACGGCGCGAGCATGCCGACCCAGGCCTCGTACTGGAAGCCCGGGAAGCCGGCTTCGGCGACCGTCGGCACCTCCGGCAGGAACTGCGAGCGCGCCTTGCCGGTGAATGCCAGCATGCGCACGCGCGCGTCGCCCTTGAAGGCGACGATGCCCGCGGTCGCGGCGGCGACCGCCTGCACGCGGCCCGCCAGCACCTCGTTGACCGCATCGCCGGTCGACTTCATCGGGATGTGCTGCATCTCGAGGCCGGCGCGCGCGTTGAACGCCGCCATCCCCAGGTGGGTCGCGCTGCCGTTGCCGGCCGAGGCGAAATTGAGCTTGCCGGGCCTGGACTTGACCTCGCGCACGAACTCCGCGAGGGTCGCCACCCCCAGGTTCGGCGGCGCGGTGATGACGTAGCCGGCGGTGCCGAGGAAGGTGACGGCGGTGAAGTCCTTCAGCGGGTCGAACGGCAGCTGCCGGTACATGTGCCCGGCGATGTGGTGGCTGGAACCGGCGAGGATCAGGGTGTTGCCGTCCGGCGGCGCCTTGGCCACCGCGGCGGCGCCGATGGTGCCGCCGGCGCCGGCGCGGTTCTCGATGACCACGCTCGCGCCCAGCACCTGGGCCATCTCGTTGGAGAAGGTGCGCGCGACCGCGTCCTGCACCGCGCCGGGACCGAACGGCACGACGATGCGGATCACGCGCTGGGCCTGCGCGGGCACGGCGGCGCCGATGCCGGCAACGGCCGCGAGCACGAGGGCTGCGAGGCGACGGGTTGCGATGCGACCGGTTGCGAGGTGACGGATCGTGATGCGGACGGGCAGCGTCATGCAGGAGCTCCTCGGGGATGCCGGCGGCCGCGGCTCATGCCGCGCGCGCCAGCCAGCGCTGGGCCAGGCGCACGAAATAACTCGCGCCGATCGGGATGATGGCGTCGTTGAAGTCGAACGACGTGCTGTGGACGATGCAGGGGCCGGCGCCATGGCCGGCGGCGCGGTGGGCGCCGTCGCCGTTGCCGATGAACGCGTAGCAGCCCGGCCGGACCAGCAGCATGTGCGCGAAGTCCTCGGCGCCCATCACCGCCGGATACTGCTCGTCGACCATCGCGGCGCCGACGATCTCGCGCATCACCTCGGCGGCGAAGCGCGCCTCGGCCGCGTGGTTGACCAGCGGCGGCGAGGCGCGGCGGAAGAACACCTCGTGCGCGCAGCCGTGGGCGGCGGCGACGCCGGCGGCGGCGGCGCGCAGCGACGCCTCGAGGCGGTCGAGCGCCTCCACCGAGAAGGTGCGGATGGTGCCGCCGACCGAAGCGCTGTCGGGAATCACGTTGGGCGCGTCCGCCCCCTGGAGCTGCGTGACGGCGAGGAGCGCGCGCTCGCGCGAATCGACGACCCGCGCGACCAGGCCCTGCAGCTGCTGGCCGAGCGCGAGCACCGCGGCGACCGGATCGATGCCGGTGTGCGGCAGCGACGCGTGCGTGCCGCGCCCCTGCATGGTCACGCGCCAGGTGTTCGACGAGGCCATCAGCGCGCCGTGGTTGAGGCCGAACGCGCCGACCGTGCCGACCGGGAAGTTGTGCAGCGCGAACACCGCCTCGCACAGAAACCGCTCGAACAGGCCCTCGTCGATCATCTTGCGCGCACCCGCCTTGCCCATCTCCTCGGCGGGCTGGAAGATGAAGTTCACGGTGCCGTCGAAGTCGCGCGCCTGCGCCAGGTGCCAGGCCGCGGCCAGCAGCATCGTGGTGTGGCCGTCGTGGCCGCACGCATGCATGCGGCCGTCGTGGCGCGACCGGTGCGCGAAGCGGTTCTCCTCGGTCAGCGGCAGCGCGTCGAGGTCGGCGCGCAGGCCGATGCTGCGGCCGCGCCGGCCGCAGGCGAGGACGCCGACGACGCCGGTGCCGGCGATGCCGGTGTGGGTCTCGATGCCCCATTCGCGCAGCAGGTCGGCGACCAGCGCCGCGGTGCGATGCTCCTCGAAGCCCAGTTCGGGATGGGCATGGATGTCGCGCCGCAGCGCCACGAAGCGCGAGACGTCGGCAAACGCGTCGACCAGATTCATGGGGGCGAAGTCTAGCAGCCCGTCCGCGCCGGCCGCCGCGGCGCGCCGGACTCAGATGCGCTGCTTGCTGGCGAGGATCGCGCTGATTTCCTCGAAGTTCGCGATCTCCTGGTCGACGCCCTGCAGCCATGCCGGATCGACCGCCCCGGCCTCGTCCGGATCGCGCAGGCGCTGCGCGTTGCGCAGGCCCAGCCGCAGCACCGACTCGCGCCCCGGCAGCGCGGTGAGGATGGCGACGACGATCTCGGTCAGCACCGCATACTGGCCGCCGAGGCTCGCGAGCGCCGCGGCGGCGTCGTCCGCCGCGCGCGGCGCAGCGTCGACAGCCGGCATGGGCACGGCGGCGGGCGCGATGCCCGGGATTGCCGCGCTCATCATCTCGGCGGTGGCGACCTGGTCGTGCGCCGACGCCATGGCGTCGTCCGCCGCACTGCCGGTGATCGCGCCGCCGGAGCCGGTCCACACCGCCGCCGGCGGCCCATCGTCCGCCTCGAGCGCATCGTCCGGCAGGTAATTGACGACCGCCGCCCCGTAGCCGCTGACATCGGTGGTCGACACCAGCTCGATGTCGGGAACGATGCCCGGCGACCGCGACCGCGCCGCGCCGGCCTGTTCGGCACTCAACTCGAAATCGACCTGTACCATGACCGTCTCCCCCACCCGTGTCGGCTTTTTCCGATTTTCTCCGGCACGCGCACCTGCGCGAGGGCAAAACACGCGGGGCTTCGGACCCGTGCTCCGCGGATCGGTCGGCATGGCCGCAGGCCGGCATGGTCGCGGGCCGGCATGGCCGCAGGCCGGCACAGGCGCGGCTTGACCGACGTCAACCCGGTACCGGCGGGCGGCGATATGATGCAAAGATCAGCGGCGGCCGTGGCCTGTCGCGTTTCCGGAGGCTTCCATGCTGCGCAAATCACTGCCCCGATCACTGCCCCGATTGACCGCCCTGCTGCTCGCCGTCTCCGTCTGCCTGCCGGCGCATGCGCTGAGCGAAGGCAAGACCGTCCAGGGCGAGCCCTGGATCTCCGGCGGCGTCGGCACCGCCGAACTCGAGCGCCTCGAGCAGGGACGCAAGCGCTACAGCCTGCGCGTGCTCACCGCGGCCAAGGGCAGCGGCGCCTACCTGGCCGACGCCGTGGTGAAGATCGTCGATGCCAAGGGCGCGACCGTGCTCGAAACCCGGGCCGACGGGCCGTGGCTCTACGTGAACCTCAAGCTCGGCGAATACAAGGTGACGGCCACCTACAAGTCGCAGGTCCGGCAGCAGGCGACCAAGATCCACGCGGGCGACAACCACGAGATCTTCTTCTACTTCGAAGAGCCGGTCGAACGCCTGCCCAAGGGCGAGAAGGGCTGACCTTCCGGCGTGCCCGGGCGGCTGCGACGGCGGCCGTCGCGCCGCCTGCTGTGAACGCGGCCGTCGCGCCGCCTCAGCGGCACACCGGCATGAGCCGCCGGCGACCGAAGGTCTCGGAGAATTCCCCGCTTTCGAGCGCGTTCGCCGCGGCGATGACCTCGTCGACGTTCTGCTGCAGCTGCACGGCCTGCGCGCCGATGGTGACCTGGGCGAACTCCGGTGGCAGCAGCGTCGTCGGCGACGGCGCGGCCGGAACCGGGACCGGCGCACCGCCCACCGCGATCTGATAGGCCGTTCCCAGGTTCGCGCCGGTCAGCGCATAACCGGGCGGCGGATTGATGGTCGCGAAGTTCCCGCTCGCGCTCGCATAGGTGAGCACGTCGAAGGCGTTGCCGGTGCTCGGCGCATAGCCGCCGAACAGGCTCACGTTCATCGTCCCGCCGAGCGTCGCCGTGCCGGTCACGGACAGCAGGTCGTAGGTCACGCCCTGCGACGTGCCGCCGAGCTCGATCTCGAGCGTCCCCCCGGGGCCCTGCGTGTAGTTGCCGTTGATCACCAGCGTGCCGGGCGAAGCGCCCGGCCGCAGGGTGCCGCCGGTATTGGTCACGTTGCCGTTGACGGTGCCGAATCCCTGCAAGACGCCGTTCGTCAGCGTGACGTCGGGAACCGTGATGCTGCCGCCCGCGAGGGTCATGACGCCGCTCGAGCCGAGCGCGAGCGAGGCCGCACTGATCGACCCGTTGAGGGCGATCGCACCGTTGACGCCGTAGCTCACGGCGCCACCGGCCGTCACCGGCACGGACTGCGTCAGGCTGCCCCCGGAATTGACGGTCAAGCCGCCGGCCGCGCGCGCCTCGCTCGGCGCCGTCGACACGTTCCGCGCGAACACGGACCCTGCGCCCGCGATCCCGCCGACCGTGGCGCCGGTGGCCCCGGAAAACAGGCGCTGCCCGTCGAATGCCATGCCCCAGCCGAGGGCGTACCCGGCACCCGGAGTCGCCGCCGTGACCTTGGCGTCCTGCACCCAGGTCGACCCGTTGTTGCGGAACAGGTAGACCGCGCCGGCGTTCGTGGCGCCCGGCAGGTCGGTCAGGTAACTGCTGGCGGCAATGATGCCGTTGCGCACCGAGACCCGCTCGCCGAACCGGTCCTGGACCGCGGCGTCGGACGCCTTGAGCATCTGCTCCTGCACCCAGGCGGCGCCGTTGTAGCGGAACACGTAGGCGCTCCCGGCTTCGCTGACACCGCCGGGCGAGGCGGTGAACGCGCCGGCGACGGCGATGTCGCCCGAGATGCTCACGTCGTAGCCGAACCATTCGGCACGCCTGTCGTACGAGGTCGAGTTCAGCCTGGCCGACTGCGTCCACACGCGCGTGACCGGATTGAAGTTGAAGATGTACGCGCTGCCCCGCGCGCCGACGGGCGAGGCGTCGCTGTGCCAGGCACCGACGATCAGGCGGTCTCCTGAAATGTCCAGACGCTGGCCGAAGTAGGCGTTGCTGTTCGCCGCCCAGTCGCTCTGCACCGCGCGCCCCTTCTCCTCCCACAACCCGGTGCCGGTGTTGAACTCGAAGAACCAGATCTTGCCGGTCCAGAACCCGCCTTCCGCAGTGCGGCCCGGGCCGCCGACGACCAGGCGATTGCTGTCCAGCGCGAGGGCATAGCCGAACACGCTCTCGAAGGTCTTCTGGCTGAAGTTGAGCTTGGTCGGCGCGCTCCAGGCGCTGCCGTTGTACTGGTAGGCGAAGACCGCGCCGGTCCGGTAGTCGCCGTCCGAGGTCTCGGGCGCGCCCACCAGGATGTGGTTGCCGTCGACCACCGCGCCCTTGCCGAAGTTGGCCGCGGTGAAGCCTGCCGGCGGCGCAAGCGTCGCCTCGAACACCCAGCTGCTGCCGTTCCACCGGTAGACGTAGGCGCGGCCGTTCGTGCCGAACTGGCCATCGGGCGCACCGATGACCATGACGTTGCCGCGCACGCTGATCTCGTCGCCGAACCGCGCACCGGCGGTCGGGCTGGTCGGGGCGATCTCGGTCTCGCCGCCGGCGACGGCCCGCGGCAGGCCGGACAGCACCGTCGCGGTGCTGTTGCTGAAGTTCACCGTGCCGGCGTTGACCTTGAGCGTGCCGACCTGATTGGCAGCGTTGGTGAGGGTGAACAGGGCACCCGGTCCCGTCAATTCGAGCACGCCGGCGGTGAGGGCGGCAGACTGGGTCATGCCGGTGCCGACGTCGAAGCGCGCGGTGCCCGCACCGACGTCGATGACGGCCGAGGCCGCCACGTTGCCGCCGGCTTTCACCGCCAGGGTGTTGCCGGCGAGATGGATCGGGCTGTTGATCGACACGTTGCGCGCCGCCGACAGCTCGAGGTTGTGGTCGAAGCGCGCGCCCGCGGACCCGATCGCCGCATTGACCAGGACATCGTTGCCCGCGCTCAGACTGAGCGTGCCGCCGGCAGGCACGTCGCTGCTGGCAAGCGGCGACGCCACGGTGATGTCGTTGATCGCGGCCAGCGACACATTGGTCCATGCGCCGGCAAGCGCGGACGGCGCGATGTTGAGGGTTGCGGCCGGATTGTCCTGCGCGTTCACGACGCCGTCGCCGCCCGTCGTATCGGCACCGCCGCTGACGATGTTGATGTAGTCAGGATCGATGAACAGCGAGCCATTGCGGAACCCGGGTGCATGCGCCCCGCCGGTGAACGCACCGTTCAGTGCGATGCGCGCCTTGCCGGAGAGTTCGAGGAAGCCGCCGTTGCCGCCGTCGGGGCCGCCGTCGACGCGCACCGTCGACCCGCGCCGCATGTCCAGCGCGCCCTCGGCGACGATGCGCACCGCGCCGCCGTGATGCACACCGCCCGGCGCACCCGACGCCGACACCACGCTGCCGGCCTCGAGCACGATGTCCTTCGATGCCATCAGCGTGATGCGCCCCTGCGCGTCCCGTCCGATCGTGTCGGCACGCATCTCGCCGCTGTGCCGCAGCGTCCCCGCGAACACGCTGATCGCCCCGCCGTCCGCCTTCAGGCTGCCCAGGTTGACCACCTGGTCCGCCGGCGCCTGCACCTCGAACCGGATGTCCTCCAGATCCAGGCTCGACAGGGTCACCGCGCGCCCGGCCGCGAGCAGCAGCGTGCCGCCCGCCGCCTCGATCACGCCGCGGTTCTCGATGTTCGGCGCGATCAGGACGACCTGCCCGTCCGGCCCGGCGCGCAGCGCCCCCCGGTTGACGATCGAACCGCCCGCCCCGCCCGCGAAGCGCAGCCGTCCGGCGGCGAAGTCGGCATCGCTGATGCTGAGCGTCGAGGCGACCAGCGCCGCCGTGTCGACCGTCGCGGTCGGCCCGAACACGATGCCGTTCGGGTTGACCAGGAACACCCGCCCGTTCGACCACAGCTGACCGAGGATCGACGAGGGATCGGATCCGGTGACGCGGTTGAGGACCGCGCTGTGCGCCGAGGGCTGGAAGAAGCGCGTGCGCTCGCCCTGGCCGATCGAGAAGCCCTGCCAGTGGATCACCGTGCCGTTGGCGTTCCTCACGTCCAGCGTGCGCGCGTCCGGCCGGCTGAACACCGCGCTGCCCGCCACCACCTGCGGTCCCGCCGGCCCCGCCTGCCCCGCCGCCGGCAGCATCGCATACGCCAGCCCGAGCGCCACGCACAGCGGCTTGCGTTTCCCGATCTGCGCGCGCCCCGCGCCAACACCGGTCACCTTCATGTTTTCCTCGTTCCTCAGAAGCGATAGACCACGCCGAAGTGCAGGCGGCTGCTGCCGCGCGTCGTGCCGCCGGCAGCGCCATTGACCACGCCGGCCAGGTCGAGGCTCACCTCGAGCCGCTTCTGCCACTGCCAGCGCATGCCGACGCCGACCGACGACAGCGCGTCGAAGCCTGCCTGCCCGGGCGGCGGGTTGCGCAGACGGCGCGCGCCCGCGTCGACGAACACGAACGGGCGCACGCCGCCCGCCACGGACGGCGCCCACAACTCGAGGCTGAGCGCGTAGCCGCTGTCGCCGGCGGTCTCGCGCTCGCGGAAGCCGCGCACCGAAGCCACGCCGCCCAGCCCGAACTGCTCGCCCGGAATCAGTTCGCGCGGCGCCGCCTGCCCGCGCAGGCGCGCGGCCAGCATCCAGTCGCGCGACAGCACCCGGCTGGCGTCGACGCCGAAGCGCCAGGATTCCCAGGACCGGGAGGCGCCCGCGCGGTTGGCGCTGTAGGCCGCCTGCGCGTTGCCGCTGCCGCCGTCGAGGTTCCTCAGGTATTCGACGAAGAACCCGGCGCTGCCCGCCGTCACGTCCCAGCTTCCCTGGTAGCGCAGCGACAGCGGCCGGCTGCCGACGTCGGTGCCGAGCGGCTGCCCGGGCGCGAGGCTCGTGGTGACGTCGTTCCGGAAGTGGTGCGACTCGATGCCGGCGGTCAGCTTGTGCGCGTAGGCGCCGACCTTGAACAGGGTGTGGGTGTAGCGCAGGCCGGCGAACTCGCCGCGGCCGCGCACGTCGAAGAAGTCGGCGATGCGCCCCGAATTGACGTCCGAGCGCGTGTAGAACGCGGCCACGCTCCCGCCCAGCGCATACAGCGGCACCACGTAGTTCACGCCGTACTGGCGCACGTCGTCGAGATGGTCGGGCGAGGTGGTGAAGCTCGCGGTCAGGCCGTGATCGCGCCCGAACAGGTTGTTGTGCTGGTAGACCGCGGTCGCGCGCAGCATGCCGGTCTCGCGCCGCCCGGTGTTGTTGAGCGCGACGTAGACCTGCTGCGGGTCGCTGTCCTCGACCTTGATCTCGGCGTCGACCGTGTCGGCGCGCGCGCCGGCGCGCATGGTGAGGCTCGTGCGCTTCGACGGGTTCTCGTTGGCGATCGCGATCTGCCGCGCCACCGCCTGCGCCTGCACCGCCGCGCCGGGCACCAGCGCCGGCAGGCTGGCGCGCACGTTGGCCGCATCGAAGTGGCGGTTGCCCGTGATGCCGACCTCGCCCAGGACGAAGCGCACCACGGCGAGAGCGACGACGCCGTCCGCGGGCGTCTGCGGCGGCACGCTGACGCGGTGAAAGGCGAAGCCGCGCGCGCGGATCGCGGCTTCCAGCGCCTGCGCCGCCGCCTCCAGTCGGTCGATGTCGACGCGCTCGCCGACAAAGGGCGCGAGCACCGCGGCCGTCGCCGCCGCGCCGAGGGGATTGTCGCCGCGCACGGCGAAGCTGCGCACCGTGAGGGCGGCCTCCGGCACGGCGCGCGGGCCCTGCGCGGTCGCCGCCAGCGGCGCGGCGAGCGCCCCCGCGAGCATCAGAGGGATCGCGCGGCGCGCGGCCTCGCGCCGGGCACTGCGCGCACGCATGACGGACACCATCATCTACCGCACCTCGCACTCGTTGTCGGCCGCGCTGGCGCCGGCGCCGCGCGGCGCGGTGATCACCTCGATGGTGCGGATGAACTCCGGCGTCACCTGATCCGGCCGCGGATACGGATCCAGGCGCAGCACCGCCGGCGGCATCTCCAGGCGCACCGGCGTGCCTCCCGCCGCATCGGCGAACGCCGCCTCGCCGGCGCCGAGATCGATGGTGCGGTCGCCCTGCGTCACCGCGACGTGGCCGTCGCGCACGCTGACGTAGAGTCCCGGTGCCTGGCCGTCGATCGCCTGCACGCCGAACAGGCGCTCCATGTCGACCGCGAGGCGATCGGGCCGGATCGACGTCAGGCCGCGCAGCAGCGGCGGCAGCTCGGCCAGCAGCACCGGCGGCGCCGCGCCGCCCGCGACGAACGCCGATTGTCCCGCGCCGACCGCGACGACCGACGATCCGACGCGCACCTCGACCGCGCCCTGCCAGGTGCCGACGTACAGCCCCTCGCCGGGGCGCGGCGCCTGCGCCGGCGCGCAGGCGCCGGCGCAGGCCATGTCGAGGCCGGTGCCGCGGATCCCGACCACCGCGTTCGCCGCCGCCAGCTGCATCGCGCGCGGGTCGCGTTCGGCGACGCGGCCGGCGAGCACGCGCATGCCCCCCTTGACCAGGCGCAACAGCACGCTGTCCGGGCGGCCGTCGCCCAGCTGATGCCGGAATTCCTCGATGCGGACCGCGGCGTCGGCCTCGAGCGCGACCCGGCTGCCGTCGCGCAGGACCGCGGCAGCCCGCGCACCGGCCGGGGTGTGCACGGTGTCCCCTTCGTACAGCGGCGCGCCCTCGACCAGGGAGCGGTCCGGCGTTCCGGTCGCGGCGGCCGACAGGCGCCCGCCGCCGTCGATCTGTACCACCCTGCCGATCACGCGCGCCGCCGGCGCTGCCGCTGCCCCGAGACGCCTGGCCTCGTCCGCGCAATCCTCGGCGCACAGCCGCGCGTCGAAATCGGTGCCGCGGATGCCGACCGTGGCGGTGACCGTGGTGATGCGGTAGCCCTGCGGATTGCGTCGCGTGATCAGGCCGGTGACCGCGCGCATGCCGCCGCGGAACAGCTGCAGGGCGAGGTTGTCGTCGGCGCCGCCGTGCGCATAGCGCGTGATCGCGAACACGGTGCCGGGTCGCAGCGTGATGCGGCCGCCGTCGGTGAACTCGATGACGATGAAGCCGCTGGCGCTCACGTGGACGCGGTCGCCCTCGAACAGGCGGCTGCCGTTGCCGATCAGGCGCGTCGTCGCACCGATGCCCTGCGCCGACACCACGCCGCGCACCAGGACCGCCTGCGCGGCGCCCGACTCCTGTGCGATGGCGGTGCCGGGCGCGGCCCCGAAGCCGCCCAGGCCGAGGACCAGCGCGACGACGCCGCCCAGGCGCCGGACCGCAGCCGACCGGCGGCGCACCGCCGCTCCCCAGCCCGACACGGGCGCGGCACTCTGCGGCCCCGCCCCCCTCGGCCCTGAACCGGACCCGACGCATGTTGTCCACACCATTGGACAATGGTGCTCGCCCGGCACCCCGTCCGGCTTGCGCGAGGTCAAACTTCCGCCATCGATCCGCAGCCGGTTTGCGCAGGGTCAAACGTTGGGCCACGTGCCGGAGGCGCACGTCGTCGTGCCGACAGCGGCACCGCGCCGGCCCGGAAAAAGCAGAAGGCCGCCCGCGGGCGGCCTTCGGGATTGCGCGACGGTCGACTAGACGCGGCGGCGATACTCGCCGGTGCGGGTGTCGATCTCGATCTTGTCGCCCTGCGCGACGAACAGCGGCACGCCGACCTCGAAGCCGGTGGCGAGCTTGGCGGGCTTGAGCACCTTGCCCGAGGTGTCGCCGCGCACCGCGGGCTCGGTATAGGTGATGACGCGCTCGACCGAGGTCGGCAGCTCGACCGAGATCGCGCGGTCGTTGTAGAGCGTCAGCTCGCACGGCATGCCGTCCTCGAGGTAGTTGAGGGCGTCGCCCATGTTCTCCGCCTCGACCTCGTACTGGTTGTAGTCGCCGTCCATGAAGACATAGAGCGGATCGGCGAAGTAGGAGTAGGTGACCTCCTTCTTCTCGAGCTGCACGACGTCGAACTTGTCGTCGGCCTTGTACACGGTCTCGGTGCCGGTGCCGGTCAGGAGATTCTTGAGCTTCATCTTGACCACCGCCGCATTGCGGCCGGACTTGTTGTATTCGGCCTTGAGCACGACCATGGCATCGTTGCCGACCATCACCACGTTGCCCGCGCGGAGCTCCTGTGCGATTTTCATGACTTGACCTTCGGAATCCTGGATGGAAAGGGGCAGCGCGACCGGCACGGCGCCGAACGCGGATCTGCCCGCGAAAAGCCCGCTATTTTACCGGCTTTTCCGCCACTTTTCCAGAAAATTCAACCAGTTGAGCCGCGAGATCGCGCCCCTCGGCCAGACGCCACGCCCATTCCTCCGCATGCAGGCGCAGCGCGGACTGGTTGGCGGCGAAGCCGCGCCAGACTTCCTCGAAGCTCCAGTCGCCCGTCGTGCCCAGCCCGAGCGGATCGGCGGTCGCGCCCGCGGCGATGCCGTTCCACAGCGCCATGAAGCGCTCGACCGATTGCCGGCGCGGTTCGTGCAGGCCCTGGCAGTAGCGGCGCAGGAACTCGCCGAGCTTGGCCGCATGCGCGCCTTCGGACTGCGGATAGATCTGCCAGACCAGCGGCCGGCCTGCCCACTGCGCGCGCACGAACGAATCCTCGCCGCGCACGAAATTCAGGTCGCAGCCCCAGAGCAGCCGGTCGTAGTCGGGCTGCTCGACGAACGGCACGATCGACGCCGACAGGTTGCCGAGCGCGCCATGCGCGCCCGGCTCGGCCGGCATGCCGAGCCACTCCGCGACCTGCATCGTCGACGGTCCCATCGGGACGATCAGGCGCACCGGATGCGGATGCGCCGAGAGCCCGGCGAGCAGGTCCTGCACCGGCGCCTTGGCATAGGAGAACAGCGACACCCGCCATTCGTTGCGCGCCTTGGGCGGGATGCCGATGCGCTGCCAGAACGCCGCCTGCGCCGCGGGATTGCCCTGATAGGCATCGCGCGCCTCGAGCAGCCCGCGCTCGCGCAGCAGGCCGCCGGTGCCGGCGCTGAAGCCGGGGAAGAAGAAATGCCGCATCAGGCCGAGCTGCGGATGCGGCGAGGGCAGGCCGTGGCACCCGGCCACCCATTCCTCGGCGCTCAGGTACTCGAGGTTGATCCACGCCGGCGCGCGCCCCGCGCCGGCGGCGGCGGCCATCGACGCGCAGTACGCGGCCGGCAGCTCGCAGCCGAATCCCTCGACGACGACGTCGGCGGGCTGCGCGCTCGCCGCCGCGGCGTCCCAGCGGCGCACGTCCACGCCCTGGACCCGCTGCGCGGCCAGGCGCGGATCGACGTCCGGGCACAGGCGCTCGAGGCTCTCGAGGTCGTCGACCCACAGCCGGGTCTCGCGCGCGTGCTCGGCGACGAGCTGGCGCGCGAGGCGCCAGGTGACCCCGATGTCGCCGTAGTTGTCGATCACCCTGCAGAACACATCCCAGCGCTTCTGTGGCACCTGCGCTCCTCAAGTGGGCGAACGGCCGCGCGCATTTTCGCACGCGCCCGCCCGCCGGCCGCGCGCACGATCCGGGTTTTCCCGCGCCGCGCGCTTGGCGGCGCCGCCGCGGATTCTGCTATGTTCGCTTTCCGCTCCGCGCTTGCCCTTCCCATGGATCGACCCGCACCACAGGCCATTCTGCTTTCGGACTACGCCCCGCCCGCCTTCCTCGTCGACACCGTCGACCTCCATTTCGACCTCGACCCCGATGCCACCGTCGTGCGCTCGCGCCTGGCGGTGCGGCGCAATCCCGCGCGCGCCGACGCGGCCGCGCTGGTGCTCGACGGCCGCGAGCTCGAGCTGGTCTCGGTCGCGCTCGACGGCCGCGCCCTCGGGCCCGCCGACTATCGCCTCGACGCGGAGGCGCTGACGCTGCCGCTCGCCGCCGCGGCGGCGACGGTGGAAGTGGTCACGCGCGTGCGCCCGGCGAAGAACCTGTCCTTCATGGGGCTCTACTGCTCGAACGGCAATTTCTTCACCCAGTGCGAGGCCGAGGGCTTCCGCAAGATCACCTATTTCCCCGACCGCCCCGACGTGATGGCGCGCTACAGCGTGACCATCGTCGGCCGCCGCGACGCCCTGCCGGTGCTGCTCTCGAACGGCAACTGCGTCGCGCAGCGCGCCCTGCCCGACGGCCGCCACGAGGCGAAATGGGTCGATCCGTTCGCCAAGCCGTCGTACCTGTTCGCGCTCGTCGCCGGGCGCTTCGCCTGCCACGAGGACACCATCCGCACGCGCTCCGGCGCCACCAAGCGGCTGCAGATCTACGTCGAGCCGAAGGACGCCGCCAAGACCGCGCACGCGATGGCGTCGCTGAAGAAGTCGATCCGCTGGGACGAGCGGCGCTTCGGGCTCGAGCTCGACCTCGACCAGTACATGATCGTCGCCGTCGGCGACTTCAACATGGGGGCGATGGAGAACAAGGGCCTCAACGTCTTCAACACCCGCTACGTGCTGGCCGACGCGGCCACCGCGACCGACGCCGACTACGACGGCATCGAGTCGGTGATCGCGCACGAGTACTTCCACAACTGGACCGGCAACCGCGTCACCTGCCGCGACTGGTTCCAGCTCTCGCTCAAGGAAGGCCTGACGGTGTTCCGCGACCAGGAGTTCTCGATGGACATGTCGGGCAGTCCGTCGGGGCGCGCGGTGCGCCGCATCGGCGACGTGCGCGTGCTGCGCAGCGCGCAGTTTCCCGAGGACGCCGGGCCGATGGCGCATCCGGTGCGGCCCGACGCCTACATGGAGATCAACAACTTCTACACCGTCACCATCTACGAGAAGGGCGCCGAGGTCGTGCGCATGGCGCAGACGGTGTTCGGGCAGGCCGGCTTCCGCAAGGGCATGGACCTGTACTTCCGCCGCCACGACGGCCAGGCGGTCACCTGCGACGACTTCTTCGCCGCGATCGCCGATGCCAATCCCGGCGTGCTCGCGCCGGCCGAGCGCGCGCAGTGGTTCCGCTGGTACAGCCAGGCCGGCACGCCGCGGCTCGCGGTCAGCGATGCCTACGACGCGCGCGCGCGCACCTACACCCTGCGCCTGCGCCAGTCGTGCCCGCCGACGCCGGGACAGGAGCACAAGGCGCCGTTCGTCGTGCCCGTGACGCTCGGCCTGCTCGACGCCGACGGCCGCGCGCTCGCCCTGCACCTGGCCGGCGAGCGGCGCGCGCGCGGCACCGAGACCACGCTGCTCGCGACCGGCACCGACAACGTGTTCGTCTTCACCGGCGTGCCGCGCCGGCCGGTGCCCTCGCTGCTGCGCGGCTTCTCCGCGCCGGTGATCGTCGACTACGACTACAGCGACGCGCAGCTGGTGCACCTGCTCCGCCACGACGGCGATCCCTTCAACCGCTGGGAGGCCGGGCAGCGCCTGTTCCTGCGCCTGACCACGGCCCTCGCCCGCCGCGCCGCCGCCGGACAGCCGCTGGCCGTGCCCGCGGCGGTCGCCGACGCCTTCCGCGGCATCCTCGCCGACCGCGCGCTCGACCCGGCGTTCAAGGCCGAGGCCCTGACCCTGCCGAGCGAGACCTACATCGCCGAGCAGTTCGACGTGGTCGACCCGCGCGCGATCCACGTCGCGCGCGTGTTCGTGCGCCGCGCGCTCGCGCGCGCCGCCGCGGCCGAGCTGCGCGCCGCCTACGCCGCGAACGCGGTCAAGGGCCCGTATTCGCCCGATCCGCGCGCGGCCGGACGGCGCGCGCTGCAGGGGGTCGCGCTCGGCTACCTGCTCGAGAACGACGACGCCGAGATGCGGCGGCGCGCGTTCGCCGCCTTCCACGGCGCCGGCAACATGACCGACCGCATGAACGCGATCGCGGCGCTGATGCTGTCCGACTCGCCCGAGCGCGCCGAGGCGCTCGCGGCCTTCCACCAGATGTTCCGCGACGACGCGCTGGTGATGGACAAGTGGCTGGCCCTGCAGGCCGGCGCCCGCGTCGGCGCCGCCGGCACCTCGACGCTGGAGAGCGTGCGCCAGCTGATGCTGCACCCGGTGTTCTCGATCAAGAACCCGAACAAGGCGCGCGCGCTGATCGGCACCTTCTGCCACGCGAATCCGGCCTGCTTCCACGCCGACGACGGCTCGGGCTACGACTTCTGGATGGAGCGCGTGCAGGAGATCGACGGCTTCAATCCGCAGGTGGCCGCGCGCCTGGCGCGCGCCGCCGCGTCCTGGAAGAAGCTCGAGCCGGTCCGCCGCGGCCTGCTGCACGACCGCCTCGCCGCGATCGCCGCCAGTCCCGCGCTGTCGAAGGACACGCGCGAGGTCGTGCAGAAGACGCTCGCATGATCGCGCGCATCCTCGCCAACGCCAGCGTGCGGCGGGTGCAGGCGGCGCTCGAGGCGGCCGGCATCGCCGCCGAGATCATCGTCACCGAGGAGGCGACCCCGTCGTCGCAGGCGGCGGCGGCGAAGCACGGCTGCGACGTCGCGCAGATCGCCAAGTCGGTGATCTTCCGCGCGCTCGACTCCGACCGCGTCGTGCTGGTGATCACCAGCGGCGCCAACCGCGTCGACGAAGGACGCGTGGTCGACGCCATCGGCGAGCCGATCGGCCGCGCCGATGCCGCGTTCGTCAAGGCCCGCACCGGCTTCTCGATCGGCGGCGTCGCGCCGCTCGGGCACCTCGACCCGCCGATCGCGCTGTTCGACGAGACGCTGCTCGCGTTCCCGCTGATCTACCCGGCCGCCGGGCATCCGCACACCGGCTTCGCGGTGGATCCGCGCGCGCTCGCCGCCGCGGCCGGCGCGCGCGTGCTGCGGGTGGCGCCCTGACCCGCCGCGCGGCCCCGGCGCCACCCGACCGACCATGACCCTCCGCATCCTCGTCCTCGGCGCCGGCGCCACCGGCGGCTACTTCGGCGGCCGCCTCGCGCAGGCGGCGCAGCAGGGCAAGGCCGACGTCGACGTGCGCTTCCTGGTCCGGCCCGCGCGCGCCGAGCGCCTGCGCCGGGACGGCCTGCGCGTGCGCACGCCGGACGGCGGCTTCGCCCTGCCGGTGCACGCGCTGCTGCACACCGAGCTCGAGCCGGTGCACGACCTCGTGCTGCTGTCGTGCAAGGCCTACGACCTGGAGTCGTCGATCCTGGCGGTCTATCCCGGGCTGCACCGCGACACGCTGGTGCTGCCGCTGCTCAACGGCCTCGCGCACTTCGAGCGCCTCGACCGCGAGTTCGGCGCCGCGCGGGTGGTCGGCGGCTGCTGCCACATCGCCGGGCGCCTCGCCCCGGACGGGGCGGTCGAGCAGCTCACCGCGCTCGAACGCATCACCTTCGGCGCGCGTCCCGCCAATGCGGCGCATGCCGGCGCGGTGCTCGCCGCGCTCGAGGCCGCCTTCCGCGCCACGCCGGTCGGCGTCAAGCACAGTGCCGACGTGCTGCAGGACATCTGGGACAAGTTCGTCATGCTCGCGACGCTGGCCGGCATGACCTGCCTGATGCGCGCCGCGGTCGGCGACATCGCGGCGACCGACGACGGGCGGGCGCTGACCCTGCGCATGCTCGACGAGTGCCTGGCGGCGGCGCGCCACGCCGGGCATCCGATGGCGCCCGAGGTGCGCGACGCCACCGCGGCCATGCTCACGAGCAAGGGGTCGGCGTTCAGCGCCTCGATGCTGCGCGACCTCGAGGGCGGCGGGCCGACCGAAGGCGCGCACATCGTCGGCGACATGCTCGCGCGCGCGCGCGCGGCCGGCAGCGACGCCGCCATGCTCGCGAGCGCCTGGACCCACCTGCAGGCGCGCGACGCGCGGGTCGCGCGCGAACGCGGGAGCGCGTGAATGGCGCGCATCGTCTCGCTGCACCTCTACCCGGTCAAGAGCTGCCGCGGCATCGACCTCGACGACGCCACCGTGGGCGCCGCCGGCCTGGAGGCGCAGGGCGTCGGCGACCGCGAGTGGATGGTGGTCGACGCCGGCGGCAGTTTCGTGACCCAGCGCGAGGCGCCGCGCATGGCGCTGATCGTGCCCGCCGTCGAGGACGGGGCGCTGGTGCTGCGCGCGCCGGGCATGGCGGCCGTGCGCATCCCGCTGGAGCTCCCGTTCGGACGCCAGCCGGGGCTCGGCGTGCGGGTCTGGAACCACGCATGCCGCGCGTTCGACGAGGGCGACGCGGTTGCGGAATGGCTGTCCGGCTTCCTCGGGCGCAGGCTGCGCCTGGCGCGCTTCGATCCCGCGCACCGGCGGCTGTCGAACCGCGAGCGGACCGGCAACGTCGAGGCGCCGAACCGGTTTTCCGACGGCTATCCGATACTGATGATCTCCGAGGCCTCCCTCGCCGACCTCAACGATCGCCTGCAGGAAGCCGGCCGCGAGCCGCTGCCGATGAACCGCTTTCGCCCGAACATCGTCATCGGCGATGTCGGGCCGTTCGACGAGGACCGCTTCGTCGCGCTGCGCCTGGGCGATGCGGCGCTGACGCCGGTCAAGCCCTGCCCGCGCTGCCCGATGCCGTCGATCGACCAGGCCACCGGCACGCGCGGTCCCGATCCGCTCGACGTCCTCGCGCGCTATCGCGACGACGCGCAACTGGGCGTGGTGTTCGGGCAGAACGTGATCGTCACCGCCGGCGCCGGCGCGCGCCTCGCGCGCGGACAGGCGTTCGAGACGGAGTGGAACTTTTGACCGCTGCCGGCCGCACTGCCGAGCGGCAGGGCATGATTCTCGGGTTCGTCGGCGTCGCCATCTTCAGCCTGACCCTGCCCGCCACCCGCGTCGCGGTGGTCCACCTGGACCCGATGTTCGTCGGCCTCGGCCGTTCGCTGGTGGCCGCGCTGTTCGCGCTCGCCTTCCTCGTCGCCGTGCGCGCCCCGTGGCCGAACCGCGCGCAGTGGCGCGCGCTGGCCTGCACCGCGGCGGGCGTGATCTTCGGCTTCCCGGCATTCACCTCGTGGGCGATGCGCCACGTGCCGTCGTCGCACGGCGCGATCGTCGTCGGCCTGCTGCCGCTGGCCACCGCGCTGATGGGCGCGTGGATCCACCACGAGCGGCCGTCGGCCGGATTCTGGAGCGCCGCTGCCGCCGGCAGCGCGCTGGTGGTCGGCTTCGCCGTCTACACCGGCGGCGGCAGCCTCAACCTCGCGCATCTGGCGCTGTTCGCCGCGGTGGTGCTGGGCGCGTTCGGCTACGCCCAGGGCGCCTACGTGACGCGCGAGCTCGGCGGGCGCGAAACCATCAGCTGGGCGCTCGTCCTCAGCGCGCCCTTCCTCGCGCTGCCGGTCTGGCAGGCCGCGCAGCGCAGCGACTTCGCGCAGGCCAGCGCCGCCGAGTGGGCCGGCTTCGCCTACGTCACCATCTTCAGCCAGTACCTCGGCTTCTTCGCCTGGTACAAGGGCCTGGGCCTGGGCGGCGTGGCGCGCGTCTCGCAGGTGCAGCTGGTCCAGGTGTTCCTCACCATGGCCTTCGCCGCGCTGCTGCTCGGAGAGAAGGTCACCTGGCTGATGGCGGCCTTCGCCATCGCCGTGGTGGCGACGGTGGCGATCGGCCGGCGCATGCCGGTGCGCCGCGCCTGAGGCCGCCCGCCGGCGCCCGGGCGTCAGGCGCGCGCGCGGCGGATCAGGTCGGCGCCCTTCTCGGCGATCATGATGGTCGGCGCATTGGTGTTGCCCGACACCAGCGCCGGCATCACCGAGGCGTCGACCACGCGCAGCCCCGCCACGCCGCGCACGCGCAGCTCGGGGTCGACCACCGCCTGCGCGTCGCCGCCCATGCGGCAGGTGCCGACCGGGTGGTAGATGGTGTCGGCGCGCTCGCGGATCGCGGCCTCGATGCCGGCCTCGTCGTCGTCGCGCAGGCCCTCGGTGTAGAGCTCGGGGCCGCGGAACGGCGCGAACGCCGGCGCGCCGAGGATGCGCCGCATCGCGCGGAAGGCGCGCACCAGCGTTGCCAGGTCCGCCGGGTCGGCGAGAAAGCCGGGATCGATCAGCGGCGCCGCGCGCGCGTCGGCCGATGCCAGGCGCAGCGTCCCGCGCGAGCGCGGGTTGAGCACGCAGGCGTGCAGCGAATAGCCGTGGCCGAAGTGGGTCGTGCGGTTGTGGTTGTCGACCATGGCGACGACGAAGTGGAACTGCACGTCGGGCTCGGCGAGCTCCGGCAGCGTGCGCACGAAGCCGCCGGACTCGGCGAAGTTGGTCGTCACCATGCCGCGCCGCTCGCGGCGGTAGCGGCGGATCTCGCGCAGCAGGCGCACGCCGCCGCCGAGCGACAGGCCGAACAGGTCGCGCGACGCGAAGCGCCGGTTGATGATGTAGTCGATGTGGTCGTGCAGGTTCGCGCCGACCTCCGGCGCGTCGGCCACCGGCGCGATGCCGTGCTCGAGCAGGTGCGCGCGCGGCCCGACGCCCGAGCACATCAGCAGCTGCGGCGACTGGAACGCGCCGGCGGCGAGCAGCACCTCGCGCGTCGCCGCGACGGTCTCGACCGCGCCGCCGCGCGCGACCTCGACGCCGACCGCGCGCGTGCCGGCGAAGCGCACCCTGAGCGCGTGCGCGCCGGTCAGCACCGCGAGATTGGGCCGGCTGCGCGCCGGATGCAGGTAGGCGCGCGCGGCGCTCATGCGCTGGCCGTCCTTCTGCGTGACCTGGTAGGTGCCGACGCCCTCCTGGCTGCCGGTGTTGAAGTCGGCCACCTCGGTGTAGCCGGCCTGCACCGCCGCCTCGACGAACACGCGCGCGAACGGATTCGGGCTGCGCAGGTCGGCGACGTTGAGCGGCCCGCCGCGGGCGTGCAGCGGGCCGTCGAAGCGCTCGTTGTGCTCGGCCCTGAGGAAGTAGGGCAGCACCTCCTGCCACGACCAGCCGGTGCAGCCGTGGCCGCCGGCCTCGGGCGCGGCGGCCCAGCGGTCGTAGTCCGAGGCGCGGCCGCGCAGGTAGATCATGGCGTTGACCGAGGACGAGCCGCCCAGGGTCTTGCCGCGCGGCTGGTAGCCGCGGCGCCCGTTGAGCCCCGGCTGCGGCACGGTCTCGTAGGCCCAGAGATTGAGCTTCAGCGGCGCCATCGCCGCGAAGCCCGCCGGCGCGTGGATCAGCGCCGAGGTGTCGGGTCCGCCCGATTCGATCAGGCACACGCGCACCTGCGGGTCCTCGGACAGGCGGGCCGCGAGCACGCAGCCGGCCGATCCGGCGCCGACGATCACATAGTCGTATTCCATGGTTCGAGCCTCATCTGGTTCAACCCGGGTCCCTCCGCGTCGGGCTCGTTGCATCCGGTGGCGCGCCGCGCCGCGTGCGGGCGCCGCGCGCCTTCGCTGCAGCAGTCGCAGTCTAAGCCCGCGGCCGCCCCGCCGGGCGGCGCGCGCATGGAGTGCCGCCTCTAGAAATCCGCTTGACCGGCACGGGCCGGCGCGGCAGGGCGCTCAGCGCGCCGCCACCGCCGGGCCGCCGTCGAGCAGCCAGGTCTCGCCGTGGCGCACCACGCGGAACGCCCGCCTGTCGATGCCGGCGCGCGCGAGTTCCTCGTCGAGGCGCCGCGGCGGCTCGTCGAGCGGCTCGTCGGTCAGCTCGAACGTGCCCCAGTGGATGCCCAGCGTGTGGCGCGCCCCCATGTCGCGATGGATGCGCACCGCCTCGGCCGGGTCGATGTGCTGCGCGCGCATGAACCAGCGCGGCTCGTAGGCGCCCACCGGCAGCATCGCGAAGTCCACCGGCCCGAGGCGCGCGCGGATGTCGGCGAAGTCCTTCGAGTACCCGGTGTCGCCGGCGAAGAAGGCGCGAAAGCCGGGCGCCCGTACGTACCAGCCGCCCCAGAGGGTGCGGAAGCGGTCGTCGAGACCGCGCGCCGACCAGTGCTGCACCGGCGTGAAGTGCACCTCGAGGCCCTTGAAGTCGCGCCGGTCCCACCAGTCCAGCTCGACGACATCGGTGATGCCCAGCTCGGCGAACCAGGCCTTGTTGCCCAGGGGCACGAAGAAGCGCGGGCTGCCGCCGGGCTGGCGCGACAGCGTCAGCACGGTGCGCTCGTCGAGGTGGTCGTAGTGGTTGTGCGAGATCACCACCATGTCGATGTGCGGCAGCTGGTCGAAGTCGAGCGCCGGCCGGACGAAGCGCTTCGGCCCGGCGAACGACACCGGCGAGGCGCGGTCGGTGATGTGCGGATCGGTGAGGATGTTCACGCCGGCCACCTGCAGCAGCACCGTCGCATGGCCGATCCAGGTCGCCGCGGTGCGGCTGCGGTTCGCGCGCAGCCAGGCGACGTCGGGCGCCGCCACCGGAAAGCCGTAGCCGTTGGCCGGCTGCTTCGGCAGCCCGTCGCGCAGCCGCTCCCACTGCCACTTCCAGAAATTGGCGCCGCCGTTGCCGAGTTCGGCCAGGTAGTTGTTGCGAAAGCCCTGCGGCGTGTGGTGCGCCTTGGCGGTGTCGTAGTACGGATTGCCCGGGGTCGCGCAACCGGCAAGCACGAGGACCGCGGCGAGAACGGCGCGCGCGCGCGTCGCGCCGCCCCGCGCACGCCCTGGTTCGGCCAGACAGCCACCGCCGGATCGCATGCTCCCTCCCTCGATCGTCCGCGCGCACCCGCCCGGCACGCTCGGCCGGATGCGCGGGACGGACATCCAACCCCATGATTCGATGGGTCTTTATGGCTTCGCCCCCGCGCGCCCGCGCATCATACGCCACCCGCCACGCCGCCCCCGGGCCGCGCGCCGCCGATTCAATTTGGGCGCCGCCGCGCCGTTAACCCGACGCAGAACAAGCGCCCGTCCGGGCGCCCGACGCGTCGCATCGCCCGCAATCCGCCAGAGGGGAGCATGAAGCCGAACACATTCCGAACCGCCGTCACCGCCCTTTGCCTGGGCGCCGCGCATGCCGGTGCCCAGGCGGCCTGGCAGGTGGTCGACACCAACGCCCGCGTGCAGACCGAGATCGACCTCGCCACCGCGGTGCGCAAGGACGGCCAGGTCACCGGCTGGGTCCAGCACACCTACACCAAGCGCACCACCACCCAGACCGGCGCCTACTTCGTCTACCGCACGATGAAGGAGCAGGTGCGCCTGCACTGCGGCGAGCGCACCTCGACCGTGCTCACGCGCGGCTACTTCGACGACGAGGGCAGCGAGATCGCGTCGATCCGGGGCACCGGCGAGACCCGCGCGGTGCTGCCCGACACGCCCGAGGAGCGCGTGCTCACGCGCCTGTGCAACCCGACCAACGCGCCGCGCGGCACGCGCGCGCCGACCGCGGCGAAGAAACCCGCGCCCGAGGCACCGGCACCGCAATTCATGGACGGCCCGACGCCGACCGGCCCGCGCGACGGCATCGTGCGTGCCAAGGCCGACGCGGCGCCGCCGGCGGCGACCCCGGCCAGGCCGGCCGCCGCGGAGAAGGCACCCGAGAAGGCGGCCGACAAGGCGGCCGAGAAGGCGCCGGCGAAGCCCGCGGAGAAGGTCGCGGACAAGGCGCCCGACAAGGCACCCGACAAGGCGGCGACGGAAAAGGCCGCCGACAAGCCGACTGCGCGGCTCGCCGAGAAGGCGCCGGAGAAGGCTGCCGACAAGGCTGCCGACAAGGCCGCGGACCGGACCGCGGATCGGGCGCCGGCACGCGGCGAGCGGGCACCGAGCGCGAGCGAGCAGCGCGAGACCGCGGCCAATCGCGCGATGAAGGCGCGTGTCGGCGCGCCGATGCCGCCGGAGCCCGCGCCGCGCGCCCGCCCGGTCCTGCTCGCCGCCAACGCGCACGCCGACAGCCACGCGGGCAGCCCCGGCGCCGCCCCGGTGCGCGCGCGGGCGCCGGCCGCGGCCGCGGCGCACGCCCACGAGCACCACCACTGGGCCTACGAAGGCGAGTTCGCGCCCTACCGCTGGGGCGACATGAAGCCCGAGTACGCCGCCTGCAAGAGCGGCAGCCGGCAGTCGCCGATCGACATCCGCAACCCGGTGGTGGGGGAGGTCGAGCCGATCCAGTTCCGCTACGAGGACGTGCCGCTCAAGGTCGCCAACAACGGCCACACCATCCAGGTCGACTATCCGCCGGGGAGCTTCATCCTGTTCGGCGGCACCCGCTACGAGCTGGTCGGCTTCCACTTCCATTCGCCGTCCGAGGAGCGCATCAACGGCCGCGCCTTCGACATGGTCGCGCACCTGGTGCACCGGAGCGCGCAGGGCCGCCTCGCGGTGGTCGCGGTGCTGCTCACCGCGGGCGCCGAGCAGCCCACGCTGCAGGCGATCTGGAACGCCATGCCCGGCACCAAGGGCCTCTCGCGCGAGCGCGCCGACGTCAGCATCAATGCGCAGAACCTGCTGCCGGCCGACCGCACCTACTACAGCTACATGGGCTCGCTCACCACGCCGCCGTGCACCGAGGGCGTGCAGTGGCTGGTGCTCAAGACCCCGGTCGAGATCTCGCGCGACCAGATCGCGCATTTCACCGCGCTCTACCCGATGAACGCGCGGCCGCTCCAGGCCGCGAACGACCGGCTGATCAAGGTCGGCAGGTAAGCCGCCGTTCCCGGCGCGCCGGAGGCCGGGACGGGCGGCCGGGGCGCAGCGGCCCGCACGGGGGCCGCCGCGCTCCGCCCGGTTTGTCTCCTCTGGCAGTTCTTGCGGCAGGGCTGTGCCCTGCCGTTTTTTTTGCGCGCCCCCCGCTTCACCGCCGCCGCCGGCGCCGCTACACTGTTTATCGCCATATAAACAAGTGCCGCGACGCGGCGAAGGGGCACGGACCAATGAAGCACTACCTGGTGGGCGTCGACATCGGCGGCACCTTCACCGATTGCGTCGTCCTCGACCAGGACGGCGGCATCACCGCGACCAAGGCGCCGTCGACGCCCGGCAACTTCGCCGACGGCATGATCGACGCCCTCACGGTCGCCGCCGAGCGCCTGGGGCTGC
This sequence comes from Burkholderiales bacterium, assembly GCA_016790695.1. Taxonomy (GTDB): domain Bacteria; phylum Pseudomonadota; class Gammaproteobacteria; order Burkholderiales; family JAEUOS01; genus JAEUOS01. Next base: position 26,154 of record JAEUOS010000166.1, read on the forward strand.
CGTTCGGCGAGTTCCTGGGCCGCATCCGCGTGCTCACGCACGGCACCACCGTCGGCACCAACGCGCTGATCCAGAGGAAGGGCGCGAAGGTGGGCCTGATCACCACGCGCGGCATCGAGGACGCGATCCACATCATGCGCGGCTCGCGCGGCATCCACTCGCGCGACCTCGACAAGCTCGTGCACTTCCCGGAGAGCCAGAAACCGGTGCCGATCGTGCCCAAGCGCCTGATCGAGGGCGTCTCCGAGCGCGTCGACTGCTTCGGCGAGGTGGTGGTGCCGCTGAACGAGGACGAGGTGCGCGCCGCCGTCGCGCGCCTGCTGGCCGCCGGCGTGGAGGCGATCGGCGTGTGCTTCCTGTGGTCGTTCAAGCACAAGGCGCACGAGCATCGCGTCAGGGAGATCATCGGCGAGATGGCGCCGCAGCTGTTCGTCTCGTGCTCGGTCGACATCGCGCCCAAGTGGGGCGAGTACGAGCGCACCACCGCCACCGCGCTCAACGCCTACCTCGGCCCGGTGATGGCGCGCTACCTCGAGAACCTCGCCGCGCGCCTGCAGGCGGCCGGCTACCGCCACCCGCTTTCGATCGCGCAGTGCGGCGGCGGCTCGATCCCGCTCGACCGCGCCCTCGAGGCGCCGCTCCTGACGCTCGACTCCGGCCCGGTGTCGGGCGTCACCGGCTCGGTCTTCCTCGGCCGGCTGATGGGCACGCCCAACATCATCACCACCGACATGGGCGGCACCTCGTTCGACGTCGGCATCATCTTCGAGCACCAGCCCGCGTACTCGTTCGTGGCCGACGTCGCGCAGTACGAGTACTTCCTGCCCAAGGTCGACATCCAGGCGATCGGCGCCGGCGGCGGCTCGATGGCGCGCGTCGACGCCGCCACCCGCACCCTGCAGGTCGGCCCGCAGAGCGCCGGCGCGGCGCCGGGCCCGGTGTGCTACGGGCGCGGCGGCACCGTGCCCACCGTCACCGATGCCGACGTGGTGCTCGGCTACATCGACCCCGACAACTTCCTCGGCGGGCGCATCCGGCTCGACCGCGCCGCCGCCACCGCGGCGATCGCGGCGCAGGCGAAGCAGCTCGGCCTGTCGGTGATGGAGACCGCGGCCGGGATCGCGCGCATCGCCGAGTTCAAGATGGCCGACATCATCCGCAAGACCACGGTGCAGAAGGGCTTCGACCCGCGCGACTTCGTGCTCTACGCGTTCGGCGGCGCCGGCCCGGTGCACGCGAGCGTGTTCGGCGCCGAGCTCGGGGTGAAGAAGGTGGTGATCCCGCTGCGCCACATCGCCTCGACCTGGTGCGCGCTGGGCGCGGCCTCGGCCGACATCCTGCACGTCTACGAGCAGGTCGACATCCAGGTGAGCCCGTTCGACGTCGCGCGCGCCAACCGCAGCCTCGCCGCGCTCGAGGCGCAGGCGCGCGCGCGCATGGACAAGGACGGCATCGCCCGGAGCCGGCGCCGGTACGCCTTCTCGGTCGACATGCGCCACAAGGGCCAGATCAACGAGGTCGAGGTGCCGCTGCCCGGCGGCCGCCTGACCGCCGCGCTGCTCGCGTCCCTGCGCGAGCGCTTCTACGTCCGCTACGAGCAGCTCTACGGCCACGGGTCCTCCTACCGCAACGCGCGCCTCGAGCTGGTCACCCTGCGCCTGCGCGCGAGCGCCGAGACGCCGCGCCCGAAGCTCGCGAAGGCGCGGACGCTGACCGCGACGATCCCCGCCGCGGCGAAGCGGCCGGCGCGGCCGGTCTACTGGGCCGAGCTGAAGAAGACGCGCCCGACGCCGATCTACGACGGCGCCCTTCTCCGGCCCGGCAACCGCATCGCCGGGCCGGCCGTCGTCGAGACCACCGACACGACCGTGGTGATCCATCCGCGCCGCACGCTCCGGGTGGACGCGTACGGCAACTTCGAAATCCTGTTCGCCGCCTGAAGGGGGACACCGAGATGACCAAGATCAGCGACATCGCACCGGAGCGGCTCGACGGCAAGCTCATGGGCTACGTGCCGCCGGCGCGGCTGCGCATCGCCAAGAAGCTCAAGCTGCACACCCGCGGCAGCCGCAGGATCGACCCGATCAGCTTCGAGGTGATCCGCCACGCGCTGTGGCACGTCAACGAGGAGCACGGCGCGACGATCCAGCGCGTGTCCGGCTCGCCGGTGGCGATGTACGCGCTCGACCTCAACCCCTCGATCCTCACCGAGGACGGCGAGTTCGTCTACTTCGGCCCCTACATGCAGTACATGTCCGGGGTCACCGACACCCAGGTCAAGTGGATCCTCGAGAACCGCGGCGACAACCCCGGCATCCGCGACGGCGACATGTTCCTCGCCAACGACCCGTGGGTCGGCGCCGCGCACCAGCAGGACGTGATGCTGATCTGTCCGGTGTTCTGGAAGGGCGAGCTGTTCTGCTGGGTCACCAACTGCCTGCACCAGTACGACATCGGCGGCATCACGCCCTCGTCGTTCTGTCCCTCGGCGGAGAACGCCTACGAGGAGGGCATCTGCATCCCGCCGGTGAAGATCGTCGAGGGCAACGAGATCCGGCGCGACATCGAGGAGCTCTACCTGCGCGCCTCGCGCAAGCCCGACGCGGTGGCGCTGGACTTCCGCGCGCAGCTCGCCGGCAACATCGCCGCGCGCGACCGCATCCTCGCGCTGGTGCGCAAGTACGGGCCCGACGAGGTCAAGGGCGTGATGAAGCGCATCATCGACAACGCCGAGCGCGCGTTCCTCGACAAGCTCGACCGCCTGCCCGACGGCGTCTGGCGCGACCGCACCTACATCGAGTGCTGCCGGCCCGGCGACCGCCGCGTCCACCGCGTCTGCCTCACGCTGCGCAAGGTCGGCCGCAAGCTGATCTTCGAGAACGACGGCACGGCGCCGCAGGACGGCGCGATGAACGCCACCTTCTCCGGCTGGCGCGGCTCGCTGATGGTCGCGCTCAACCAGCTGATGTGCTGGGACCAGTACTTCTGCGTCGGCGGCGCGCTGCGCCACGTCGAGTTCAACCCGACGCCGGGCACGATCAACTGCGCCAACTTCCCGGCCTCGGTGTCGACCGCGCCGATCCAGTCGATGGAGATCTCGCTCTACCCGACCTACAACGTGCTGTCCAAGATGCTGTACTGCGACCCGCAGATGCGGCGCGACATCATGTGCATCGGCGGCACCAGCCAGTGGCCCGGCACGCTGTTCCGCGGCACCAACCAGTGGGGCGAGTACTACGGCTACGTGCTGATCGACCCGATCGGCGGCGCGATCGGCGCCTTCGCCCAGGGCGACGGCATCAACACCGGCGGCCAGTCGCGCACGCCGATCTGCAAGCTGCCGAACATCGAGCACACCGAGCAGGACTTCCCGCTCCTGTTCCTCTACCGCAAGGAGATGGTCGACTCCGGCGGCGCCGGCAAGTGGCGCGGCGGCCTGTCGGCGGAATCCTGCTTCATCCCGCACCGCACGCCGTTCATCACCCAGGACACCACCTCGTCCGGCAACGCGGTGCCCACCTCGACCGGCATGATGGGCGGCTACCCGGCGACGGTGAACACCTACAAGTTCGTGCGCGAGACCGACATCCACGCGCGCTTCGCGCGGCGCTCGATGCCTTCCGACATCGACGAGCTCGCCGGCCGGCCCGAGGGCCTGCAGCTGCGCCAGATGAACTTCCGCCAGAATCCGGCCGACGTCTACGCGGTGATGTGGAGCGCCGGCGGCGGCTTCGGCGACCCGTTCGAGCGCGACCCGGAGCGTGTCGCCGACGACGTCGCGGAGCGCGCGGTGTCGGCGGCCGCGGCGCGCGCGATCTACGGCGTGGTGCTCGCCGCCGACGGCAGCGCCGACGCCGCCGCCACCGCCGCGCTGCGCGCCGAGCGCCGGCGCGCGCGGGTCCGGGACGGCGGCCGGGTCGCGCGCATCGGCGGCGCGGCGCTCGCGCACCTGACCGACAACCTGGCCGTCAAGAAGCACCGCGGCCGGGTCCACACCTGCTGCGCCAAGTGCGACGCCGACCTCGGGCCGGTGCGCGGCAACTACAAGGAACGCTGCGTGATGGAGGAGCAGGACGTCGCCGCCGCCAACCCGCACATCGGCGACTACAAGCGCTACATCGACGAGCAGCCGGTCTGGCGCCAGTTCTTCTGCCCGGGCTGCGGGGCGCTGATCGAGAACGAGGTTGCGCGGGCCGGCGACCCGATCCTGGCCGACATCGAGGTCGACTGGAAGGCCTCCTGAGCACCACGACGGTGCGGGCGCGGCGCGCGCGGCGCGCCGCCGCGCGTCCGGGAAGGCGGATGGAATAACCGCGGCCTTCGGGTGTTCGCCACGTACGGGACATGGTGCGCTGATGCGCGCCACGTCCTCGTCAGCGTCATGGGTATTGCGGGCGGCAGCGTTCCAGCCCCGTGCCCGCGTCGACGCGGCAGGTTGCAGTGGTCTTCAACTCTGGCCGCCGGCCTGATCCGGCACACCGTTCGAGGGGAATTGCGATGATCCGTTCCGTCTTTCGCCTGCTGGCCGCCGCCGCGCTGGTCGCGCCGCTTGCCGCCCAGGCAACGCTTTACGACTTCACCGCGACGCTGAAGGGGTCGAACGAGGTGCCGGGCAATGCGGTCACGGCATCGACCGCCGGCACCGGCTTCGGCTCGCTGCAATACAACGACGCCGGCACGCCGGGCATCCTCTCCGACGACAGCATCTTCGTGCTGCTGGCCGCCGCCAACCTCACCGGCCCGGCGACCGACTGGCACATCCACGGCGCCGCGACCACCACCGAGAGCGCCGGCGTGCGGGTCAACCTGAAGGCGCTCCTGAGCGGCACCCCCGGCGGCGGCGCCGGCACCGGTACCCTGGCCATGGGCGGACTGATCCTCGCCTCGGCCAGCCCCAGTTCGTTCAGCTTCGGCGTGACCGGAGCCACGGCCACCAACGCCGGCCACCCGGCGATGTCCCTGCTGGCGATGTTGCAATCGGGGCTCGGCTATTTCAACGTGCACACCGCCGCTTCCACGAGCGGCGAGATCCGCGGCCAGCTGGTGCAGGTGACCCCGGTTCCCGAACCCGGGACCTACGCGATGCTCGCGGCCGGCCTGCTGGTGGTCGGCGCGGTCGCGCGCCGGCGCCAGGCGAAGACCTGACGCGTCGCCGGCTTGCACCAGGAAACCCCGGCGCGTCCGGGGTTTTTCTTTTCCGGACGGCGGTCGAACGGCGGCCGGACCACGGCCGCACGCCGCGCCGCGTCAGCCGGCCAGCCCGTCGCGGCCGACCGTGTAGGCATTGACCGGCGGGTAGTTCGCCGCGAGCCATGCCGGCCCGCCGTGCGCGATCCAGGCGCCGGTTGCCACCTTCGACATCGCCACCAGCAGCGCGAGGTCGCGCGCGCGCATGGTGCGGCGCGCCTGCGCGGCCATGAACAGCTGGCCGTGGAAGACGCCGCGCCAGATCAGCGGCGCGAGCACCGCCGAGCCCATGCGCGCGGTCTTCAGGTACTGCCGGAACCCGGTGTGCTCGTCGGTGTTCTCCAGGAGCAGCTTGGAGCGGTTGGCGTAGACCCAGCCCGGATGGCCGCCGTCGATCGGCACCAGCAGCCGCTCCTGCTCGGGCGGGAAGCCGGTGTTGCCGACCAGCATGTGGTGGCGCGTGTCGGGCGTGACGAAGAACGTGCCGGCGACGAAGAACTGGCGCTCGCCGGGCTTGAGCGCGCCCGGCGCGTGGTGCGCGTCGCGGTCGCCGAGCCGGTCGAAGCACGCGCGCGCGAGCGCGCGCATCGCCGCCTCCGGCCCGTCCGCGTCCAGCGCGGCCTGGCCCGCGTTCTCGATCATCGCCCAGTCGGCGTCGGTGATGGCGGCGGGGTCGGTCATGCGGTCGGTTCCGGGAACAGGGGATCGAGAAGCGCCGGCGGCACGGGCCCGGCGCTGTCGGCCGCGCCGTCGAGCAGCGCGCGCGCAGAGGCCAGCGCGGCCTCGGCGCGTGCCGGCGCCACGCCGCCGTAGGCGAACAGCGCGCGCGCCTTGTCCAGCACCGCCGCCTCCGGCAGCGCGCGCTCCGGGTCGCCGAGCGAGTCGCGCACCTCGTGGACGACCGTGCGTCCGCCGGCCAGGGTCAGGGTGACCCGCGCGCCGTAGTGCGCCGGGTAGCGCGCGCTGATGTCCGCGCCGACCCTGAGTTCGACCCGCTGCATCGCCGGCGCGAACGCCGGCCGGGTGAAGACCTCGGCATCGAAGTGCTCGGGGCGCAGCAGGCCGAACTGCGCGGTGGCCGCGACCGCGTACTGCAGCGAGAACTTGGCCTCGGTGCGCGTGGTCGGGCGCGGGTTGTTGCAGATCGCCACGGCGTCGCCGAAGCCCTCGACCACGCCATGCTCGAAGGCCAGCGGCACGCCCCCCTCCGCGTCGCGCAGCGCGAGCACGCAGTCGATGGTCGCGTGGGTGTGGCGGCACGCGGGCCAGGGCTTGAAGCTGGTGTCGTGGATCAGCCAGTCGGACTCCGCGCGCGTGATGGCGGCGGCATCCGCGCCCTCGCACATCGCCTTCAGGAAGCCGCGCTCGCCCTCGAGGATGAAGGCGGGGCCGGTGAAGCCGGCCGCCGCCAGCGAGGCCGCCGTCATGCCGCTCCAGGCCGCGTGCGCGGTGTGCAGCTGCTTGGACATCACCGGCTCGAGGCGCACCTGCCACAGCCCGGCCGCCTGGGTGCCGGCGTTGCCGAGCGCCCACACCGTCGGCTCCTCGCCGAGGCCGAGCGCGCTCGCGCACGCCGCGGCCGCGCCGAACGCGCCGACGGTGGCCGTGTTGTGCCAGAAGAAGTAGTGGCGCGGCCCGACCGCGCGGCCGATGCGGATCATCACCTCGTAGCCGCGCACCAGCGCATCGAGCGTCTGCGCCGCGGACAGGCGGTGGCGCCGCGCCACGCCCGCGAGCGCCGGGATCACCGCCGGCCCGGGGTGCAGGATGGCGGCGCGGTGCATGTCGTCCATCTCCTCGACATTGGCCGGGCCGGCGTCGCACAGCAGCGCGTGGTAGTCGTCCTCGGCCAGGCCAAGCAGGCTGGGCGTCGCGCGCGGTCGCCCGGGCGTGCGCTGCCACGCGCGCAGCACCGCGCCGACCGGCGCGCGCGCCCCGGCGGCGACGCAGCCCATCCAGTCGATCCAGTGCAGCACGGCGCGGCGGCGCGCGCGCGGGTCGACCGGCTGCGCGATGCGGCGCGCGAGGATTCCGGTCAGTGATTCGCTTGTCATGGTCATTGGGCGGGGCCGCTTGCCGGCTTCGCACACGGCCGCGTCCGCATCGTTCGTTCAGCCTGGGTCGGCGCCGTCAGGCTTCGCTGGAGAGGAACCGACGTGGCACCAAAATCGACTCACGCCGCCTGGAGCAGGAACTCGACCTTCACTGCTTCGTAAGGAAACTCGATGCCGCCCGTGTCGGTTCGATCCAGCACGCCTGCTTCCAGCAATGCCGTCACGTCCCCGTGGACCGTCTTCACGTCCCGCCCCACCCGGCGCGCCGCCTCGCGAATGGAGACCGGGCCGGCGCCGCACAGGACCTTGAGGAGTTCCCAGCGTCGGGCCGTCAGGACCTTCCACAGCAGTTCCGGCGTCTCGAAGCTGATGCGCGCCGCCTTCTGCGGCTTTCGTGACTCCCATGCCCGCACGAAGTCGTCTCCCGCGTCGGTTCGCGTGGCAACGTCAAGAATCACTGTTTTCACGATTCCACCTCTTGATGTCGGCCTCGAAATCCGCCACAAGCTGCCTCGGGTTCGAGAATCCGTAGGCATGCTCCCGGTTGCCGTAGTGCCTGTGATCGCCCTTGCCGCCTTCGTTGTCGTATCGGATGACGCACTCCTGCGCGACGACGTAGGCGAGCCGGTACTTGTAGGGATGCGTCGACGGCGCCAGCGGCTTGGGGAGCAGCCAGACCACGTACTCCGCGAACCCCCCAACGTTGTCCGCCACCCGCCTGCGGAGCAGAAGCGTCGCCCTCATGTTGGCGATTGTGCCAACACTTGCATCGTCCGTCAACGCGCCGGGCGTTCACTCCGGGCAGGCGATCCCCTCGCGCGTGGCGATGAAGTGCCGGATGTGCCCGGCGCACACGCCGGGGTACAGCACCCACACCATGTGGTACGGCGTCGGCAGGTGGATGATCGAGAGGTTCCGCACCTTCGCCCGGATGGTCGCGAGCTGGTCGTCGCTCGCGACCTTGCTGCCGGCGGCCGGATAGAGCCCGAGCACCGGCGCCTCGACGCGCTCGAGCAGACCGGTGATGTCGGCCGCGCACGCGAAGCGCGCCAGCGCCGCCATCACCTCCTTGCGGTTCTTCGCCGACTCGGCGGCGTACCAGTCGACCAGGCGCGCATCGGTGCCGGGCGGGAAGCGGGTCTCGCCGTTGGCGCGGCGGCACCACTCGTAGGTGCCCATCTCGAGGATGGCGTCGGCCCACGACGCGTGGCCGAACGCGAACGACTGCTGCACCGCGGGCGGGATGAACAGCGGCGCCGCCATCACCGTGAGGCTCTTCACCCGCGCCGGATGCAGCGCCGCCAGCGCGTAGCCGAGGATGCCGCCGATCGACTCGCCCACGTAGTGCACCGACGCGGCGCCGACATCGTCGATGACGGCATTGAGGTCGGCCACGTAGTTCTCGAGCGTCAGGCCGCGCGCGAGGTCGATCTCGCCGTCCGACTCGCCGAGGCCGCGCAGCGTCGGGCAGATCACGCGGCACTGGCGCGCGAGGTACGGGATCATGTGGTACCAGTAGCGCGCCGTGCGGCCGAAGCCGTGCTGCAGGATCAGCGTCGGCGCCTCGACCCACGGGTCGGTGTAGTCGTGCACCTCGTAGTGGATGCCGAGACCGTCGGCGGACCTGACCTTGGGCATGCGTGTCTCCTCGTTCGGTGCCGGCGCGCCGCAGGAGCGCGGCGCCCGCCTCTATTCAGCGCGGATGCCGGCCTGCCTGACAATGCCGACCCACTTCTCGGAATCGGCCGCCAGCCGCGCCGCGAACGCCTGCGGCGACGCGCTGCCCTCGAGCAGCGTGCCCTGCTGCGCGAAGCGCTCCTTGTTCGCGGGGTCGTCGGTGAAACGCACCACCGCCGCGTGCAGGCGCGCGAGCACCGCCGGCGGCGTGCCCGCAGGCGCGAACAGGCCCTGGAAGATGCTCGCCTCGTAGCCGGGCACCGTCTCGCTGATCGCGGGCACGTCCGGCAGCAGCGGCGAGCGCTTGAGGCTCGTGACCCCGAGCGGCCGCAGCCGCCCGGCGCCGATGTGCTGCAACAGCGAGGGGATGTTGTCGAACATCAGGTCGAGCCGGCCGCCGAGCAGATCCACCAGCGCGGGCGCGTTGCCCTTGTACGGCACGTGCACGAGCTGCATGCCGGCCTGGCGCATCAGCAGCTCCGCCGCCATGTGCGCCGACGTGCCGGCGCCGCCCGAGCCGTAATTGAGCGCCCCCGGCCGCGCCTTGGCCAGCGCGATGAACTCGGCCGCGTTCTTCGCGGTCGACGACGGCGGCACCACCAGCACCTGCGAGACCAGCGACACATTGCTGATCGGCGCGAACTCCTTGAGCGGGTCGTAAGTGGGCGTGGACGGCATCATCGCCGGCACGATCAGGAACGCGGTCGCCTGGATCAGGAGCGTGTGCCCGTCCGGCGCCGCGCGCGCCACCGCCTGGGTGCCGATGACGCTGTTGCCGCCCGGGCGGGATTCGACGAAGACGGACTGCCCGAGGGTCGTGGTCATGCTCGCCGCGACCGCGCGCGCCATCACGTCGAGCGCGCCGCCGGTGGCGAACGGCAGGACGATGCGGACTGGGCCGGTGGGGAAGGTCTGCGCGCGGGCCGGGGCCGGTGCGGCCAATGCGACTGCCAGACTGAGAAACGCGAGGCCCGTGGCCAAGCGCGAAAGAACCAGTCTCATCTGTGGTCTCCTCTGCTGTAGTCCGGAGTCGTCGCCCGGTGCGGGACCATTGTCGTACAGGGGGCGGGGTTGTGCAATTGGCCGCGTGCTTCGGGCAACTGTTCGTTCCGTAGTCGCGGGGGATATTGCATAGCCTCAACGACTCAGGTAAGCGGCGCGCGCCGGGAGACGAAACTCGCCGCAGCGTCTCCGCTGCAACTGACGGTTCGGGCGCTCCTCACCATCTCGCTTTATCCTCGACCAAGGAATATGGGTCGATCGCGTTTGAGATTAGATACTCCCGGAAGCTCCCAATCGATCGTTTAAGGAGCCCCTCAAAGAGAGCCGGCGGGTACGCGAGATACCACTGCGGATCTCTCAGATACCCGTGATAGTACGGCTCACCGGAAGTAGAGAAAACTTCCATTGCATTTCCGGGCTCTCGAGACTCATGTACCAAACTATTCCGATATCGGTAGAGCAAGGCGAGATGCTGATACTCGCGGAGTGCATCTTCCTCTCTCTCCATCGATACAAGCGACTGCAATTTCGAGATCGGTTCATCAATCTTTGCCACCGGGAGCGCCCCGCCATTGTCGGACGAAAACTGCGCAACACTCGCGACGACATGGCGGCCGAGCGGACGCGCAAGAAGTTTCATCGACTCTAGCTCTTCTTTGAGAAAAGGGAGACTGACAAGATCTCCCTCCGGCCAAGATGCGTGCTGCCTCACGAAGCGCGTGAAGCGTTCGCGGTTCTGGCGAGACAATTGCGGATAGGCGGACTTGTGGAATCGGAGTCCTGCGAGGGTATCAATGGCAGTAACGTAGAGAGCCTTTCTGTACCGAAACTCACTCCCCGCGCCGAAATCTGCATTCCCAGAAGCATCGGAGGCAATGACGACTCGCCCAATGTTTTCGACCTGCCGTTCAAAGTAGGCGCAGAAACCGGCAATGCTTTCGGCGATGCTCATAATTGGCGCCCTACGCTAAGCATGAGGGGCGCCGATAGGCGTCCCCTCGATGCGCCAGTTGGGCTGCATCCAGAGACTATTCTCTCGCCTACCCACGCCCTTGCCTTTGTTCTGAATAATGTGCGGCGCAACAATGGCGAGCCGTACCCACTTGCCTCCGCAGATCCGCGAGATAAGGCCAGTGGTCTCTCATTTTCCATTCCCTCTGTCCACCGCTCTCTCCACTGTGGGTTCCGGGGACACCAAGTGAAAGTGCAAGTAGGTCACGTGCTGCCTACCGGGACCATTTGTCTCAACCTTGTAATTCTTTAGTTGATACGTCTGGACCAGCCAACGAATGTGCCCCATACAGTCCATTAGCACGGGAGAATCTTGACTAACAATTGAACCGATGTCCTTTATGTCGCGCTTAGGGAAGATAACGAAGTGCGTTCGTTGCGTGGGAAACGGGTGTCTTATCGTGAGGCACAGGTCCGACTCTCTGTGCACAAGAGGAAGAAGCGCCGGCACCCGCTGTATGCCAGCCGAAGCCAGTAAACCGGCCAGATCGCTTGCTCGGTAGCAAGACGACCCACATTCCTTTATGGCAAGTATCGATCTGGGTTGAACATCGCGAAATACATAAGCACCTACTACGCCTCCGAAAGCTACTAGAAGAACGCCTACGACTGCTCTCCGCACGATGCCCCTCAGATCAGGGCCCAACGCGTTGTATCACGCAAGGTCAGGCGATACATTCTTGCTCTGCAT
>JAEUOS010000171.1 GCA_016790695.1 Burkholderiales bacterium
ACCGGCAGCGGCAGCGCCCGCTTCGCCCCGCGCGCCTTGGCGGCTGCGCATGCACGATCGACGGCAGCCTTGAGGCCGGCGATCACGATCTGGTTCTGGTCATTGAAGTTCACCGCCTCCACCACGTCGCCCTGGGCGGCCTCGGCACAGGCGGCGCGCACCGCATCGGCATCGAGCCCCATGATCACGGCCATGCCGCCGGTGCCCAGAGGCACGGCTTCCTGCATCGCCTGCGCACGAAAGCGCACCAGCGGGACGGCATCGGTGAACGCCAGCGCACCGGCAGCCACCAGCGCGGTGTACTCGCCGAGCGAATGTCCCGCCATCACTGCGGCCTGGGGCCCGCCCGCCTCCTGCCAGGCGCGGTACATCGCATAGGAAGCGGCGAGCATCACCGGCTGGGTATTGACCGTGGCGTTGAGTTCTTCGGCCGCGCCGGTCTCGATCAGTGCCCACAGGTCCTGGCCCAGCGCCGCCGACGCCTGCGCCATGGTCCCGCGCACGGTCGCATTCTCGGCGAACCCCTGCATCATGCCCTGGCGCTGCGAGCCCTGCCCCGGAAAGACTATCGCGACCTTCTTCATCACGCCTCCAAGAGAATTGCACCCCATGTGAAACCGCCGCCGACGGCCTCGAGCAGCACGCGGTGCCCGGCGCGGATGCGGCCATCACGAATCATCGCGTCGAGCGCCAGGGGCACGGACGCGGCCGACGTGTTGCCGTGGCGATCGACGGTGACGCCGACCCGCTCGGCCGGCAGCCCCAGCTTGCGCGCCGCGGCGTTCAGGATGCGAAGATTGGCCTGATGCGGAATCAGCCAGTCGACCGCAGCGATGTCGATGCCCGCCTTGGCGACGACCTCGCGCGCCACCTCGTCGAGCACCCGCACCGCGAACTTGAACACCGCCTGCCCGTCCATTCTCAGGAACGGGTCGCCGATGACGCCACCGCCGGCGATCGCGCCGGGCACGCACAGGATCCCGGCCTGCGAACCATCGGCATGCAGCGCCGAGGCAAGGATGCCGGGCCGCTCGTCGGCCACCAGCACGACGGCGCCCGCACCGTCGCCGAACAGGACGCAGGTGGCGCGGTCCTTCCAGTCGAGAATGCGGGAAAACACCTCGGTGCCGACCACCAGGGCGCAGCGCGCCTGTCCGGTGCGCACGAAGAGGTCGGCCGTGGCCAGCGCATAGACGAAGCCGCTGCACACCGCCTGCACGTCGAACGCCGCGCCCCCGCGCACCCCCAGCCGCGCCTGCAGCAGGCAGGCCGTACTGGGGAAGACGAAATCGGGCGTCGAGGTCGCCACGATGACCAGATCGACATCGTCGGGCCCGACACCCGCTGCCGCCATCGCGACGCGCGCCGCCGGCTCCGCCAGCGCACTGGCGGTCTGGCCTGCGTCGGCCAGATGCCGCGCACGGATACCCGTGCGCTCGGTGATCCAGGCGTCGGAGGTATCGATGCCGCGGGCGACCAGATCGTCGTTGGTGATCGGCGGCCCCGGAAGGCAGCTGCCGGTGCCGGCAACGCGGGAGAATCGCTGCACCATCGAGCGCTCACTCAGGCGGCGGCGCGCGCCCCGCCGGCGTCGCCTGCATGGCGCGCGATGCGCGCGCCGATGCCGTCCACGACATTGTGCGACACCGCCTCGTAGGCCCGATCGAGCGCGCGCCCGAACGCGAACGCGTCGGCAGAACCGTGGCTCTTCACCACCAGGCCATTGAGGCCGAGCAGGCACGCGCCGTTGTAGCGACGATGGTCGTAGCGCCGGCGAAACCCGTTGATCGCCGGCAGGGAGAACAGCGCGCCGATGCGCGTCAGCCAATTGCGCTCGAACTCTGCCTTCAACGATCGTCCCAGCATCTGCGCGAGCCCTTCGGACGTCTTGAGCGCGACATTGCCGACGAAGCCGTCGCACACCACAACATCGACGGTGCCCTTGAAGATGTCGTTGCCTTCGACATTGCCGAAGAACACGATCTCGCCCTTCGCATGCGCGTCGCGCAGCAGGTCGGCCGCTTCCTTGACGGTTTCGTTGCCCTTGATCTCCTCCTCCCCGATATTGAGGAGCCCGACCACTGGCGCGTCCTTGTGCTCGACGGACGCGACCAGCGCCGATCCCATGAGCGCGAACTGGTAGAGATGCTGCGGCTTGCAGTCGACGTTGGCGCCGAGGTCGAGCATGTAGGTCGCGCCTCCGCGCTGATTCGGCAACGGCGCGCAGATGGCGGGCCGGTCGATCCCGGGCAGCGTGCGCAGGAGAAACGCCGAAATGGCCATCCAGGCGCCGGTGTTGCCGGCGGAAATCGCCGCGTTCGCCTTGCCGTCCTTCACCAGGCCGACCGCCAGGTGCATCGACGACTCGCGCTTGCGGCGCAGCGCCTGCGTCGGCGGATCGTCCATCGTCACCGTCTCGGCGGCGTGCCGGACGTGCAGTCGCGACGCCAGCGCGCCATCACCCGCGGTGATGCGGGTGACGAGAGGTTCGATCTCCGGTGTTCGGCCGACCAGGATGACTTCGGCGTCGGCATGCCGCATGAGGAAATCGCGCGCGGCCGGTACCGTGACCTCCGGGCCATGGTCGCCCCCCATGGCATCGATGGCAATGACCTTCGGCATGGTGCTCCTCACCCGCGGGGCAGAGACACCGGCCCGTGCGCAGGCGCCGCTGATCGCGGGCGCGCCGCGCGCCGGGCGCATCGCAGCGGAACTCCACCGGCACCATGTCGCCCGCAGGCCACGGCTGGCGCCACGCGATTCACTCGCCCTTGGCCTTGACGACCTTCTTGCCGCGGTAGTAGCCGTTCGGACTGACGTGATGGCGCAGATGCACCTCGCCCGTGGTCGGTTCGACCGCCAGCGGCGGATTCGTCAGGAAATCATGGGCGCGGTGCATGCCGCGCTTGGACGGGGACTTCTTGTTCTGCTGGACTGCCATGGTGATGCTCCTCTATCTGCAACCAAAACGAAAACCTCAGCCCGCTTGCACGCAGCGGGCGCTCATCGCCGCGGCGACGACCGCAACATCGCCAGCGCTGCGAACGGCGACGTCTTCTCGCCCGCCTCGAGCCTGCCGGACGGGGTACAGGAATCGTGCTTCGGCGCATACGGCAGCGCAAGAAGCAATTCATCTTCCGCCAACTGGCGCAGGTCGAGCCGGTCGCTATGTTCCAGCTTCTCCCACGTCTCGTCGTCGTCCTGGACGTCCGCCGCCAGCCGTTCAACCAGTTCGAACCGCGCGGACGAACGCAGTTCAATATCGACCGGCTGCATGCACCGCTGGCAGGTCATGCGCACCTGGCCGGACACGCTCAACGCAAGCCCCGGCAGGCCCCGCGGCGAACGCACGCCGACGAGACGAATGCCGAAGCCGCCGGGCAGGGCCAGCGCTTCCGCCGCCAGGCGCGGCAACTCCGCCGGACCGAATTCAACCGCCCGGTCGATGCCGCCCGCCCTGCGCGTATCGATCAGCCCGGCTTCAGACATCGCCAACCACCCCGCCGTTCACGCCACACGCGTTCGGTGCATCCCCCCGCGAGGCGCGCCACTGGCGCACGAACCGCAGGACGCAAAACATGCAATTTTAATGCAATATTCTTTACAAGTCAAAAGCTTACCGCTTCCTTTCCGGCGCGCGGCGCGCGCGTCCACGTCACGCGCGCCGAATCCGCCCGGGCCTGTCCGCCCATTGCCGTGCCCATGCGGTATAAAGCGCGGCTTGAGATTCCGGATTTGCCCGCGCATGCTCCCAGGCCGACTCATCCTTGCTTCCACGTCGCGCTATCGCGCCGAACTCCTTGCCCGACTGCGCCTGCCTTTCGATGTTCAGGCCCCCGACGTCGACGAGTCCCCCCTGCCCGGCGAGCCGCCGGAGGCGCGTGCGACGCGCCTGGCGCTGTGCAAGGCCCAGGCGGTGGCGCGCGGCCACACGAACGCGCTGGTCATCGGCAGCGACCAGGTCGCCCACTGCGATGGCGTGACGCTCGACAAGCCCGGCGACCACCGCGCCGCCGTCGCGCAGCTGCGCCACATGCGCGGGCGCGTGACCTGCTTCGACACCGCACTCGCGGTCGTCAACACGGCAACGCAGGCCGTGCGGCAGACCCGGGTGCGCACGGAGGTCACGCTGCGCGACCTGTCCGATGCCGAGATCGAGTCCTACCTGCGGATCGAACAGCCCTACGACTGCGCCGGATCGGCCAAGTCCGAGGGACTCGGGATCGCGCTCATGTCGCGGCTGGCCGGTGACGATCCGACGGCGTTGATCGGCCTGCCGTTGATCGCCCTGTGCGGATTCCTGCGCGCCGAGGGCGTCCCGCTGTTCGCGCAGCGATGACGCCCGGTGTTCTGTATCTGATCCCGGCAACGCTGGCCGACCCGAAGGGGGGCCCCGACGCAGCGCTGATCGCATCCTCCCTGCCGCCGGGCACGCTCGCGGTCCTCGCCCGACTCGAGGCATTCGCGGTCGAGAACGCCAAGTCTGCACGCGCCTTCCTCAAGGCCGTCTCGCCCCTGCCGCTGCAGCGGCTGGTACTCACGGAGATCGGGCATGCGCCCGATCGCGCGGTCCTGGCTCCCCTGATCGACGCGCTGCGTCGCGGACAGGATGTCGGCCTGCTCTCGGAATCCGGCTGCCCCGCTGTCGCGGATCCCGGCGCGCTGCTGGTGCGCATGGCCCACGACGCCGGCCTCTCCGTGGCGCCGCTGGTAGGGCCCTCGGCGATCCTGCTCGCGCTGATGGCATCGGGCCTCGAGGGGCAGCGCTTCGCCTTCGGCGGCTACCTGCCGATCAAGCCCGACGAGCGAAGGACCGCGATCCGCGCGCTGGAGACGCGCTCGGCGGCAAACCGCGAAACCCAGATTGCGATCGAGACGCCCTATCGCAACGCGGCCCTGTTCGGCGCGCTGCTCGCGGCACTCAAGCCGTCAACGCGCCTGTCGGTCGCGCTCGACCTGACGCTTGCCAGCCAGTCGATCCGGACCATGACCGTCCAGCAATGGCGCACCGCACCCGAGCCGCCGCTGGATCGTCGCCAGGCCGTGTTCCTGCTGCTCGCCGCCTGAGGCCGGGACCCTCAGCCCGCCTTGTAGGTCGCGTAGGCCGCGTCGACGCCGGCGCCACGCGGCAGGCGGTGCCCTTCGGCCGCGAGCACGGTCTCCAACGCTGCGAGCGTGCCCAGCACCGCATCGCGGCGCGCGTTGTAGCCCATCGCACCGATGCGCCAGATCTTTCCGTGCAGCGGCCCGAACGATGTGCCGATCTCGATGTTGAAGTCGTTCAGCAGCGCCGCACGCACGCGGTCGCCATTGACGCCCTCGGGAATCCAGACGCCCGTGACGTTCGGCATCTTGTGCGCAACGTCGCCGAAGACGCGCAGTCCCATTGCCTCGATGCCGGCGACCACGGCGCGCGACGCCTGGGCGTGGCGGCGAAACACCGCCGCATGCCCCTCCTTGACGAAGATGCGCGCGCATTCCCGGGCGCCGTAGAGCATGGTCGTCGCCTCGGTGTGATGATTGAGCGCGTTGTCGCTCCAGTAGTCGATGACCATGGCGAGGTCGAAGTAGTTGCTGGAGATCATTCTCCCGCTGCCGGGGACGTAATTCGCGGGGCGCACGCCCTCCTCGATATGGCGGCGCCTGTAGATCGCGCGCGCGAACGCCTCGCTCAGCGTGACCGGCGACGCGCCCGACGGCCCTGCCAGGCACTTCTGCAGCCCGCCGGTCACGCAGTCGATCTGCCAGTCATCGACCGGCAACGGCGTCCCGCCCAGCGACGCGGTGGCATCGACCTGCAGCAGCGCGCCGTAGCGATGGCAGATGCGGCCGATTTCCTCGAGCGGCTGGCACATGGTCGTCGACGTGTCGCCCTGGCAGACCGTGACCAGCTTGGGCGAGAACGCCTTGACTGCGGCCTCGATGGCCTCCGGCGCGAACACCGTGCCCCATTCGCACTCGATCACCTTCACCTGCGCGCCGACACGGCGGGCGATCTCCGACTTCAGCTGCCCGAAGCGACCGAACGAACAGACCAGCACGCGGTCCCCCGGTTCGACGAAGGACACCATCGCCGTTTCGATCGCGCTGCGCGCCGTGCCGTCGACGATGAAGGTCCAGTCGTTGGCGGTCTCGAACACCTGGCGGTACAGCACCATGGTTTCGCGCATCATCTGCCGGAACTGCGGATCGAACTGCCCCAGTAGCTGCGCCGACATGGCGCGCAGCACGCGCGGATCGGCATTGATCGGACCCGGCCCCATCAACAGACGCGGCAGCGGATTGAGATCGTCGAGCGCGCTCGTCGGGTCGGCGAGCGGGGCGAGTGGCGGCAGCGGAGCGTCCATGGGAAAACGGCGTCAATCGTGTATACAGGTGGCAGGGGTGAAGTATACAAGAGCGCTCCGGTCAGCCGGCCATCGCGGCATCGAGCACCGCGGGCAGGCGGCGCGCCGCGCCCTAGAATCCCCGCATGCTCGGGGCCATCTTCGCCTTTGCGACCGGCTGCTGGATGCTGCAGCTGCAAGCCCGTCTGCCGGACGCGTCGCTGCTCGCCGCCGGCATGACCGGCGCGGCCGTGCTGACGCTGGCGGCACGCCTGCACCGGCACCCCGTGCTCCGTCAGTGTGCCCTGGTCGGTGCGGCCCTGCTCGGCGGCTACGCCTATGCCGCCGTGCTCGCCCACGCGCGCATGGCGGACGCGCTGCCGCCCGAATGGGAAGGCCGCGACATCGAGATCGTCGGTGTCGTTGCGTCGCTGCCGCAGCACTTCGAGAACGGCACCCGGTTCGAATTCAGCGTCGAACGTGTCGCCACGCCACGCGCCGCGGTCCCGCGGCGCCTTCTGCTTTCCTGGTACGACGACGATGGCGGTGCACGCTTGCGGCCGGGAGAGCGCTGGCATCTTGCCGTCCGCCTGAAGCGCCCGCATGGCAGCGCCAATCCGCACGGCTTCGATTTCGAGGCGTGGCTGCTCGAACGCGGCATCCGTGCCACGGGCTATGTGCGCCCCGCCCGCGAGGAAAGCCCGCAGCGCCTGCTCGCTGCGTTCGTGACCTCCCCGGGCACGCTCGTCGACCGTGCCCGCATGGCGCTGCGCGACCGCCTGCAGCATGCCCTCGCCGAGCGCGCCCACGCGGGCGTCATCATCGCGCTCGCGATCGGCGACCAGCGCGCGATCGACGGCGACGACTGGCGGCTCTTCACCCGAACCGGGGTCGGCCACCTGATGAGCATCTCCGGCCTGCATGTGACGATGATCGCGGCCCTCGCGGCCCTGCTCGCGCAGGGCGCCTGGCGCCGATCGGAGCGCTTGTGCCTGGCCCTGCCGGCCCAGCGCGCCGCGGCAGCGATCGGCTTGGGCGCGGCGTTTGGCTACTGTCTTCTGGCCGGATTCGCCATTCCCGCGCAACGCACGCTATTCATGCTCGCCGTTGCGGCCTGGGCGATCTGGCGCGGCTGGTCCGGCTCCGGCCTGCGCGTCCTGGCCATCGCGCTCGCCGCGGTGTGCCTGCTCGATCCCTGGGCGCCGTTGTCCGCGGGTTTCTGGCTCTCGTTCGCCGCGGTCGCGGTCCTGATGCTCGCGGCAGCACGAATCACCGCGCCGCGCTCGCGCCTGCACGCCGCGATCGTCACACAGCTTGCGGTCACGCTCGGTCTGCTGGCGCCAACCCTGGCGCTGTTCCAGCAGATCTCGCTCGCCGGCCCGTTCGCGAACGCGGTGGCAATCCCCGTCGTCAGCTTCGTCGTGACCCCGTTGGCGCTGCTCGCGTGCGCTGTTCCGCTCGACGTCCTCGCACAAGCGGCCCACGCCGTTCTCGCCCTGCTCATGGACTACCTCGGCTGGCTTGGCGCGCACGAGTTCGCGGTCTGGCAACGCGCGGCACCGCCGCCATGGACGGTCGCCCTTGCGCTTGCCGGTTCGGTGTGGCTGCTCATCCCCTGGTGGTGGCACTGGCGGATCCTGGGCGCGATCTGGATGCTGCCGCTGATCGTGCACCCGGCCCCGACGCCCGCGGCGGGGGATCTGTGGCTGACCGTGCTCGACGTCGGTCAGGGCCTCGCCGTCACTGCCCGCACCCGGGGTCATACCCTCCTGGTCGATGCCGGTCCGCGCTACTCGCCGGAGGCCGACGGCGGCAACCGCGTGATCGTGCCCTTTCTGCGCGGCGAAGGCGTGCGCCGTCTGGACGGCGTCGTCCTCACCCATGACGACATCGACCATGTCGGAGGAGCGGCATCAACGCTCGGCGTGCTCGACGCACGCTGGCTGGCGACCTCGCTCGACCCGGCGCGGCAGGCCGGCCTGCGCGCTGCCGCGCGCGGCCCGTGCCTGGCCGGACAGGCATGGGAATGGGACGGCGTGCGCTTCGGATTCCTCCATCCGGCGGCGTCCGACCTCGCTGCCGCCGTCGCCAGGGACAACGCGCGAAGCTGCGTCCTCAGCGTGGAGGCACACGGACGCCGGATACTCATCGCCGCCGACATCGAGGCCGACGTCGAAGGCCGTCTGGTGGCCGGCGGCAGCAGGCTGTCGAGCGACCTGCTCGTCGTGCCCCACCATGGCAGCCGGACATCGTCGACCGAGCCGTTCCTCGATGCCGTCGCACCGCGGATGGCGATCATTCCCGTGGGGTATCGGAATCGCTTTCGGCATCCGCATGGCGACGTCCTGCAGCGCTATGCTGCGCGCGGCATCGCGATCACGCGTACCGACCACGATGGCGCGGTCCTGGTGCGCATCAGCGCCGACGGCATGACCGCCACCCCCTGGCGCGACCTGCGGCGCCGCTATTGGCACCTGCCGCGACAGCCCTGAGCCGTCGACGCGCGCGCCCGGAGCCCCCGCGTCAGGCGGCCAGTTGCGCCGGCGCCGGCGCTGCGGCGAGCGCCTCCAGCGCCCGGTCGACCGGCAGGGCCTCGGCATCGACGATCGCGGCGGAACCGTCGCGCAACATGGCCCCGAGGGCGCTTGCGCCAAGCTGGCGCATCTTCGTGCCATTCGTGAACAGGAAGAACGTCCGTTTCGGGCTCACCCACGTCAGGGTGTGCGTCTCGCTGCCTGCAGGATCGGCAAAGCGGACCTTGACGCCCTTGCTCAGTGCCAGCGCCGCGTGGTCGAACGCGTCGCGCGCCGTCATCAGCGGCACCGGCCGCAGTTGCGGCGCCGCGTCGGCCTGGCTGGGAACCGGCCGCGACCCGATCTCGGCCGGCGCCACCTTGGCTGCCGCGATCGCTTCGGTGTGCGCCTGCATGAGTGCATTGAAGAACGCCTGTCGCTCGGCCTCGGGCAGGCCGCTGCCGATCGCACCACGCATCAGCCCGCGTACCAGCCGCGGCAGCATGCCGGCCAGCACCGGAATGTCGGCGCGCCCCTTCGGCTCGACGCTCCAGATGAGGTCGGCCGCCAGGTTCAGGCGCATCGCGACGCTGTCGTCGCCCGTCAGTCCGCGCAGGTGAGCATCGACCAGCGCCGCCATCCAGGGGCCGACCAGGAACGCCTTCACGAACTCGGGGGTGCGCTCGCCGATCCTGCCGGCGAGGTCGGCACGGACCGCCGCCTCCGCGGCGGCGCGTGCCTCCTGTGCGGCGAGCGCCTCGGCTTCGACGCGCGCCAGCGCGTCAGCGCGATCATGCTCGCGGCGGACCAGGGCGTCGATCTCTGCCAGGGCCGTTTCGAAGACCGCGATGTCGTCCTTGAATCGCACCGCGAGGTCGTCGACGACGTGACGAACGCCGCGCATGAAATCGCCGTCGTCGGCGCGATTGACGGCGGGATCCGCGCCGGCCTCCGCCATGCGATCGAGGAGCCGGCGCATCGGATGCTGACGGCTCGCGAAGAAGCTGCGATCCAGAAGCGCCGCCTTGACGGCGACGATCTGCAGCCGCGCGATCAGGCCCTTGACCGCCTCGGCGATCTTGGCGTCCGCATGCAGGTAGTCGAAGACGATCGTGACAAGTTCGATCGTCAGCTGATCCAGCGGCGTACCCTGGGCCACCAGACTGCGGTCGAGGTTGCGCAGGAACCCGGGAGCAAGCACGCCGGCCGACGCGCCGAGATTCGCCTCGGTCTGCACGCGCGCCAGCGCGTCGAGCAGATCCGTGCTGGCCTGCGCCTGATTCGCCGCCCCGCCCCAGGCGGCGGGATCGGCCAGCATGCGCAAGCCCTCGGCACGGGCGGCTGCATGTCCCTGCGCCATGCCGGCGAGCAGCGACGCAATGCCCACGGCTTCGTTGCCCATGCTCCCGCCCAACCAGCCGCTGCGTTCGGCCGACGCGGGGTCGAGCTGGGACAGACGACCGCTTTGCGAGAGCGCCTGCATGCGCTGCGTCGCCGACAGGCCCATCATGCGCTGCGACACGCCCATCGGATCGGCGGTCTGGCGCACGGAGTGGCGGATCTTGGGAAGAATGTGGTGCGCCAGAAGGCTTTCGTTGACGGCGTGATAGATCTGCGTGATCGATTGCGAGAGGTAGGGCTGGAAGGCGGTGAGCAGCGCCTGCTTGACCGCGTCGTCGGCCGGGATGTGGTTGCAGGCCAGCTTCAGCGCCTCGAAGATCGCCTCCGGCGCCAGCGGATTGTCGGCATCCTCCAGGCTGTCGCGGTTGAGCAGGAGCCCCAGCCGCGCGCGGATGCCCAGCATCTCGTTGTTGTCCGCCGCGTTCTTGACCGTCTTGGCAAGCCGGTCGATGGCGATGCCCGTCTCGATGATCGAATCCGACACCAGCGCGAGTTCGAGGCCGCCGCCGGTCCCGAGCGCCGACGGCTTCGCCGCGCGCCCCTCGCCGCGGCCGGTGTCGAGGCGCTGGTCGTAGATGGTGCGGAAGCACTCCTCGAACTTTGCCTGGATGTCTGCGCGATGCTGCCGCACTCGCGTCATCGCATCGAGGTAGACCTGCTGCTCGTCGCGCTTGATGCTCTTGTCGGCGAGCTGGAACAGGTCCTCGTCGATCTTCGCGAGCGCCTGGGCCACCACGTCGGCGAGGCGGCTGCGCGCGATCTCGCGGCATTCGGAGAGCACCGAACGCGCGGGTGCCCTGGGTGGTGCGGAAGTTTCAGCGGTCATGGTGGATGCGGCACGCCGGACGCCGGGCCGACCTGGCATGATTTATGCCATTGTCATTTTCGACGCCAAGGACGGCCCTTACCCTTTCTCCCCCCCTTCTACGGCAGCGCGCGGCGAAACATTAGGCCCCGGCTGCCGCCCCTCGCCAATCGGCCCCGGATGCCGGCGCTTGCGTCCGGGGCGACGGCTGGCCGGTCGCCACCCCGCTCCCGGCAGGCGCGCTCCCCGGCCGAAGCCTCAGCCGACCGCTTCGCGCAACCAGCGGATCAACGGCAGCGACGCCTTGAAGCCGGACAGGATGTGCGCACGCAGCGCCGCCGGGTCCATGCCCCGGACCGGAACCTCGGTCCAGACGATGAAGCTCTTCTGACGGATGAACTCGATATGCGGGCTGTCTGCCGAGAACCCCTTGGGCGGCCGCGCCAGTCTGCCCTCCTCGGCGAAGGCGCCGAAATGCCGCCACATCCCGCGCGCGCGAAGAAGCTTCGCGAACGACTGCGGCTGCGCGACGATGTGGCGCCGGATCCGTCCCAGCACATCGGCCGGCGGCATGTAGCAGCCGCCGGCGACCAGAAGCGTTCCGCGGTGATCGATATGGAAGTAGTAGTGCGAACCCGGATCCTTCTTTCCACCCGGCGCGATCACAGCCGAGAAGTGCGTCTTGTACGGGCTCTTGTCCTTCGAAAAGCGGATGTCGCGGTTGATGCGGAACTGCGCCTTCTTCGGATCCTGGCCGGCAACCGGCGGGTCGAACCGCGCCGCGCCCTCGATCAGCTGCGCGACCAGCTGGGTGAATTCCGCGCGCAGGATGTCATAGGCGGGCTTGTTCATCGCGAACCACGCGCGGTTGTTGTTCTCGTGCAGGCCTTCGAGGAAGTTGACCAGTTCGCGCAGGTTCATGGCAGCGGCCGCATTGTCGGGGTGGGCGATCATATGCGATGCGCGGCAGGCTGAAAAGCGGCGCGGATTCGCGCTATGCTTGCCGCCGCCGCGCCCGCGGCACCGCCGCGCCGCTTGCGCGGAACTCCTCCAGGAACCCTCGCGATGCTGGAATCCCTGTTTCCCAACGGCAGCGTGCATTACCTCGCCGGCGGTGTGCTGCTCGGCGTCGGCGTCAGCCTGCTCTACCTGACGACCGGACTCGTCGGCGGCATGAGCAGCGTGTTCAGCACCACGCTGTCGTGGGTGTCGAAGGCACGGTTCTTCCATCAGCCCCCGATGCTCGGCTCGCGCGTCTGGCGCCTGGTCTACGCAGCGGGCGTCCTCGTCGGTGCCGCCATGTTCACCGCCGCAGTGCCATCGAGCGCCTTCGCCACCGGGCTGCCGTGGTGGCAATTGCTGGCCGGCGGCTTCCTGGTCGGCTTCGGCGCGCGCCTCTCGCGCGGCTGCACCTCGGGCCATGGCATCTGCGGCATGGCGTCGCTGCAGCTGCCGTCGATTCTCGCCGTCCTGACCTTCCTCGTGACCGGCATGATCACCGCGAATCTCGTCGTCAGAATCGGAGCCGGCGCATGACTCCCGTGTCGCTCGCCTGGGTGCTGCTCTCCGGGGCGCTGTTCGGATGCGGCTTGGCGCTTTCGACCATGGTCCGTCCGGAAGTCGTCCTCAGTTTCCTGCGCTTCGTCGATTTCGGCCTGCTGCTCGTCCTGGGCGGCGCGGTCGCGGTCACGCTCGTCGCCTATCAGGTCCTGCCGCGCGTCCTCGGCAAGCCCATGACGGGTACGCAGTTCCACCCCCACCCGTCGATCCTCGATGCGCGCACCATCGGCGGCGCGGCCATCTTCGGCATCGGCTGGGGCTTGTGCGGAGTCTGTCCCGGCCCGGCGATCGCCGGCCTTGGCACCGGCAACTGGCCGCTCCTGTTCGCGCTGGCGGGCATCTTCGCCGGCGCCTATGTGCAGGGGCGCTGGTTCGGCGAGGGCTGATCCGGCGTCAGCCTGCCGCAAGCCGTACGGGCTAGACTGGACATGCATCGGTCCGGTGACGGACGTTCAATCCCAAGGAGTCAGCAATGGCACAGCGTGAAGTGATGATCCTCTCCGGCGTTCGCACCGCCATCGGCACGTTCGGCGGTTCCCTCAAGGACACGCCCCTGGTCGACATGGCGGCCACCGTGGTCCGCGAATCGGTCGCCCGCGCCGGGATCGATCCGGCGCGCGTCGGCCACGTCGCCTTCGGCCACGTGGTCAATACGGACGTGCGCGACATGTACCTCTCGCGCATGGCCACGATCAACGGCGGCCTGCCCAAGGAAACCCCGGCATTCAACGTCAACCGCCTCTGCGGCTCCGGCCTGCAGGCAGTCGTGTCGGCGGCGCAGTCGATCCTGCTCGGCGATGCCGACGCCGCCGTCGCGGGCGGCGCGGAGGCGATGAGCCGCGCACCGTACTGGCTGCCGGCCAGCCGCTGGGGCGCGCGCATGGGTGACGGCAAGATGCTCGACCCCATGGTGGGCGCGCTGCACGATCCGTTCAATGTCATCCACATGGGCGTCACCGCGGAGAACGTCGCGCGCCAGTGCGCGATCACCCGCGACGCGCAGGATGCGCTGGCCCTCGAGTCGCATCGCCGCGCCAGCGCGGCCGTCAATGCCGGGTATTTCAAGAGCCAGATCGTCGGCATCGAGATGAAGTCGCGCAAGGGCACGGTCGTGTTCGACACCGACGAACATGTGCGGCACGATGCCAAGGCCGAGGACTTCGCGAAACTCAAGCCGGTCTTCGAGAAGGAAGGCACGGTGACCGCCGGCAACGCGTCGGGCATCAACGATGCCGCGGCAGCGCTGGTGCTGATGGACGCCGGCGCCGCCGCGACGGCCGGACACAAACCCATGGCACGTCTCGTCGGCTACGCGCATGCGGGCCTCGAACCGAAGATCATGGGCCTGGGTCCGGTGCCGGCGACGCGCAACGTGCTCGCGCGCACCGGACTCAAGCTCGACCAGATCGACGTCATCGAGGCCAACGAAGCGTTCGCGGCGCAGGCGCTGGGCGTGACAAAGGAGCTGGGCCTCGACCCGAAGAAGGTCAATCCCAACGGCAGCGGCATTTCCCTCGGCCATCCGATCGGCGCCACCGGCGCGATCATCACCGTGAAGGCGATCTACGAACTGCACCGGACCGGCGGGCGGTATGCGCTGGTGACCATGTGCATCGGCGGCGGCCAGGGCATTGCCGCCATTTTCGAACGCGTCTAGCGGCCGGCGCGGCGCCCGCGACGGTGACCGGCCGCACGCCGCCGCGCGGTCCGCGCGTATGTATGATGGCGGGCATCGCGACCCGCACACCGGAACCATGACCAACGCGATGTCCCTGTTGCTTGCGGCGCTGCTCGGGATCGGCGCCTTGCCGGCATCGGCCCAGGACAAGGCGCCGCGCTCGCGCGGCGAATTGCTCTACGCGACGTACTGCATCGGCTGTCACGGCACCCAGGTGCACTGGCGCGACAAGCGCCTCGCCAGGGACTTGCGCGGACTGACCGAACAGGTGCGCCGCTGGCAGGCGAATACCGGGCAGAACTGGGACGAGGCCGACATCCGCGAGGTCGTCAACCACCTCAACCGCCGCTACTACAAGTTCGGCGGCCCCACCGACCGCGGCTGAGCGCCGCCGGTCTCACGGCGCGCCGTAGCCGCCGCCGGTCGGGGTCTGCACCGCGAAGACGTCGCCGGGCTGGCACACGGTTTCATCGCTGCCCGACAGCTCGGTGATCGTGCCGTCGCGACGCTCCACCCAGTTGCGCCCCACCTGGCCGTCACCGCCGCCGGCCATGCCGTAGGGCGGGACGCGCCGGTGCCCCGACAGAATGCCGGCGGTCATCCGTTCCAGGAACGCGATGCGCCGCAGCGCGCCCGGACCGCCGTTCCATCGCCCCTTGCCGCCCGATCCGTACCGGATCGAATGCTCGAGCACCCGCACCGGATAGCGGAACTCGAGCACCTCGGGATCGGTCATGCGGCTGTTCGTCATGTGGGTCTGCACCGGCGTCGAGCCGTCGAAGCCGTCGCCGGCGCCGCTGCCCGCCGCGACGGTCTCGTAATACTGGTAGCGCTCGTTGCCGAAGGTGAAGTTGTTCATCGTCCCCTGCGAGGCACCCATGACGCCGAGCGCGCCATAGATCGCGTCCGTGATGCATTGGCTGGTCTCGACGTTGCCCGCCACCACCGCGGCCGGATAGCGCGGATTGAGCATCGACCCCTCGGGAATGATGATCGAGAGCGGCTTCAGGCATCCCGCGTTGAGCGGAATGTCGTCGTCGACGAGTGATCGGAATACGTAGAGCACCGCGGCATGGCAGACTGCGGCCGGCGCATTGAAGTTGTTGGGCAATTGCGCGCTGGTGCCGGTGAAATCGATGATGCCGCTGCGCGCCGCCTTGTCGAGCGTCACCTTGACCCGGATCACCGCGCCGTGGTCCATTTCGTAGGCGAACTCGCCGTCCTTCAGGACCTCGATGACGCGCCGCACCGATTCCTCGGCATTGTCCTGGACGAGGCGCATGTAGGCGTGCACGACCGCGAGTCCGAACTCGGCCACCATCCGGCGCAGTTCCTGCGCCCCCTTCTCGTTGGCCGCGATCATCGCGCGCAGGTCGGCCATGTTCTGGTCGACGTTGCGCGACGGGTACTTGCCCGAGGCGAGCAGCGCGCGCGTCTCGGCATCGCGCAGCCGCCCTTCCTCGACGAGCAGGAAGTTGTCGATCAGCACGCCTTCTTCTTCCACCACCTTCGAATTCGGCGGCACCGAACCCGGCGAGATGCCGCCGACGTCGGCGTGGTGTCCGCGCGAGCCCACGTAGAACAGGATCTCCCTGCCCGCCTCGTCGAACACCGGCGTGATCACCGTGATGTCGGGCAGATGGGTGCCGCCGTTGTAGGGCGCGTTGAGCACGTAGACGTTGCCTGCCTTCATGCGCCCGGCGTTCTCGCGAATCACCGTCTTGATCGACTCGCCCATCGA
The DNA here is from genome assembly GCA_016790695.1 of Burkholderiales bacterium. GTDB lineage: Bacteria > Pseudomonadota > Gammaproteobacteria > Burkholderiales > JAEUOS01 > JAEUOS01. The sequence goes on from JAEUOS010000171.1 coordinate 16,025, forward strand.
ACCGAGATGCACCGGCATGTGCGGCGCGTTGGCGATCAGGTCGCCGTGCTGGTTGAAGACGGCGCAGGAGAAGTCCAGCCGCTCCTTGATGTTGACCGAGTACGCGGTGTTGGCGAGGGTCAGCCCCATCTGCTCGGCGATGGCCATGAACAGGTTGTTGAAGATCTCCAGCATCACCGGGTCGGCCGTGGTCCCGATCGCGCTGCGGCGCGGCCGCGGCACCGCGCGGCTCAGCAGCAGGTGATTGAGCGGCGTCACCTCCAGCTGCCACCCGGGCTCGACGACGGTCGTGGCGTTCTGCTCGGCGACGATCGCGGGCCCCGCGATGCGGTCGCCGGGCAGGAGATCGTCGCGGACATAGACCGGCGTCGGATGGCTGCGCCCGTCGGAGAACATCGCCACGGTCTCGCGCGGCGCCAGCGGCGCGCGCCGCGGCGCGGCCGGAAATCGATCCTGCGCGCCCTGGCCCGAGCGCCCCACGGCCTCGACCGACACCGCCTCGACCACCAGCCGCTTGCCCTCCATCAGGAACGAATAGCGCATGCGGTACGCCGCCTCGAAACGCGCGCGCACCTCCGCCGGGTTCCCGTCGGCGACGATGAGCGCGGCGTCCGTGCCCTCGTAGCGCACGTGCACGCGCCGGTGCAGGCGAATGTCGGCAGCCGGGATGCCCTGGGCGGCGACCTGGGCCACGGCCTCCTCGCCCATCGCGGCGAAGGCGGCATCGAGCGCGCCGCGCGCGCCGTCGTCCAGCGGCAGTTCGACCGACCGCTCGCGCATCGCGGTCAGATCGGCGAGCCCCATGCCGTACGCCGACAGCACGCCCGCATACGGGTGGATGTAGACCCGGGGCATGCCGAGCTTGTCGGCGATGAGGCACGCGTGCTGGCCGCCGGCGCCGCCGAAGCACTGCAGCGTGTACTGGGTGATGTCGTAGCCGCGCGCGACCGAGACCTTCTTGATCGCATTGGCCATGTTCTCGACCGCGATCTGGATGAAGCCTTCCGCCACTTCCTCCGGCGTGCGCGGCTTGCCGGTGGCGCGCGCGATCTCGTCGGCGAGCGCGCGAAAGCGCGCGGCTGCGGCGTCACGATCGAGCGGCGCATCGCCGGCCGGGCCGAACACGCGCGGAAAGAACTGCGGCTGCACCTTGCCCAGCATCACGTTGGCGTCGGTCACCGCGAGCGGCCCGCCGCGGCGGTAGCAGGCGGGGCCCGGGTTGGCGCCGGCCGAGTCCGGGCCGACGCGGAACCGGCTGCCGTCGAAATGCAGGATCGAGCCGCCGCCGGCGGCGACGGTGTGGATGCTCATCATCGGCGCGCGCATGCGCACGCCCGCGACCTGCGTCTCGAAGGCGCGCTCGTACTCGCCGGCGAAATGCGAGACGTCGGTCGACGTGCCGCCCATGTCGAACCCGATCACGCGGTCGAACCCGGCGCCCTGCGCGGTCTGCACCATGCCGACGATGCCGCCGGCCGGCCCCGACAGGATCGAATCCTTGCCCTGGAACAGCGCCGCCGACGTCAGCCCGCCGGACGACTGCATGAACATCAGGCGCGCGCCGGCGAGTTCGGCCGCGACGCCGTCGACGTAGCGGCGCAGGATCGGCGACAGATAGGCATCGACGACCGTGGTGTCGCCGCGCGAGACCATCTTCATCAGCGGCGACACCTCGTGCGAAACGGACACCTGGGTGAACCCGGCCGCACGCGCCAGTGCCGCGAGGCGCCGCTCGTGGTCGTGATAGCGGTAGCCGTGCAGGAGCACGATGGCCACGGCCCGGAATCCCTGCGCATGCGCCTGCTCGAGATCGGCGCGGGCGCGCGCCTCGTCGAGCGGCTGAACCACCTCGCCGTGCGCCCCGATGCGCTCGTCGACCTCGAAGACGCCGCCGTAGAGCAGTTCCGGCAGCACGATGCGCCGGTCGAAGATGCGCGGCCGGTTCTGGTAGCCGATGCGCAGCTGATCGCGAAAACCGCGCGTGATGAACAGGACCGTGCGCTCGCCCTTGCGCTCGAGCAGCGCGTTGGTGGCGACGGTCGTGCCCATCTTCACCGCGTCGATCACCCGGCCGGGGATGGCGCCACCCGGCGCGACATCGAGAAGATGCCGGATCGCCGCCAGCGCGGCGTCCGCGTACTGCTCGGGGTTCTCGGAGAGCAGCTTGTGGGTGTGGAGCCGGCCCTGCGGGTCGCGCGCGACCACGTCGGTGAAGGTGCCGCCGCGATCGATCCAGAACTGCCACCCGGACGGATTCGAGGGCGCGCTCATCAGAAGCTAGCCAGCTGGGCGTTGCGCAGGTCGGTGACCAGCATGCAGCCGGGCTTGTGGGTGATCGCGATCGCCGGACGCGCCGCGCGGATCGCCGACTGGGGCGTGACGCCGCAGGCCCAGAACACCGGGACCTCGCCCGCACGAATCTCGACCGGATCGCCGAAGTCCGGTCGCGCGATGTCGGCGATGCCGATCGCCTCGGGATCGCCGAAGTGGACCGGCGCGCCATGCACGCCGGGGAAGCGCGACGTGACCTGGATGGCGCGAATCGCGTCGGCGGGCTTCATCGGCCGCATCGACACCACCATCGGACCGCCGAACGGGCCGGCGGGCGTGGTGGCGATGCCGGACCGGTACATCGGCACGTTCGATCCGCACTCGATGTGTCGCACCGGCACCTGCGCCTCGAGCAGCGCCTCCTCGAAGGAGAACGAGCAGCCGATGACGAAGGCGACCAGATCGCCGCGCCACACGCCCATCAGGTCGCGCAGGTCCGCGACCGGCTCGCCGTCGCGGAACAGGCAGTACCCCGGGATGTCGGTGCGCACGTCGAGGTCGGCGCCGAGCGCCGGAATGCGCCAGTCGCCCGGCTCGGTCATGCCGATGAGCGGGCACGGCTTGGGATTGAGCTGGCAGTAGCGCAGGAAATCCGGCGCGAAAGACGCCGGCAGGACCGCCAGGTTGCCCTGGACATGACCGGGCGCGAGCCCCGGAGTCGGCCCGGTGTACGCGCCGCGGCGGATCGCCAGGCGCGCTTCGAGAGAGAGGGAGCGCATCGGATAAACTCGTTCTTGTGTCGGCGCCCGCCGCAGCGACATGTCCCGGGCAGGCCCCCGGATGCGGCGCGGCACCAGAGTCGAGTTTAACCGAGCGGGCCGCGACAACGGCGCCCGCGCGCCAGCAGCCGGGGACCATGAGCCAATCGCACGACAAGCCGTATCGATCCGCGATCACGACCGGCGGGATGGATCGCGTCGCCCACCGCGCCTTCATGCGCGCGACCGGGATGGACGACGAGGCCATCGCCAGGCCGTTCATCGGCGTGATGAGCACCCATGGCGAGAACACGCCCTGCTCGATGTCGCTCAAGCCGCAGGCCGACGCCGCGAAGCTCGGCGTCGCCGCCGCCGGCGGCACGCCGATCGAGTTCACCACGGTCTCGGTCTCCGACGGCACCTCGATGAACCACAAGGGCATGCGCATGAGCCTGGCCTCGCGCGAGCTCATCGCCGACTCCATCGAAATGGTCATGCGCGGCCACGCCTACGATGGCCTGATCGGCTTCGCCGGCTGCGACAAGACGCTGCCCGCGGTGATGATGGGCATGGTGCGGCTCAACTGCCCGTCGGTGTTCGTCTATGGCGGCGCCATGCTGCCCGGCGAATGGCGCGGCCAGCCGGCCACGGTGCTGACGGCCTACGAGGCCGTCGGCGGCGTCATCGCCGGCACCTTCAGCGAGGCCGACCTCGCCGAACTCGAGCTGCACTGCGCGCCCACGGTCGGCTCGTGCCCGGGCCAGTTCACCGCCAACACCATGGCGATGGTCTCGGAGACCCTCGGCCTGGCGATCCCGGGGTCGGCGATGATGCCGGCGGTGTACGCCCAGCGCCTCGCCCTGGCCCGGCGCGCGGGGGCGATCGTGATGCGCATCCTCCGCGACGGCGGGCCGCTGCCGCGCGATCTCGTGACGCGCAAGTCGATCGAAAACGCCTGCGCGGCGGTGGCGGCGACCGGCGGCTCGACCAACGCCGGGCTGCACCTCCCGGCCATCGCGCACGAGGCCGGCATCGCCTTTTCCATGGACGACGTCGCCGAGGTGTTCCAGCGCACGCCGCTCATCGCCAGCCTGCAGCCCGGCGGCAAGTACCTGGCGCGCGACCTCCACCACGCCGGCGGCGTCGGCCTGGTGCTGAAGACGCTGCTCGACGGCGGCTATCTGCATGGCGACGCGCTGGCCCTGTCCGGGCGCACGCTGGCCGAGGAACTGGCGGGCCAGCGCGGCGCCGACGGCGAGATCGTCAGGCCGATCGCCGATGCCCTGCACCCCTCGGGCGGCGTGGTCGTGCTCAAGGGCAGCCTGTGCCCGGACGGCGCGCTGATCAAGATCGCCGGCCTCAAGTCGCTGGTCTTCGAGGGCCGGGCGCGCGTGTTCGACGGCGAGGAAGCCTGCGTCGACGTGGTGCGGCGGCGCGCCTATGCGGAAGGCGACGTCCTCATCATCCGCCACGAGGGGCCCAAGGGCGGGCCCGGCATGCGCGAGATGCTGGGCACGACCGCGCTCATCTATGGCCAGGGCATGGGCGAGAAGGTGGCCTTGATCACCGACGGCCGCTTCTCGGGCGCGACGCGCGGCATGTGCATCGGCTACGCCTGCCCGGAAGCGGCCGACGGCGGACCACTGGCCCTGGTGCGCGACGGTGACCGCATCCGCATCGACTGCAACGCGCGCACCATCGACTGGCTGGTGGGCAAGGACGAGGCCGACGCGCGCCGCGCCGCATGGGTGGCACCGCGGCCCGAGCGCCTCGGCGGCGTCCTCGAGAAGTACGCGCGCCTGGTCGGTCCGGCCAACCGCGGCGCCGTGACCCACGCGGGCGGCGTCGAATGGCCGCGGGGGATCTGAGCATGACCCGTCCCGCGCTGGCCTTCCTCGGGCTCGGACTGATGGGCGCGCCGATGGCGCGGCGCCTGTGCGCCGCCGGTTACCAGGTGCACGTCTGGAACCGCTCGCCGGAGAAACTCGCCGACGCGCTTGCCGCCGGCGCCGTCGCCGCGCCGACGCCGCGCGCGGCGGCCGAGGCGGCGCAGATCGTGCTCATGTGCCTGATGGACGCGCGCGCCGTCGAGGCGGTGGTGTTCGGCGCCGACGGCGTCGCCGCGGCGCGCGGCGGGGCGCACGTCCTGGTCGACCATTCGAGCATGCGGCCGGACAGGACGCGCGAATTCGCCGCCCGCCTCGAGGCCGCCAACGGCATGCAGTGGGTCGACGCGCCGGTCTCCGGCGGCGTCAAGGGCGCGGGCGAAGGCTCGCTCGCCATCATGTGCGGCGGCGCGCCGGCGGCGTTCGCCGCGGTGCGCGCGGTGCTGTCCGCCTACGGCGCCAACATCAACCTGATGGGACCGAGCGGCGCCGGCCAGGTGACCAAGCTGTGCAACCAGGTGATCGCGGGCACCAACATGGCCGTCCTCGCGGAGGCCGTGCGCCTGGCGCAGAATGCCGGGGTCGACGCGGCCATGCTGCCGCGCGCGCTGGCCGGCGGCTGGGCGGACTCCAAGCCGCTGCAGATCCTCGTGCCGCGCATGGTCGCCGGCTACGACAAGCCGGTCGGCGCCTCCGATACCATGCTCAAGGACCTCGACACCGCGCTCGACCTCGGACGCGAGACCTGCACGCCGCTGCCGGTCGCGGGTCTGGCCGCGCAGCTCCTGCGCATCCTGTCCGCCCAGGGCAAGGGCGAGGAAGAGCCGAGCGTCCTGGTCGACCTGTACCGGGAGCCGCGGCGCTAGGCCGGGATCGCGCGACTCTTCTGTTCCAGCCGCTGCATCAGCCGGTCGATCTCGGCACGGTCGAGGTCCGTCAGGCGCGGCCCGGGTGCGCGCACGCGATCGTGCCGGATCGCGCCGCGCTTCATCAGCGCATACTTGCGCACCGCGAGCCCGAGCCCCGGCTGCATTTCCTGCACGATTAGCGGCAGGCAGGCGTCGAACAGGTCGTCGGCCGCGTCGACGCGGCCGGCGAGAAACAGGTCGCGGGTCCTGACCAGCAGGTCGGGGTAAGCGAAGCCGGTCATCGCGCCGTCGACGCCGCGCGCGAGCAACTGCGCATAGTGCGCGCCGCCATTGCCGATCAGGATCGACACGCGCCGACCGCCCGCCTGCTCCGCCGCGCGCAAGCGCGTGATCTTGTTGTTGCCCGGCCAGTCCTCGTGCTTGAGCATCACCATGTCCGGATAGTCGGCGATCATCTTCACGATCAGCGAGGTCGCCATGGTCACCGTGGTCACCGCGGGGAAGTCCTGCAGCACCCACGGCATCCCGGCCAGGCCCCTGGCGACCTGGTCGAAGTACCCCGTGATCTGCTCCTCGGTCTTGAGGCCGGCGATCGGCGCCACCATCACGCCCGCGGCGCCGGCATCCATCACGCGCTTCGAGAACGCCACCAGGTTGTCCAGCCCCGCCGCGCTGACACCGACGATCACCGGCAGCTTGAAGCGCGCCAGGCAGGCCTCGACGAAGCGCATCGACTCCTCGCCGGAGAGCTTGGGCGCCTCGCCCATGATGCCGAGGATGGTCATGCCGGTGACCCCGCACCGCAGGTAGAAGTCCATCAGGCTGGCGGTCGACTCGAGATCGAGCGCGCCGGCATCGGTGAACGGGGTGGCGGAGATCACGTACATGCCGTCGGCGGCGGCGTCGAGGCGCTTGGTCATGGAGGTCCCGGGGGAGGTGGCGGTCGTTGCGGACAGCCGCGCGGATGCGCGACAATGGCTCCGATTCTAAAGCAGCATGTTGCCGACGCCGCCGCCTCCGGCGCCCCGCCACCTTCCGACGAGTTCCGCTTGAGCGACTTCGACCTGACCATCCGCAACGGCACGGTGACCAACGCGGACGCCACCTTCCGTGCCGACATCGGCATCGTCGACGGCCGGATCGCCGCGATCGCCGACCGGTTGCCTGCCGGCGCACACGACATCGATGCGAGCGAGCGCCTGGTCCTGCCGGGCGGCATCGACAGCCATTGCCACGTCGAGCAGATCTCCAGCAACGGCGTGATGACGGCGGACGACTTCGAATCGGCGACGGTGTCGGCCGCCTTCGGCGGCACGACCACCATCATCCCGTTCGCCGCGCAGCACCGCGGCATGGCCCTGCCCGCCGTGGTGGCCGACTACCACGCGTGCGCCGGCCCGAAGGCGGTGATCGACTACGGCTTTCACCTGATCGTCTCCGATCCGACCGAGACGGCGCTGACCGTCGACCTGCCCGCGCTGATCCGGCAGGGCTACACGTCGTTCAAGGTCTACATGACCTACGACAAGCTGAAGCTCGACGATTACCAGATGCTCGACGTGCTCGACACCGCGTCGACCCACGGCGCGCTGGTGATGGTCCATGCCGAGAACAACGACATGATCAAGTGGATCGCGCAGCGCCTGCTCGCGCGCGGCCACACGGCGCCGAAGTACCATGCGGTGAGCCACGACCCGCTGGCCGAGAGCGAGGCGACCCACCGCGTGATCGCGCTCGCGCGCCTGACGGACACGCCGGTGCTCATCGTCCATGTCTCCGGCCGCGACGCGGTGCGCACCATCCGTGCGGCCCAGACCCTGGGCGCGCGCGTCTACGGCGAGACCTGCCCGCAGTACCTGTTCCTGACGGCCGCCGACATCGACCGCCCGGGTCTCGACGGCGCGATGTTCTGCTGCAGCCCGCCGCCGCGCGACGCGGCCTCGCAGGAAGCGGTGTGGGAGGGGCTCGCCAACGGCACCTTCCAGGTCTATTCGTCCGACCACGCGCCCTACCGCTACGACGAGACCGGCAAGCTGCCCAAGGGCGCGGCGACCACCTTCAAGGACATGGCCAACGGCGTGCCCGGACTGGAACTGCGCCTGCCGCTGCTGTTCTCCGAGGGCGTCGGCCGGGGCCGCCTGTCGCTGCAGCAGTTCGTCGCGCTCACCGCCACCAACCACGCGCGCATGTACGGACTCGCGCACCGCAAGGGCGCCATCGCGGTCGGCCTCGACGCCGACATCTGCCTGTGGGACGCCGGTCGCGAGGTGACCGTCGCGGCGGCCAGCCTGCACGACCGCGTCGGCTACACCCCCTACGAGGGCCGCGCGCTGCGCGGATGGCCGGTGACGGTGATCAATCGCGGCCGCGTCGTCGTCGCCGACGGCAGACTGCTCGCCGAACGCGGCAGCGGCATGTTCGTGTCGCGCCGGACGCCCGGCCCGGTCGCCATGGCGCGCACGCCCTCCCCGCAAACGCAGCTCTTCAAGTCGCTCACCGCCCGATGAAACGTCCCTTCCCCCTTGCCGTCGCCCAGCTGGGCCCGATCCACCTGGCCGATACGCGCGAATCGGTGGTCCGGCGATTGCTCGAACTCCTGCGCGAGGCCGACGGACGCGGCGCGAAGTTCGTGGTGTTCCCCGAACTGGCGCTCACCACGTTCTTTCCGCGCTACTGGATGACCGACCAGGCCGAGATCGACCGCTTCTTCGAGACGTCGATGCCCAGCCCGGCGACCCAGCCGCTGTTCGACGAGGCCCGCCGCCGCGGGATCGGCTTCTATCTGGGCTTCGCCGAGCTCACGCCGGCGGGCGAGCGCTACAACACCGCGATCCTGGTCAACCGCGCCGGCGCCATCGTCGGGCGCTACCGCAAGGTGCACCTGCCCGGCCACGCCGACCACAAGCCCAAGGCGCCGTTCCAGCATCTCGAGAAGCTGTATTTCAACGTCGGCAACGAGGGCTTCAAGGTCTGGAACAGCGACGGCGCGAACATCGGCATGTGCATCTGCAACGACCGCCGCTGGCCCGAGACCTTTCGCGTCATGGGACTGCAGTCGGCCGAAGTCGTGGTGCTCGGCTACAACACGCCGTCGCACAACATCCACTGGCCGGAACCCCCGCACCTGCGCATGTTCCACCACCTGCTGCTGCTGCAGGCGCATGCGCACGAGAACGCACTCTGGGTGGGCGCCGCCGCCAAATGCGGCGCCGAGGACGGGTTCCACATGATCGCCGGATCCGCCATCGTCGCCCCGTCCGGAGAGATCGCCGCGCAGTCGGTGACCGAGGACGACGAACTGGTCTTCTTCAACTGCGACCTCGCGCTCGGCGACACCTTTCGCGAGCACGTGTTCAACTTCGCCAAGCACCGCCGCCCCGAGCATTACCGCCTGATCGTCGACCGCGTCGGCGCCGGCCGGCCGGTCACCGACGAATAGGCCGGCCTGGCACGCCGCTTGCTCGACCAACGGTGTCGCCTCCTGCCGCATCTGCGTCGCATCCCCGTCCACTGCCCCCCTGAATCCCGTCGTCCCTTGAGGAGTCCCCGATGTTCCTGCGCAACCTCGCCCTGCCCGCCGTCGCCGCGCTCGTCCTGGCCGGTCCCGTCCTCGCCCAGCCGATCTCGACCGGCGTCGACGCCACCTTCGCGCCGCATGCCATGCCCAAGCTCGGTGGCGGCATCGAAGGCTTCAACGTCGATCTCGCCAACGAGATCGCCAAGCGCCTGAAGCGCCCGATCAACATCGAGGCGACGCAGTTCTCCGGCCTGCTGCCGGGACTCAACGCGAAGAAGTACGACTGGATCGCTGCGCCCACCACGGTGACGCCGGAGCGTGCCAAGTCGCTGCTGTTCACCGAAGGCTACCTCGACACGGACTACCAGTTCCTGGTCAAGAAGAGCGACCCCGACATCAAGGGCCTCGAGGATCTCAAGGGCAAGACCATCTCGGTCAACAAGGGCTCGGCCTACGACACCTGGGCCAAGGCCAACGCCGAGAAGTACGGCTTCAAGTTCGATGTCTACGACACCAACGCCGATGCGGTGCAGGCCGTGCTTTCGGGACGCGCCAACACCAACCTGGCCGGCAACACCGTCGCGGCCTGGGCGGCGAAGCAGAATCCGCTGCTCAAGACCACCTACACCATCAAGACCGGGCTGGTGTGGGCCATCCCCTTCCGCGCCGACGACCGCGCCGGGCGTGCGCAGATCTCGATGGTCGTCAAGTGCATGAAGCAGGACGGCACCCTGGCCGCCCTGCACGAGAAATGGTTCGGCGCCAAGCCGGCCGCCGACTCGTCGACCGTGCGCGTCGCCCCGGGCCACGGCGTGCCCAACATGGACGGCTACGACGCCACGCCCGTGGCCGTCAAGTGCTCGTAGCCGCGCCTCCGCCCGCTGCCAGCGCCGGCCCGGCCGGCGCTTTTTCATTCCCCGGCCTGCCGCGCCGATGAGCAACCTCGATCGCTTCCTCGCCAGCTTCGCGAACCTGGAGGTCGCCTGGCGCTACCTGCCGCGCATCGCCGAGGGCATGCTCGTGACCCTCGGCCTCGGCCTGGCCGTGATCGGCGCCGGCGTCGTCGCCGGTCTCGCCCTCGCGGTGCTGCGCGCGCTGCGCGTGCCGTTCACCGGCTGGCTCATCGTCGCCTTCGCCGACGTGTTTCGCGCGCTGCCGCCGCTGGTGATCATCATCGTGCTGTTCTTCGCCTTCCCGTACATCGACCTGCCGATGAGCGCGTTCGTCGCCACCTGGCTGTCGCTGTCGCTGGTGCTCGCCGCCTTCGCCGAGGAAGTGTTCTGGGCGGGCATCCTCTCGGTGCCCCGCGAGCAGTGGAGCGCCGGCCTGTCGCTCGGGCTGACGCGGGCGCGCACCCTGTTCCACGTCGTCCTGCCGCAGGCGATCCGCCTGACCGTGCCGCCGCTGACCAACCGCGTGATCTCGATCACCAAGGGCACGGCCCTCGGTTCGGTGGTGGCGCTGCACGAGATCCTCAACGTCTCGTCGAGCGCATCCTCGGAGGCCGGCAACCCGACGCCGCTGACCCTCGGCGCGCTCGCCTATCTGGTCCTGTTCATTCCGTTCGTCTGGTTCGGCCGCCGCATGGAAAGGCGCTTCGCGTGGAAGCGCTGAGCCAGGTCTTCTTCAACTGGGCCATCATCGAGAAGGTGTGGCCGTTCCTGCTCAAGGGCTTCGGCACCACCCTGCTGCTCTCGGCACTGGTGATCCCGCTGGGCCTCGCGGGCGGACTCGCCGTCGCGCTCGCGTCGACACACCGGTCGCGCGTCGTGCGCGGCGCGGTGGTCGTCTACGTCGACTTCTTCCGCGCCTTTCCGCCGCTGGTGCTGCTGATCTTCATCTACTTCGGGTTTCCGTTCCTGTCGATCGACCTGCCGAAGCTGGCGGCGGTCGCCCTCGGCTTCTTCCTCAACACCTCGAGCTACTACGGCGAGATCCTGCGGGCCGGCATCGAGAGCATCCCGCGCGGGCAGATGGACGCGGCACTGTCGATGGGCCTGAGGCGCGGCCAGGCCTATCGGCACATCGTCGTGCCGCAGGCGGTGCGGAACGTGCTGCCCGACCTGGTCAGCAACACGCTGGAAGTGATCAAGCTCACGACGCTCGCCTCCGTGGTCGCGCTGCCGGAACTGCTCAACAACGCGCGCCAGGCGCAGGCGCTGACCTACAATCCGACGCCGATCGTCCTTGCCGCGCTGATGTACCTGGCGCTGCTGTGGCCGATCGTGCGACTCCTCAGCCGCCTCGAGCACCAGCACCTGAACGCGCGCTAGGACCGGGTCAGGCGGCCCGGCGCGCCGGCGCGGCGACCCCGGCCCGCCGCGCGAGCAGCGCGCCGAGCGCGATCGCCACCGCCGCCTGGGTGGGATCGATCACCGGGATGTCGAGCACCTGTTCGAGGCGGGCGCGATAGCGCGCCATCCCCGCGCACCCCATGATCACCGCCCGTGCGCCGTGCCGCTCCTTGAGGGTCCTGCCGACGTCCTGCATCCGTGCGAAGGTGACCTCCTCGTCGGCCAGCCCGGTCACGCCGATCTCGATCGCGAGGTCCTCCGCGAGCCGGTGCTCGAGACCCATCAGCCGCACCTGGCGCTTGTGCCGCGGGACCGCGCGCGAGAGGATCGAGATCACGCCGAATCGGTCGACCATCGCCGCCGCGGTCAGGTACGCGCACTCGGCGCTCCCGTACACCGGCGCCGCAAGGGTCTCGCGCATGGCGTGGAAGCCCGGATCGGAGAAGCAGGCGAGCACCACCGCATCGGCGCGCGCGTGCTCGGGATGCGCGTCGAAGTAGGCGATCAGCTTCTCGCTGATGCCGTCGACGTGCGCCTGGGTCTCGATGCCGGGCGGCCCGCTGGCGAGGGTGGCACAGACGATCCGCGGCCCCGCCGGAATGCGGAACGGCTCGAGCGCCCGGTCGATGTGGTCGGTCACCGCCTGCGTGCTGTTCGGGTTGATGACGAAAAGCATCTGGTTCATGTCGCCTCCTCGGGCCTCAGGCGCGGCCGGCGCGCGCCATGCGCTCGAGATACTCGTTGGGATCGAGGGCCAGCCGGTCGCCGGTGCGCGCATAGAGGTTCGCGAACAGCCGGCCGACCGGATGATAACGCTCCAGGTCCACGCGCAGCGTCGCCGGATCGACCAGGCCGTCGCGGACATGGAGGTGGCGCACCTGGCCGATCAGCAGGTGCCGGTGGTCCAGGTCGATCCGGCTGTGCAGCGTGCATTCGAGCGCCGCGGGCGCCTCGACCAGGCGCGGCGGGCGCACGCGCGCGGACGCGGCGACCGTGAAGCCGACCCGGGCGACCTCGCTCACCCCCGGCGGGTAGTCGACCGAGCAGCCGTGCATGCGCGCGGCGATCGACTCGTCGACCAGGTTGACGACGAACTCGCCGGAGGCGCCGATGTTGCGCGCGGTGTCCTTCAGCGCCCCGCCGTCGCGGTCCTCGACGCTGATGATCACGATCGGCGGCTCGTCGCCCAGCACGTTGAAGAAGCTGAACGGCGCGGCGTTGACCACGCCGTCCGCGTCGAGGGTGGTGACGAGGGCAATCGGCCGCGGCACCACCAGCCCCGTCAGCAGCTTGTAGCGGCGCGCGCGTTCCAGGCGGTCGAAATCCCATTCCATGCTCGTTTCCCGCTTCCCGCGCATCCGGCGCGACCGGCCGATTCTAGGCGCCCCGGCGCTGCGCGCCGGGCGCGGCGCGGCCGCGTATCATGCGGGCTCAGCGCGCGGCGCTCGTCCGCGCCGCGCCCGACGGGAGGGCAAGATGCTCGCACTGTTCTTCGAAGTCTGCCCGCGCCCGGGCATGATGCAGCGCTACCTCGACATCGCCGCGGCCATGCGGCCCCAGCTCGATGCCGTCGGCGGCTGCCTGTTCATCGACCGCTTCAGGAGCCTCGACCGCGACGGCTGGCTTCTCTCTTACCAGATCTGGCGCGACGAGGCGGCGCTGACCGCCTGGCGCGTGCACCCCGGCCACCACGGCGCGCAGGTGGCCGGCCGCGACGAGGTGTTCACCGACTACCGCCTGCGCGTGGCACAGGTGGTGCGCGCGGAGGCGCCGGGCAAGCCGGCCTGGCAGCCGTCGCGCCTCGGCGCCTGGAACGACCCGGCGACACGGCCGCCGCGCTACCTCGTCGTGGCCGATTCGGCGGGAGGGCCCGCGGGCGCAACACTCGGCGGAGAGCGCTACGAAAGCCTGTACCGCCCCGGGTGCTTCGCGCAGCTGCAGGGCGTCGGCAGCATGGCCGAGGCGCTCGACAAGAGCGCCGTCTGCCGCGTCGGCGGGCCGGTGGAGAGCTATCGCATCTGCGAGATCGAGCGCGACTACGGCATGCACGACCGCGTCGAGGCGCCGCAGTACTACCCGCCCGTTGCGCGCCGCTGACGCGGCGGCTCAGGACGGGGTATAGGAGAGCCGGATGTAGATCGGCGCGTAGGCCTCGGCCTGCGTGATCTCGATCAGCCCCTCGCGCGTGAGCTCGAGCAGCGCGAGGAAATGCACGACCGCCACCGGAAGCGTCACCACGCCCTCGAACAGCTCGGCGAACTCGAGGAAGCGCGTGCCGCCGAGGCGCCGCAGGATGAGGCTCATGTGCGCCCGCACGGACAACTCGGCGCGCCCGATGTGGTGATGCTGGGTCAGCTTCGCGCGGCGCACCACCGCGAGCCACGCGAGACGCAGGTCGTCGGCGTCGACCCTGGGCAGGGCGACCGAGAGCGCCGTCTCCAGCGCGACCTGCACCGGCCAGATCTCGCGGCCCACCATGGGCACCGCCTCGAGCTGCTGGGCGGCCCGCTTGATCCGCTCGTATTCGAGCAGACGCCGCACCAGCTCGGCGCGCGGATCCTCGGCCTCGCCGTCCTCGGACGCCTTCTGCACCGGCAGCAGCATGCGCGACTTGATCTCGATCAGCAGCGCCGCCATCAGCAGGTACTCGGCCGCGAGCTCCAGGTTGTGGCTGCGGATCTGGTCGACGTACTCGAGATATTGCGCGGTCACGCGCGCCATCGGGATGTCGAGGATATTGAAGTTCTGCCGGCGGATCAGGTACAGCAGCAGGTCGAGCGGCCCCTCGAAGGTGTCGAGGAACACCTCCAGCGCATCGGGCGGGATGTACAGGTCGCGCGGGAGTTCGAGCAGCGGCTCGCCGTAGAGGCGCGCCCGCGGCGCGGCGGGCGCCCCGGCTGCGTCGGCGGCGGGCGCCGCGGACGGTGCCTCGAGTGCGAGTTCGGCGAGGTCGGCCGTCATCCTCAGACCTTGGTCTGGTAGACGTAGGGCTGCTGCGGGACCCGATAGCGTGCCTGCGCCGCGAGCTGGTCGCGATCCAGTTCGCGATCCCACAGCAGTGCCCGGCCCTTCTTCTGCTCGGCCTCCAGCTGGGGGCGCTCCTGCCGCAGCGCGCGCAGAAAGCGGGTGATGTCCGATTCGTACATCTAGTATCTCCGGGCTCGGCGACTACAACCTATAGCGTATTGTATCCGGTTCCCGTCGAAGATGCCAGCCTGCCGGCCGGCACGGGCGTCGCGCACGGCGCCAGTGCGCCGCGGGTCGCCGCACGGCCTGCGGCCCGTGCCACCCGGCGGCTGCCGCACAAATGCAAACGCCGACCCGCAGGTCGGCGTTGCGTCGGGAGGCGGCCGGCGTCTACTTCTTCGCTGCGGGCGCGCCCGCCGCCTTTGCCGGCGCGGGCGCGGTCGGCGCGGCCGCGGCAACCGGCGCCGCCGGGGGCGGCGGCGGCTGGACCCCGGCGCCCAGCTGCGGCTTGAATTCCTTGCCCTCCGCCTTCGCCTTGGCGGCGTAGCTGGCGACCGCCCGATCCTCGTACTTGGCCTGCAGTTCGGCCCCCTTCTTCCGCGCCTCGGCCTCCTTCGCCTTCTCGGCCTCCACGACCTCGGGCGCCTTGGGCGGCGGCGGCGGCAGCTTCGCCCAGGCGGATCCGCCCAGCAGGCCCAGGGCGACGGCAGCGATGACAGACTTCATGCGGTCTTCTCCTTTGCTTGAGGCGCGCCCGCGGGGATCGCCCCGGCGGGACCGGCAGCCGGGGCGGCGACCGCCTCGCGCTTGTGCTCCTCGTACCAGTACTCGTGATGCTCCTTGGCCCACGACTCGTCGACGTAGCCGGTCCGCATCGCGTCGTACGCGCCCTCGACACCGGCGGTTCCCATGTAGATGTGGCCGGCGGCCATCGCCATCATCAGGACGGTGGCGACCACGTGCACGACGTTGGCAAGCTGCATCGTCGCGCGCCCCTGGCCGAAATTCGGAAAATCGAGGATCAGGCCGGACACGCTCGCCGTGACGCCGAGCCCGAGGACGCCGACCCAGAACCAGACCTTCTCGCCGCCGTTGAAGCGCCCGGACGGCACGTGCACGTCGCTGAACAGCCCGCCGGCCTTGGCGAACCACTGCACGTCGCGAATCGACGGCAGGTTGTCGCGCACGAAGGTGAAGAACAGCACGACGACGGCGACCGAGAACACCGGTCCGACGAAATTGTGGATCGTCTTGCACGCCACGGTCAGCCAGGCGAACAGCGTGTGGCCGATGATCGGCAGCAGCACCAGCTTGCCGAACAGCATCACCAGCCCGCTCAGGGCGAGGATCGAGAACGAGATCGCCACCGTCCAGTGCATGGTCCGTTCGAAGCCGCTGAAGCGCAGCATGCGCCGGCCGGTCGGCTTCTCCCGCAGGCGCATCGTGCCGCGCCACAGGTAGAACAGCACGCACGCGCCCAGGGCCCCGGCGATCACCAGCGCCCCCATGGGGATGAGCTGGTTCTCGCGGCGCTGGCGCCAGGTCTCGCCGCCCGACTGGATCAGCACCCCGGCCTCGACCCCGCGCGTGCTGGTGTAATGCTCCTTCTCCGAGCGCACCTCGCGCCAGACTGGCGCGTTGTTGCCCGGCTGCTGCTGCTGCCGCTTGGCCTGCTCGGCGGCGTTGGGGTTGAGCACCGAGTCGAAGGTCTGCTGCCCCGCCGGCGCCGCCTGCGCGAGCGCCTGGCTGCCGAGCACGCCAAGGAAGAGTGCCGCCAGGAGGGCCAGCCAGCGCCGGGTCATCGTGTGGACGTCCATCGTTCCGCCTTGCCCGTCAGGGCCGCTCATTCTGCCTTGAGGTACTCGTTCTGGCCCTGCTGGCGCCGCCGGATCGCCGCCTCCCAGCTGGTCTTGTCGCCGGCGGTCCATTGCGCGCCGTGCGCGTAGACATTGGGCGCGTTGTCGTAGGGCCGGGCGTCCGGCTTGCCCTGGTACTTGCCCTGCTTGTAGGTGGTCGCCTGCCCGAGCTGCTGTGCCTGCTCCCCGCACCCGCCGGCGACGATGCCCGCCACGGCCGCCATCGCCGCGGCGATCCGGATCATGCGCATGTCAACCCTCCTCTCAGGACTTCGCCGGTGCCGGCGCCGGTGCGGCCGGCTTGGCGCCGCCCTGCGGCGCGCCATAGGCCGAGCTCCACCCCCACACCTCGGCGCCGCGGCCGCGCTTGAGCACGCGGTTGCGATAGATGTCCGCGACGATGTCGCCGTCGCCGCCGAGCAGGGCCTTGGTCGAGCACATCTCGGCACAGGCGGGCAGCTTGCCTTCCGCGAGCCGGTTGCGGCCGTACTTGCGCCACTCGTCCTCCGAGTGGTCCTTCTCCGGACCGCCGGCGCAGAAGGTGCACTTGTCCATCTTGCCGCGCAGACCGAAGGCGCCCGCCTGCGGGAACTGCGGCGCGCCGAACGGGCACGCATAGAAGCAGTAGCCGCAGCCGATGCACAGGTCCTTGTCGTGCAGGACCACGCCCTCCTCGGTCTTGTAGAAGCAGTCGACCGGGCACACCGCCATGCACGGCGCGTCCGAGCAGTGCATGCAGGCGACCGAGATGGAGCGCTCGCCCGGCACGCCGTCGTTGATCGTGACCACGCGGCGGCGATTGACGCCCCACGGCACCTCGTGCTCCTGCTTGCAGGCCGTCACGCAGCCGTTGCACTCGATGCAGCGCTCGGCATCGCAGAGAAACTTCATCCTAGCCATGTCGATGTCTCCTCGTCAGACCGCTTTTTCGACGTTGCAGATCGTCGTCTTGGTTTCCTGCATCATCGTCACCCGGTCGTAGCCGTAGGTCGTCGCGGTGTTGACCGCCTCGCCGCGCACGATCGGCTCCGCGCCCTCGGGATAGTGGGACTTCAGGTCCTTGCCCTGCCACCAGCCCGAGAAGTGGAACGGGATGAAGCAGGTGCCGGCGTCGACGCGCTCGGTGACCATCGCCTTGACCTTGATCTGCGCGCCTGACGGCGACTTCACCCACACCATGTCGCCGTTGCGGATGTTGCGGTCGTTCGCCGCCTTCGGATTGATCTCGACGAAATTCTCCTGCTGCAGCTCGGCGAGCCACGGATTGGAGCGCGTCTCCTCGCCGCCGCCCTCGTACTCGACCAGGCGCCCGGAGGTGAGGATCAGCGGGAACTTCTCGTAGGCCTTGTCCGCGATCGCCTTCTGCTGTACCGTCTTGAACAGCGTCGGCACGCGCCAGAAGGTCTTGACGTCGTCGTGGGTCGGGTACTTCGCGACCATGTCGGGACGCGTCGAGTACAGCGCCTCGCGGTGCTGCGGCACGCCGTCGGGGAAGTTCCACACCACCGCCCGCGCCTTGGCATTGCCGAACGGGTGGCAGCCGTGGTTCTTCATGAACACGCGGATCATGCCGCCCGACAGGTCGGTCTTCCAGTTCTTGCCCTCGGCCTCCTTCTTCTCGGCGTCGGTGAGCTCGTCCCACCAGCCCAGCTTCTTCAGCAGGATGTGATCGAGTTCCGGATAGCCGGTCGTGATGTCGGCGCCCTTGGAGTGCGAGCCATCCTCGGCCAGCAGGGAGACGCCGTCGCGCTCGACCCCGAAATTGGCGCGGAAGTTGCCGCCGCCGTCCATCACGTGCTTGGACGTGTCGTACAGGTTCGGCGATCCCGGGTGCTTGAGCTCCGGCGTCCCGTAGCACGGCCAGGGCAGCCCGAAGTACTCGCCGTCGCACGGCCCGCCCTTGGCGCGCAGCGTCTTGACGTCGAAGGTGTGCATGTTCTTCATGTGCAGCTTCAGGCGCTCCGGCGACTGGCCCGAGTACCCGATCGTGAAGCAGCCGCGGTTGATCTCGCGCAGCACGTCCTCGACCACCGGCTCCTCGAACTTGCCGTTGGCGGTCTTGACCACGGCGATGTTCTGCTTGCCGTCCTTCTTGCCGACGAACTGGTCGGCGAAGCCGAGACGCTTGGCGAACTCGTACATGATCGCGTGGTCGGTGAGCGACTCGAACAGCGGGTCGACCACCTTCTCGCGCCACTGGATCGAGCGGTTCGACGCCGTCGCCGACCCCGCGCATTCCATCTGGGTCGCGGCCGGCAGCAGGTAGACCGCCTGGTTCGGATTGCGCTCGGCGGACGGCATCGCGATCATCGCCGCGGTGGCGCTCGGATAGGGGTCGATGACCACCATCATGTCGAGCTTGTCCATCGCCTTCTTCATGTCCGGGCCGCGCGTCTGCGAGTTGGGGGCGTGTCCCCAGTAGATCATCGCCTTGACCGCCTTCTCCTGGTCGAGCTTGTCGTCGGCCTCGAGCACCGCGTCGATCCAGCGCGAGACCGTGGTGCCCGACTTCTCCATCATCGCCTGCGACGCGTACTGCGCCTTGATCCAGTCGTAGTCGACGTTCCACACGCGCGCCCAGTGCTTCCACGAGCCGGTCGCAAGCCCGTAGTAGCCGGGCAGCGAGTCCGGGTTGGGGCCGACGTCGGTCGCGCCCTGGACGTTGTCATGGCCGCGGAAGATGTTGGCGCCGCCGCCGGAGACGCCGATGTTGCCCAGCGCCAGCTGCAGGATGCATGAGGCGCGCACCATGGCGTTGCCGATGGTGTGCTGGGTCTGGCCCATGCACCAGACGATGGTCGACGGCTTGTTCTTGGCCATCATCTCGGCGACCTTCTCGAGCTGCTCGGGCGCCACGCCGGTGGCTTCCTGCACCGACTTCGGGTCCCACTTGGCCATCACCTCCTCGCGTACCTTCTCCATGCCGAAGACGCGGTCGTTGATGTAGCGCTTGTCCTCCCAGCCGTTCTTGAAGATCACGTGCAGAAGGCCGAACAGGAACGGGATGTCGGTGCCGGAACGGATGCGCACGTATTCATCCGCCTTCGCCGCGGTGCGCGTGAAGCGCGGATCGACGACGATCATCTTCGCGCCGGTCTCGCGCGCATGCAGCGCATGCAGCATCGACACCGGGTGCGCCTCGGCGGCGTTCGACCCGATGTAGAGCATGCACTTGGTGTTCTGCATGTCGTTGTACGAATTGGTCATCGCACCGTAGCCCCAGGTGTTGGCGACGCCGGCGACGGTGGTCGAGTGGCAGATGCGGGCCTGGTGGTCGGTGTTGTTGGTGCCGTACAGCGACACCCACTTGCGCAGCAGGTAGGCCTGCTCGTTGTTGTGCTTCGACGAGCCGACGACGAACACCGAGTCGGCGGTGTGCTCCTTCTTGATCGTCTTCAGGCGCTCGCTGATCTCGGTGAAGGCGACGTCCCAGGAGATAGGCACATACTTTCCCGACTTGGTGTCGAGCTTCATAGGCTGCTTGAGCCGGTGCGAGTGCTCGGTCATGCCGTGCTCGCGGATGGCGGCGCCCTTGGCGCAGTGCGCGCCCAGGTTGATCGGCGAATCGAACACCGGCTCGTGGCGGATCCACACGCCGTTCTTGACCACCGCGTCGAACGAGCAGCCCACCGAGCAGTGCGTGCACACCGAGCGCTTGATCTCGACCTTGTCCGCGCCCCTGGCTTCCTGGGCGCGCGCCTCGCCGATCATCGAGAAGCCCAGGTGCGGCGCCACGACGCCGGCGCCGACGCCCAGACCGGACTGCTTCAGAAAGGAGCGCCGGTCGAGACGGCGCAGCGCGGGAGCCGCGTTGTAGGTGCGCTTGAGCAGCCCGTGCGAGGCCCTCTCGCCGGTGGATTTGCGAGTCAGCAGCATGGCATGCCTCCGTGTCAGACCGCGGTCGTGCGGTAGTAGTTGCGGACGTGTTCGGTGAGTTGATAGCCGCGGCCGGGAACCGCCTTGGCCTTCGCGCCCGGCTGCGCGGGGGCGCCCGGGTTGCGCATGGCGACGACGGCGATGCCGGCGGCCGAGGCGGCGGCGCCGGTACCCAGCAGGAACTTGCGCCGGCTGCTTGTCGGGGATTTGCTCACGGTCACGGTCTCCTCTGTGTCAACGTCAAGTCGGCGCGGTCCGGGCACGCGGCGGAACTGCGCCCCCGGCTGCCGAAGCATCTTGCCCATCACGATTTCATTTCTTGGACTTCTTGCCCTGCCGTCGAATGCCGCATTGAAAGTATAGCGCCCCCCGGCGGGCGTTTGCACTAGTTTTCCAGCGCGAAGCCGGCCTTCTCGAGATCAAGGAACGCCTGAAGAATCCGTGCTGCGCCGCAAAAAAAACCATCGGCCGTGGCGGCCAGGACCTCGCCTGCAAATGCCCCGTACCACGGCCCGAGATATCGCTCGAAAAAGCGCCGCTGGATCTCGAGCGCGCCGGCATCGGCGCCGCGCAGCGCAAGGTGGCGCATCACCTCGAGGAGCGCGGCCAGATGGTCCTCGGGCTGGGTCACCCCCGCCTGGCGCTCCAGGCCCAGCCCACCCAGCTCGTCGCGCAGCGCCACCAGCGCATGCTCCCTGCCGACGTCGGTCAGGTGGTGCGAGGCGTAGATCGAAACCCGCGCGCGGCCGGTGCCTACGAAAAGCTCGGCATGGGTGATGGCGGCCTCGTGGGCGTCCGCCCGTGCGGCGGCGGCCTGGAGCGCGGCCCAGGCGCGGCCGAGCGCGGTGCCCGCGCCGCCGAGATCCGCCGGCGAACCAGCGATGGCGGCGAGCAACGGCGCATCGGGCGGCGCGGCGAACAGGCGCGCGATGAGGCCGTACAAGTCAGCGCGCAGGGCCTCCTCCGGGGCGAGGTCGCCGCTGCCGGCCGCTGCGGGGCCGGCGCTCATTTGCGCACGTCGAAGATCGTCGCCTCGCCGCTGTTCGACATCATGTCGACGACGCGGCAGTCCGCGCACATCTGCAGGCGCTTGAGGGCGGCCGCGCCGGCGAACATCGAATGCGTGCCCAGGCGCGCGGTCATGCTGTCGATCATCTGGCGCGTGCCGAAGGCCTTGCCGCAGCGCACGCAGTGAAACGGCTCCGCCTCCCCCAGCACGGCGTGCTTCTTCACCTCCTCGGCCAGATTCAGCCGCGGCACCAGCCGGATCGCGTCTTCCGGGCAGGTCGATGCGCACAGTCCGCATTGCACGCAGTTGCGCTCGATGAAGCGCAGTTGCGGCGTTTCGGGGTTGTCCGCCAGCGCCGCGGCGGGGCAGGCGCCGACGCATGCCAGGCACAGGGTGCAGGCCTTGCGGTCGACCTCGAGGGTGCCGAATGGCGCGCCCGCCGGCAGCGCGATGCTCTCCGGCGGCGCTGCAGGCGCATGGCGCGCGAGGTGCTCGATCGCGAATTCAAGGGCCGCGCGCTTCGACGCCGCGACGTTCCAGGCGGCGGGCCGCGCGCATGCCTGCGCCGGCGCCAGGGCGTGGATGGCGGAGAGCCAATCCGCGCCATCGGCGGCGTCGATGAGGCCGATGTGCTCTCCCGCATAGCCCAGGCCGGCGACGATGGCCTGGCCGATGCCTGCCTGGGTCGCCAGCGCCTGCGCGTACTCCGGCGCCTCCTCGCCCGAGATCAGCATCCGCACCTGCGAGGCGCCGTAGGCCAGCGCGCAGAGCCACAGGTCGAGACCGGCCGAGGCGACGTGATGCACGGCCAGGGGCAGCACCCGCGCCGGCAGGCCGCGCCCGGCGGACCCGGGGCGGGCGGCGCGCGCGGCGCGCCCCGCGGCGTCGATGAGCTTTTCTCCGTGGGCATCGTGGATCAGGAGCAGCGCGTCACGGCCTCCGGACCGGGCGAATTGCGCCAGCATCGCCCGGACGCGCGCGCCGGTGTCGGGCGCGGACGGATAGGCGTATGCCATGGCGCCCGAGGGGCAAACGGTCGCGCAGCCGCCGCAGCCCATGCACAGATGCGGCTCCACCCGGACATGATCCCCGTCGGCGGCGATGGCCTGTGCCGAACACACGTCGATGCAGCGGTTGCAGCCCGCTTTTTTCGAGCGGCTGTGCGCACAGATGCGGGGGTTGTAGGCGAAATAGCGCGGCTTCTCGAACTCGCCGACCAGCGTCGCCAGTTCGGCCGCGGCCAGCGCCTGCGCCAGCGGATCGGCGCCCGGGGCGCAATAGCCCTGCGGCGGCTGATGCAGGCGCAGCAGGGGCTCGCGCGACAGGTCGAGCACGAGATCGAACTTCTCCTTGCGGACCGAGACCTCGCGCGCAAAGTCGACCGCGCCGACCGTTCCGCAGGCCGCGACGCAGGCGCGGTGGCCGCGGCACTTGTCCAGGTCGACCTGGTAATTGAGCCCGATCGCGCCTTCCGGACAGGCCGACACGCACGCATTGCACCGCACGCAGGCCTCGAGGTCGATGGGATTGGCTGCCTGCCAGCTGACCTCGAAGGCGCCCAGCCAGCCCGCGACGCGCGCATTCGCGCCGGACAGGACCGGGTAGCGCCGTGCCGACGGCAACTCCGCCGCGGCAATCCCCTCGGTCATGAGCACGCACACGTCGAGCTTGCCGGCCAGGCGTTCGGCCCAGGCGATCGCCGCCGCCCCATCGCCGACGATGACGAGCGTGCCGGCGGATTTGTATTCCACTGCCTCCACCGGCGCCGGCTCGGGAAGGCGCGCGGCGGCCAGGAGGGCCGCGATCTTGGGCGTCGCCTGCGCCGCTTGCGAAGACCAGCCGCCGGTTTCGCGGATGTTGACAAAGCGCAGCGGCACCTGCGCATGCGCCGACCCGGCGGCGACCTCGCCGAACAGCGCCGCTTCCTGCGTGCAGGCGACAGTCAGGGGTTCCGCCTCGCCGGCCGCGCCGGCCAGCGCCGCCTCGAAAGCCGGCAGTTCGGCGCCGCACAGCTGGCGGTGGATCGCCAGCGCGCCGGTCGCGCCGGCCGCTTCGGCGAGCGAGCCGCCGTCCAGCGGCATGGTGCGATTGCAATTGCAGACGAGGCAGCGGGACAACGGCGTGGCGCTTTCATCGGTGGAAGGCGAGCGCATTATAGGGACGCCTCGCGTCCAGCGAGGCTTATCGCCCTGCCGACTTCAGGGTTTAGCGGTCTGCCGCCTCGCCCTCATCGGGCCGGCGCGGCGCAAGCGCTGCCGCGTCCGCGGCTGCCGCGGGCCCGCCAGCAGGCGCGCCCGCGTGTGGCGCACCTGGCAAAGGCGTCTCGAGGACCGCCGACGCGGCAAGCGGCCCCCGCGCCGGCTCGCCGCCCGGTGTGCTCGCCGCCGGCACCGTCGCCTCGGTCGCCTCGGACGCCTCCTCGAACAGGCGCAGCATCTGCGACTGCGCCAGTTCGCGCAGCATCGCGTCGGGGATTGGATCGGGCCTCGTGTAGTCGTCGATGTAGGTGTCAAGACCGTCCATGACGTTGAAGCGCGGGTCGGCGAAGAGCTTCTTGAGCGCCGCGTTGCGCGCCGGCGCCGGCACGTCGGGCTGCATGAAGCGGCCGAAATCGCTGTCGGGGGTGATGGTCTCCAGGGCCGGCAGGTCGGCCGGCAACTGCCCGGGCGCGGCATCGCCTGCGGGCGCCGGCACCGGCGCGGCCTCGCCGGCATCGGCACGCTCGTCCTGGACGCGCCGGTCCTCGCGCTCGCGCGTGTCGGGTTCGGCCAGCTTGCGCCGGGCCCAGCGCCCGATGAATGTCTCGCCGCGCCCGCTCACAGGCCGCCCCGCTCGCCCGGTGCGAGAAACGACGCCTTGACCCGCTTCTTCTTGGGCTCGGGCCGGTAATGCTCGGCCACGAAGCCCTCGAGCCACGACGCCAGGAGCGCCGGCAGCGGCACGGCGTCGACGCGCTCCTGCGCGTCCATCAGCCGCGCTGCCTCGTTGTAGCTCAAGGTCACGCTGCACACCCGCGGCTCGCCCTCGAGACCGCCGTCGCCCAGGCGCCACATCACGAACGCGCGCGCCGCGCCGCTCGAGGTGTTGAGGAAATAGCCTTCGGCCTCATCCCGGTAAAGGCTCACCTCGATCGGCCCGAACACGCGGCTGCGTTCGGCATCGGCCGGCGCGCCGGGGGACGGCTCGAGCGAGGCCACGCGCCACTCGTGGTCGGCCCAGCGGCTCTCGAGCGCGCGCTTTTCCATGCGCACGAACACCGCGATGGCGGGCGCCGTCATGCGCGCGCCGGCGCGGCGCCGGCAATCGGGTGACGAGACATGTGGGTCATCGGACGCGGGCAACGCTTTGCTATTATCGCAGGCTGCCACCATCGAGCGACACCATTGTGACCGCGAGGGTTATTCCGATCGCCAGGCAGGCTCCCGCGGGAGCCGTGCCGCGCATTCCGCGCGACGCCGCGCCCGCCGACGGGACGCTGGCCGACACGCGCGGCCGGCGCCTGCACGACCTGCGCATCTCGGTCACGGACCGCTGCAATTTTCGCTGCACCTACTGCATGCCCAAGTCGGTGTTCGACAAGGACTACACGTTCCTGCCGCACGGCGAGCTGCTGAGCTTCGAGGAGATCACGCGCGTGGCGCGCATCTTCGCCCGGCACGGCGTGGAGAAGCTGCGCCTGACCGGCGGCGAGCCGCTGCTGCGCAAGAACGTCGAGGACCTCGTGGCCATGCTGGCCGGCCTTTCGACCCGCGGCGGCGCGCCGATGGACCTCACCCTCACCACCAACGGGTCGCTGCTGCCGCGCAAGGCGCGGGCGCTGAAGGCGGCCGGCCTGAAGCGCGTCACCGTCTCGCTCGATTCGCTCGACGACGCGGTGTTCCGCGCCATGAACGACGTCGACTTCCCGGTCGCGCGGGTGCTCGAAGGCATCGACGCCGCCGCGGCGGCCGGCCTGGCCCCGGTGAAGATCAACATGGTGGTCAAGAAGGGCGTCAACGACGGCGACGTCGTCGCCATGGCGCGGCGCTTCAAGGGCAGCGGCCACATCGTTCGTTTCATCGAGTTCATGGACGTGGGCTCGTCGAACGGCTGGCGCATGGACGACGTCGTGCCCTCCGCCGAGATCGTGCGCCGCATCGACGCGGCGCTGCCCCTGGTCGAGGCCGAGCCCAACTACAGCGGAGAGGTGGCGGAACGCTGGCGCTATGCCGACGGCAGCGGCGAGATCGGCGTCATCTCCAGCGTCACCCAGGCCTTCTGCGCGACCTGCACCCGGGCGCGGCTGTCCACCGAGGGCAAGCTCTTCACCTGCCTGTTCGCCCAGTCCGGGCACGACCTGCGCGCCCTGTTGCGCGCCGGCCACGACGATGACGAGATCGCCGCCGCCGTCGGTCTCGTCTGGAGCGAGCGCGCCGACCGGTATTCCGAGATTCGCACCGCCGCCACCGCGCGCTCGCGCAAGATCGAGATGTCCTACATCGGCGGCTGACCGGTCGCAGGGCTTCTTTTTCTGACATCCACCACGAACCGGGAACCTCCATGCGCAAGACGCTCGTTGCCCTCGCCCTCGCCCTGGCCAGCCTCGGCGCACTGGCACAGCCCTACCCGAACCGCCCGGTGCGCATGGTGGTGCCGTATCCGCCCGGCGGCGGCACCGACGCGCTCGGCCGCATCACCGCCGAGCGCCTCGCCGACCGCCTCGGCGTGCCGGTGGTGGTGGCCAATGTCCCCGGCGGCTCGGGCACCGTGGGCAGCGAGCAGGTGCGCCGCGCCGAGCCCGACGGCTATACGCTGCTGTTCAACGCCAGCCTGTTCCTGCTCGGCAAGAATGTCGTCAAGGCGACGCCCTACGATCCCCTGGATGACTTCACCGCACTCGGGCGCGTCGGACAGGCGCCCCTGCTGATCATCGCCTCTTCCAAGGTCGAGGGCGCGACCCTCGCGGAGGTGGTGCGCTCGATCCGCGCCAACCCGGCGGGCTTCAACATGGCCATCTCGGGCCTGGGCGCCGCCGGCCATCTGGGCAGCCTGGAGTTCATGCGCATCGTCGGCTCGCCGCTGCAGGCGATTCCCTACAAGGGCACCGCGCCGGCGCTGGCTGACGTCATGGGCGGCAACGTGCAGCTCATGATCGACGCCGCCACCGCGCTCCTGCCCCAGACCAGGGGCGGCCGGGTGCGCGGCCTGGCCATCACCGGCAGCGCGCGCAGCAAGGTCAATCCCGACATCCCGACCACCGCCGAGGCCGGCATGCCCGAGCTCACGATGGCCTCCTGGTACGGTGTCTGGGGTCCCAAGGGAATGCCGGCGGCGGTCAGCGCGCGCCTGGCCGCCGCGATCGCCGAGGGTGTGCGCCAGCCCGAGTTCGCCGCGCGCATCGACGCCGCCGGCATCGTGCCCGGCTACCTCGACCCGAATGCCTTCGTCGAGTTCATGCGCGCCGATCTCGCCAAGGCGGTCGGGCTGCTCAAGGCGGCCAACTTCCAGCCGGAGTGAACGCCATCACGAACTGCCGGATCCCCGGACCCGCGCCGCGCGGCCGCGGCCTGCGAAAACCCTGACATGACGCTGCCGATCCAGCTCACCCGGGCGGCGCGCCCGGCCACCTATGAAGTCGAGGCCGTCGACGAGAAGGGCGCCGTGGTGCCGACCTCGATCGCCGGCGAGCATCCGCTGACCCTGTACCTCGACCGCCGCGAACTGGTCACCCTGATGACCCTGGGCGGCGCTCCCGAGGCCCTGGCGCTGGGCTACCTGCGCAACCAGCGCATCGTCGACGACGTCGCGCGCATCGCCGCCGTGCAGGTCGACTGGGAGACCGGCAGCGTCGCGGTGACCACGCATGGCCGCGACTTCTGGGACCAGGCCGGCATCGAGGAACGCCTCTCCAGACGCACCGTCACCACCGGCTGCGGCCAGGGCACCGTGTTCGGCGACCTGATGGAAGCCCTCGACGCGGTGCGCCTGCCGGAGGACGTGCGCATCACCCAGGAGGTGCTCTACACCGTCATGGAGCGCGTGCGCAAGCACGAATCGATCTACAAGCAGGCCGGTGCCGTGCACGGCTGCGCCCTGTGCTCCAACACGGGGGAGACGCGCGGCGAGATCGTGTACTTCGTCGAGGATGTCGGGCGCCACAACGCGGTCGACGCCATCGCCGGGCGCATGTGGCTCGACGGCGTCGGCGGCGCCGACAAGATCTTCTACACCACCGGCCGCCTGACCTCCGAGATGGTGATCAAGTGCGCCCAGATGGGCATCCCCGTGCTGCTGTCGCGCTCCGGGCTCACGCAGATGGGCTACGAGATCGCGCGCCGCGTCGGCATCACCATGATCGGGCGCTGCCAGGGCCGGCACTACCTCCTGTTCACCGGCGAGCGCCGCTTCGTCGCGCCCGCCGCGACGCTCTTCGCATGACCCCGGCCGAGCGCCAATCCGTCACCGGGCTGATCCTGGCCGGCGGGCGCAGTGCGCGCATGAACCCCGCCGACGGCGACGGCCGGCGCGACAAGGCGCTGATGAGCTTTCGCGGCAGGCGCCTGATCGACCATGTCTTCGAGCGCATCGCGCCGCAGGTCGGCGGGGTGATGATCAGCGCCAACCGCAACCACGAGCAGTTCAAGTCATTCGGCGTGCGCGTGGTCTCCGACGCCATCGGCGAATTCGCCGGCCCGCTCGCCGGGCTGCACGCCGGCCTGTCGGCGTCGCGCCGGCCGTACCTGATCGCCGTGCCGTGCGACTCGCCGTTCTTCCCCGAGGACCTCGTCGAGCGCATGTTCGACGCGCTCGAGTCCACCGGCACGCAGGTCGCCGTGGCCATGAGCGGCGAGCAGCCGCACCCGGTGTTCGCGCTGACGCGCCGCACCGTCCTGGCGCACCTGACCGATTTCCTCAAGGGCGGCGGCCGCAAGATCGACGCCTGGTACGACAGCCTGTCGACGGTGCAGGTGGACTTCAACGACGACGCGCTGTTCGGCAACATCAACACCCCCGAGGAACTCGAGGCCTTCGAGACGGGCGCGCCGCCGCCGCCGCGCGCGCCCAAGCCGCGCTTCCGGCGCGAGGCGCCGCCTGCCGCCGACCCGGCCGATGTCGTGGTCGAGATCGCCGCCGCGCCGGCGCCCGAGCCGACCGACCTGCAGTCCCTGGTCAGCTGCGTCGACGGCTACGACCCCGAGGCGCTGCCGGTGGCACGGGCCAACGAGGTGATCCGCCGGTTCGTGCGTCCCATCACCGGCACCGAGCAGGTCGCGGTGCGCGACGCGCTGGGGCGCGTGCTCGCGCGCGACATCGTCTCGCCCATCAACGTGCCGGCGCACGACAACTCCGCCATGGACGGCTGGGCCGTGCGCGGCAGCGACCTCGCTGCCGATGCCGAGGTCGTCCTCACCGAAATCGGCGCCGCCCTCGCCGGACGCGAGTTCGCCGGCAAGGTCAGCCGCGGCGAATGCGTGCGCATCACCACCGGCGCGGTGATGCCGCACGGCTGCGACACCGTGATCCCGCTGGAGCTGGTCAGGGCCGAGGGCACGCGCATCCGCATACCCGCGGGGCAGGAGGCCGGCGCCAACCGGCGCCTGGCCGGCGAGGACCTGGCGCGCGGCCGGGCGGCGGTCTCCGCCGGCCGCATCATGCGCCCGGCCGAACTGGGGCTCGTCGCCTCGCTGGGCATCCCGGAGGTGCAGGTGATGCGGCGCCTGCGCGTGGCCTTCTTTTCCACCGGCGACGAGCTCAAGTCCGTCGGCGAAACCCTGGCCGAGGGCGAGGTCTACGACAGCAACCGCTACACCCTGTTCGGCATGCTGCGGCGCCTCGGCGTCGACCTCCTCGACATGGGCGTGGTGCGCGACGACCCCGCCGCGCTGGAAGCGGCCTTTCGCACGGCCGCGGCCAGTGCCGACGCCGTCATCACCTCCGGCGGCGTCTCCGTCGGCGAGGCCGACCACACCAAGGCCATCATGAGGAAGCTGGGCGACGTGGTGTTCTGGAAGATCGCCATGCGCCCCGGGCGGCCGATGGCCTTCGGCCGCATCGCCGAGGGCGACAAGGACGCCTACCTGTTCGGCCTGCCCGGCAACCCGGTGGCGGTGATGGTGACCTTCTATCACTTCGTGCGCGCAGCGCTGCTGCACATGGCGGGCGCCGCCGAGACCGAACTGCCGCTGCTGAAGGTGAAGTCCCTGGAGGCGATGCGCAAGAAGCCGGGGCGCACCGAGTACCAGCGCGGCATCCTGTCGCAGCAAGGCGGCGAACTCGCCGTGCGCGTCACCGGCGCCCAGGGGTCCGGCATCCTGCGCTCGATGAGCGAGGCCAACTGCTTCGTCGTGCTCGGGCACGACCAGGGCAGCGTCAAGGCCGGCGACCTGGTCGACGTGATGCTGTTCGACGGCCTGGCATAGGCCCGATGCACCCCGGCCCGGGCGACGCGCCGGACAGCCGACCGGCCACGCCGCGCAGCGATCCGTGGGACGCACGCCTGGATCTGCGCTTCGGCGCCGCCGGCGCGCGCGGCACGGTCCTCAAGGAGCGGCGCCACGACGGACCGCTGCGGGTGCAAAAGGCGCTCTACCCCGAGGGCCCGCGCGTGTGCCACCTCGCCATCGTGCACCCGCCGGGCGGCATCGTCGCCGGGGACCGGCTCGCCATCACCCTGAACGCGGAGGCGGACGCGCATGCGCTGATCACCACCCCCGGCGCCACCAAGTGGTACAAGGCCCAGGGCCTGACCGCGCTGCAGGAGGTGCGCATCGCCGCCGGCGCGGACGCGGTCGTCGAGTGGCTGCCGCAGGAATCCATCGTCTTCGACCGCGCCGATTGCGCCAGCCGCATGGATGTCGACCTGGGGCCCGGGGCGCTGTTCCTCGGCTGGGAGGTGCTGTGCTTCGGCCGCACCGCCTCCGGCGAATCGTTCCGCAGCGGGCGCTACCGGCAGCGCTGGCGCATCGCGCAGCAGGGCACGCTCCTCTGGAACGAGACCGGCACCCTCGAGGGCGGCGGCGCGCTGATGGCGTCGCCGATCGGACTGGGAGGTTGGCCGGTGTGCGCCACCCTGGTCGCCGCCGGCCGTCCGGTGTCGGCCGCGCTGCTCGAGGCCGTGCGCGAACGTGTCGCGTCACTGCCCTGCGCCGGGCGCGTCGGCGCGACGCGCCTGCCCTCGCTCATGGTCGTGCGCTATGCCGGCGCCTCGACGGAGGAAGCGCGCGCCGCGTTCGCCGCCATTTGGGCGATACTTCGGCCCGATCTGGTCGGCATCGCCGCGGAGGCGCCGAGGCTCTGGGCCACCTGAGGCGGCGGCGCGCCGGGCGGCGCCGGCGCGACCTGCCGTTCACCCCAGCGCGCGTCG
>JAEUOS010000179.1 GCA_016790695.1 Burkholderiales bacterium
GCGCGCTGCCCGCCCGCGCGCGCGGCAGCAACGGCGCCGCGCGCGGCGCGGCCCGCGCCGTGCCGCGCGCGGCCACACCCGCCGCCGGCAGCCGGTGGCGTCGCGCCAGCCCGGTGCCCGCGGCGATCCGGTGCGCCGCGTCGAGCAGGGCCAGCGGCGGCGCCAGCGGATTGGCCTCGCCGCGCTCGCCGTCACGCCAGGTGACGGCCACCGCGTCATTCGCCCCCAGGAGGTGCATGAGGTCGGCGCGCAGGGCGGCACCGCGCTGCGCGGCGTCGGGAAGGCCCAGGGCCGCGCGCATGCCTTCGCCGAGGAACAGCGGCGCC
Organism: Burkholderiales bacterium; assembly: GCA_016790695.1. Lineage (GTDB taxonomy): Bacteria > Pseudomonadota > Gammaproteobacteria > Burkholderiales > JAEUOS01 > JAEUOS01. Next base: position 327 of record JAEUOS010000179.1, read on the forward strand.
GCCGGGGGCCCCGGCAAGCGCGATGCATCGGCGCCGATCAGCACCACGCCGTCGAAGCGGCGCAGCGCGAGCGCCTCGAGGTCGGTCATGACGACGCTGCTTCTGATCCGCGTGTCGCGAAAGGTCTCCTCCTCGAGCGCACCGGCGATCCAGTCGCGCCACTCGGCGAATTCAAGCCGGCCGGGCGCGTGCCGCGCGTCGTCGGCGAGTGCCGCGAGGAGCGCGCCGACCTGGGCACCGGCGGCATCGTCGGCGAGGCCCGCCGCGAGCCCGATCGCCTCGAGCGAGGCGCTGAGGCGGTCCGACCACGCGCGCAGTTCGCGCGCGGCACCGCGCGCGGGATCGAGCTGCGCCGCGCCGCGTTCGAGCGCGTCGAGCACCCGCAGCACGGCGCGCCGCAGGTCGTCGGCCAGGTCCGCGGCCGCGAGCGCGCGTCGCAGGAGGGCGAGACCGCCGGTCAGGTTGTCGGCGCGCGCGACCCGATCGATCGCCCCGGCCACCGCCCTGCGCAGCGCCGGCGCCATGTCGGCGAACACGAACGGCGAGCGCAGCAGGTCGAGCAGGTCGCCCTGCGGGAAATCGGCCGACGCGCAGTCGAGCCAGCGCATCAGCGCGGTCGCCGCGCTCGTGGTCGACAGGCGCCAGCCGGCCTCGTCGGCGATCAGGATGCCGTCGCGCTCGAGCAGCGCGCGCGCGCGCCGCGCGGCGAGGCGGTCGAGCGCGACCAGCGCGATGTCGCGGCGGCCGGCCGCGACCCAGGCGCGCACCACGGCCGCGACCGCGTCGGCTTCGGCCTCGAGGCTGTCGGCGTGGATCAGCTGCGGCGAGGCGCCCGCTGCGATGGCGCGCACGCGGTCGGCCAGCGGCAGGCGATCGTCGCCGGACCACACGGCGCGCGCGAGCGCCAGGTGCGGCCGATCCCATGCGGGCGCAAGCACGGTGACCGGCGCGCGCGCCGCATACGCGGCGACGAAGCGCGCGAGCGGACCGGGCACCGCGCCGCAGGGTCGGTGCTCGAGCACCCAGAGCGGCGCGGCTGCCGCCGCGACCAGCCGCGACAGGCGCAGCCGCTCGGCAAACGCGGGGTCGAGCGGTTCCGCGTCGGCCGCGCCGGTCATCGCACGCCACAGGTCGATCACCAGGCGCGCCTCGAATCCCGCATGCTGTGCGGCCCGGCCCCGGTAGGCCTCGCGCACGGCGCGGCGCAGCGCCGCGATGCTGTCCTCGCCGGGATCGGTCCCCTGCGTCAGCACGTCGCAGGCGGCAAGCAGCGCGCGCGCCACCTGCCAGCCGCCCGCGCCGCGCAGTCCCTCGCGCGACTTCAGCGCGCCGTACAGCCGCGCCAGGCGCTCGCGCGGCCGTTCGACCGCGCGCGGCAGCGCGACCGTCGCCGCCCAGGCACCCAGGGTGACGATGCGCGGCGGAAACAGCGCCGTGCGGTGCAGGCGCGCCGCAGCGCGCCCGAGCGCGCTGCGCAGGCCAGGCGCCGCCGCCATCGACGGCACCAGCACCACCTGGCCGGCGAGGTTGTCGGTGCCGGCGCGCTCGAGCAGGGCCGCGGCAAGCGCGTCCGGCAGGCGCGCGCCCGCAGGCACGCGCACGACCGGAACCGGCCAGCCGCCGCTTGATTCGTCCAGGTTCGCACCCACCTGCGGATGATAGCGATGCCGGGAGTCGCCATGGTGGTTTGCTACACTTGAAGGGTCCTCACCCTGCTCCCGGCGGGGTCTTTCAACACAGGAGATTTCATGAGCGCCAACATTGCCCACGTCACCGATGCCAGTTTCGAGGCGGACGTGCTGAAGTCGGATGCCCCCGTGCTGGTGGATTACTGGGCCGAGTGGTGCGGTCCGTGCAAGATGGTCGCCCCGGTGCTCGAGGAGGTCGCCAAGGACTACTCGGGCAAGCTCAAGATCGCCAAGATGGATGTCGATGCCAACCAGGAAGTGCCGGCCAAGCACAACATTCGCGGCATTCCGACGCTGATGCTGTTCAAGGGCGGCCAGGTGGTCGCGACCAAGGTCGGAGCGATGTCGAAATCGCAGCTGACGGCGTTCCTCGACAGCCATCTCTAGGGCCTGGCGGCAACCACCGGCGCGCCAGCAGCCGGGCCGCGGGCGAGCGTGCCGCCGGAACGCAGCCCTGCTGCGGCCGGGCCGCAGGCTCGCCATGTTGTTTTTGGGCAACGCATGATTGACACCCGGGTGCAATGCCCGTAAGCTTTTTTTGTCTCCGGTCGTCCGTGCCTTGAGAAAGGCGTCGGACGCATCCAAAGAACCACCAGTAATTCCGGCGCCCGCGCGCCGGCCCTTCCGGTTTCGTCCCCTCCGCTGTAGCGCGGTCGATCGCCGCAGCCGTCGCGCATCCGCGCAAGCCCCTCTCCCCCGCCGTCATGCATTTTTCCGAACTCAAGAACTTCCACGTCACGCAACTCGTCGAGATGGCCGTCGGCCTCGAGATCGACAACGCCAACCGCATGCGCAAGCATGAGCTGATCTTCGCCATCCTCAAGGCCAAGGCGAAGCGCGGCGAGCCGATCTTCGGCGACGGCACCCTGGAAGTCCTGCCCGACGGCTTCGGTTTCCTGCGCTCGCCGGACACTTCCTACCTGGCCGGCACCGACGACATCTACATCAGCCCGTCCCAGGTGCGGCGCTTCAACCTGCACACCGGGGACACGATCGAGGGCGAGATCCGCACGCCCAAGGACGGCGAGCGCTACTTCGCGCTGGTCAAGGTCGACCGCGTCAACGGCGAGGCGCCGGAGAACACCAAGAACAAGATCCTGTTCGAGAACCTCACGGCCCTGTTCGCCGACCGCCAGATGCGCCTGGAGCGCGACATCAAGGCCGAGGAGAACATCACCAGCCGGATCATCGACATCGTCGCGCCGATCGGCTACGGCCAGCGCGGCCTGCTGGTCGCCAGCCCCAAGTCCGGCAAGACCGTGATGCTGCAGCACATCGCCCACGCGATCACGTCGAACCACCCGAACGCCATCCTCATCGTGCTGCTCATCGACGAGCGGCCCGAGGAGGTCACGGACATGATGCGCACGGTGCGCGGCGAGGTGGTCGCGTCCACGTTCGACGAACCGGCGGCGCGCCACGTGCAGGTGGCCGACATGGTCATCGAGAAGGCCAAGCGCCTGGTCGAGCACAAGAAGGACGTGGTGATCCTGCTCGACTCGATCACGCGGCTGGCCCGCGCCTACAACGCGGTGCAGCCGTCCTCCGGCAAGATCGGCACCGGCGGCCTGGACACCAATGCGCTGCAGAAGCCCAAGCGCTTCTTCGGCGCCGCGCGCAACGTCGAGGAGGGCGGCTCGCTGACCATCATCGCCACCGCGCTCATCGACACCGGCAGCCGCATGGACGATGTCATCTACGAGGAATTCAAGGGCACGGGCAACATGGAGATCCATCTCGACCGCCGCATGGCCGAGAAGCGGGTCTACCCGTCGATCATGATCAACAAGTCCGGCACCCGCCGCGAGGAACTCCTGCTCGATCCGGCAGTGCTGCAGAAGGTCTGGATCCTGCGCAAGTTCCTCTACAACATGGACGAGATCGAGGCGATGGAGTTCATGCTCGACAAGATGCGCGCGACCAAGAACAACGCCGAGTTCTTCGACTCGATGAAGAAGGGCTGACGCCGGCCCGGGGCATCGCAAGTCCTTGCCCGATAAGGGAATTTCAGCTATAATTTTCTGCTTTTCCACCCGCTCGCGAACCCTCGCTCACCGTCCGGCCGCGCCGGGCCGCAGGAATCCGCGGCATCTCCCGAGACCTTCCATGAAAACCGGAATCCATCCCGAATACAACGACGTCGAAGTCACCTGCTCGTCGTGCGGCAACAAGTTCACCACCCGCTCGACGGTCGGCAAGCCGCTGGCGGTCGAGGTCTGCTCGAACTGCCATCCGTTCTATACCGGCAAGCAGCGCATCGTCGATACCGCCGGCAGGGTCGAGAAGTTCCGCCAGAAATACGCCACGCGCAAGGCCGCCTAGGATCGACCGGCTGCGCGAGGACCGAAGAAGGCAGCCGCAAGGCTGCCTTTTTTGTTGTCCGCCGCCCCTTCACGCCGATGAGCGCTCCCGACCACGCCAAGCCGCGCCTGCGCATTCCGGTGCCACTGCCCTCCCCGTGGTTCTGGGGCCTGGTCGTGCTCTATGTGCTGCTCGGCCTGGTCGGCCACGATCCCTGGAAGAGCGACGATGCCATCGGCTTCGGGATCGCCTGGTCGATGGCCGGCGGCGGGGCGCGCGACTGGCTCCTGCCCAACGTCGCCGGCCAGGCGGTCGCGGAAGAAGGACCGCTCGCGTTCTGGCTGGCAGCGCTGTTCGTCCAGTGGTTCGGCGGTCTGCTGCAACCGCATGACGCCGCGCGGCTGGCGACGGGGGTGTGGATGTCAGCCTGCGTGCTCGGCGTGCACCGCGCGGCGCGCGCGCTCGATGGCGCGGCCGCCGGCAAGCTCGCGGTGCTTGCGCTCCTGGCCTGCGTCGGCCTGCTGGCGCGTTCGCACGACATCGCCGCCGAACCGGCATTGCTCGCGGGCTGGGCCTGGATGCTGTGGGCGATGGCACACCGTGGCAGCGACACCCGCGCCGGACTCATCATGGCCGCCGGCACCGGCGCCGTCCTGCTCGCGCGCGGCTGGTCGAGCGCCCTGCCGCTGCTGCTCACCGGTCTCGCCTGGACCGCGGTGCTGATCGGGCGCCGACAGTGGCCGCACGCGCTGGCGATCGTGCTCGGCGCAGCGGCCGGTGCCGCCGCCTACGCGGCCTGGTGGCAGGCGGCGGCCGCGGCCGATCCGGCCTACGCGCGTGCCCATCTCGACTGGCAGGCAGCGCAGGTCGCGCTGCCGGACGCCGCTGCGTGGCGCTACTACGGCAAGACCCTGCTCTGGTTCTGCTTCCCGGCCTGGCCGGCGGCGCTCTGGTGGCTGGCCAAGCGCCGGCCACCGATGCTGCTCGATGTGCGGCCGGTGCCGCTGGCCCAGCCGCTGCCGATCGTTGCCGCCGGCGCCTGCGCCGTCGCGCTGGCCTGGTCCGGCAACGCGAGCGATGCCGTCCTTCTGCCGCTGCTGCCGCCGCTGGCGATCCTGGTCGCGCCCGGCCTGGCCTACATGCGGCGCGGGCAGGCCGCCCTGATCGACTGGTTCGGGCGCATCACGTTCACGCTGGTGGCGGCGCTGATCTGGCTCGGCTATGCGGCGCTCGCCGTCGGCTGGCCGCCGCGCGTGGCGGCCAACTTCGAGCGCCTCGAGCCGGGCTTCGTGCCGAGCATGCACTGGACCGGCCTGGTGATCGCGGTCACGGCGACGCTCGCGTGGACCGTGGCGATCGCCCGCAGCGAGCGCACGCCGCTGCGCGGTATCGTGCACTGGTGCTACGGCACCACCCTGGCCTGGCTCCTGCTGATGACCCTGTGGCTGCCGTGGATCGACTACGGCCGCAGCTATCGGCCGGTCGCGCTCGCTCTCAAGGCCGCGCTGGCGAGCCGCCAGGAGCCGGCATCCGCCTGCGTGCACACCGCCTCGCTGGGGCTGGCCGAGCGCGCCTCGATCGCCTATTTCGGCGCGGTGCGCTTCGGTGCACCGCGCGCGCCCTGCCGGTGGCTGCTGACACAGGGCACACGCGGCGAGGCGCCGCCGGTGCCGCCCGGCCTGCGCCTCATCTGGCAGGGCAACCGGCCGGGCGACCGCAACGAACGCTTCCGGCTCTACCTGAGGACACCATGACCACGCTGACCGAGACCGCCGAGTGGCGGGCGCTGGCCGCGCACCAGCTTGCGCTGCGCGGCGCCCGCGTGACCGACCTGCTCGCCGCCGAGCCCGAGCGCGTGCAGCGCATGACGGTCGACGCCGCCGGGCTGACGTTCGACTTCTCGCGCCACCGCGCAACCGAGCAGACGCTCGGCCTGCTGACCGCGCTCGCGCGCGCGCGCGCCGTCCCGCAGTGGCGCGAACGCATGTTCGCGGGCGAGCCGATCAACGCCACCGAGCAGCGCGCGGTGCTGCATGTCGCGCTGCGCGGCCAGGGTCACGGGCCGGCGGCACAGGCGGCCGTCGACGAGGCGCGCGTCACGCTCTCGCGCGTCGGCGCGATCGCGCGCGATCTGCGCAGCGGCGCCTGGCGCGGCGCCACCGGCAAGGCGATCACCGACGTGCTGCACATCGGCATCGGCGGCTCCGACCTCGGCCCGCGGCTGATCGTCGACGCGCTGCGTCCGCTCGCCGACGGCCCGCGCGTGCATTTCGTCGCCAACGTCGACCCCGACGACCTTGGCGACGCGCTGGCCGGCTGCGACCCGGAAACCACCCTGGTGATCGTCATCTCGAAGACCTTCACCACGATCGAGACGCTGACCAATGCCGAGGGCGCGCGCGCCTGGCTGGCCGCGGGCCTGCCGGGCAGCCTCGACCGCCACCTGATCGCGGTCAGCAACAACGTCGCCGCGGCCGCCGCATTCGGCGTCGCGACGGCGAACATCCTGCCGATGGCCGAGTCGGTCGGCGGCCGCTATTCGGTGTGGTCGGCGGTCGGCCTGTCGATTGCCGTGGCCCTGGGTCCGGAGGCCTTCGCCGACCTGCTCTCCGGCGCCGCGGCGATGGATCGTCATTTCCTCGAGGCGCCGCTCGAACGCAACGCCCCCGCGCTGCTCGCGCTGATGGGCGTCTGGTACACCAACTTCTGGGGGGCGCAGACCCACGCCGTGCTGCCGTATGCGCGCCGCCTCGACCTGCTGCCCGACTACCTGCAGCAGCTCGAGATGGAATCCAACGGCAAGCGCGTCGACCGCGACGGCAACCCGGTCGGCTATGCCACCGCGCCGGTGCTGTTCGGCAACGTCGGCGCGAACAGCCAGCATTCGTTCCATCAGCTCCTGCATCAGGGCACGCTGCTGGTGCCGGCGGACTTCGTCCTCGTGCGCCGCCGCGCCGCGCCGCAGCCGTATCAGCGCATCCTGCTCGCGTCCGCGCTCGCGCAGGCGGCCGCGCTGACGTCGGGCGCCGCCAGCCCGGGACAGCCGGAAAAGGACTATCCGGGCAATGCGCCGTCGACGACCATCGTGCTGCCCGAACTCGCGCCGGCCACGCTCGGCGCGCTGCTCGCGGCCTACGAGCACAAGGTGTTCGTGCAGGGCGTGCTGTGGCACATCAACAGCTTTGACCAGATGGGTGTCGAGCTCGGAAAGGCGATCGCGCGCACCTTCCTTGCCGCGTTCGAAGGCGGCGCGCCGCCCGCCGCCGCCGATGCCGCGGCGCGCGCGATGATCGCGCGCCTGACCGCCTGACACGGGCGCCACCGGCCGCCCCTGGTCACGCATGGCAGACTCCGGCGGCGCACGCCGCTCCACCGCGCAGGCACTCGTCCGGCTGGGCTGGCCGGTACTCGTCGCGCAGCTGGCGACGATGGCCAACGGCGTCATCGACACGGTCATGGCGGGCCACCACTCGGCACGCGCGCTGGCGGTGGTCGGGCTCGGCACCTCGATCTACTTCAGCATCTTCGTGAGCCTGATGGGCGTGCTGCTGGCGCTGACGCCGACCATCGCCCAGCATTTCGGCGCCGGCCGTCACGCCGAGATCACCCACGACGTGCGCCAGGGACTCTGGCTGGCACTGGCGATCGCCCTGCCGGGCATGGCACTGCTCGGCGCGCCGGGACCGTTCATCGCCTTCTCGGGCATGGCGCCGTCCACGGCGGCGGAGGTGCGCGAGTACCTCGCCGCGCTGGTGCTGGCCGCGCCGGCGATGCTGCTGTTCCGCGTGTTCTACGGCTGGGCGACGGCGATCTCCGAACCGCGCGCGGTGATGGTGATCCAGCTCGTCGGGCTCGCGCTCAAGGTGCCGCTCAACTGGGTGCTCATGTACGGCAAGCTGGGCCTGCCCGCGCTCGGCGGCGTCGGCTGCGCGTGGGCGCTGGTGATCGAGGCCTGGCTGATGCTCGCCGGCGCGCTCGCATGGGCGCACTTCCATCCGGCGTTTCGCCGCTATCGCGTGTTCGCGCGCATCGAGCGTCCCGACCTGCGGGCGATCGGCCGGCTGCTGCGGCTCGGCCTGCCGATCGGCATGGCGTTCCTCATCGACGTCACGTCCTACACCTTCATGGCGCTGTTCATCGCGCGCCTCGGCGAAACCTGGTCGGCGGGCCACCAGATCGCCGCCAACCTCGGCGCGCTGTGCTACATGATTCCGCTGGCGCTGGCCAACGCGACGGCGGTCCTGGTCGGCCAGTCGATCGGTGCCGGCGATTTCGCGCGCGCGCGCGCCTCGGGCTGGACCGGGCTCGTCATCGGGCTGGCGATCGCGCTCGTCGTCGCGGCCGCGGTCGCGATCGCAGCCGCGCCGATCGCGCGCCTGTACGCCGCCGACCCCTCGGTGGCGCGGCTGGCCGGATCGCTGCTCGGCCTGGTCGCCCTGTTCCACGTGTTCGATGCCGTCAACGCCATCGCCGCCAACGCCCTGCGCGGCTACAAGAAGACCATCGTGCCGATGCTGGCCTTCGCCGTGGGGCTGTGGGGCATCGGCCTGGGCGGCGGCTACCTCGCCGCCTTCACGGGCGCATTCGGCCCCGCGCTGGGTGCGCCGGGCATGTGGATGGGCGCGATCGCCGGCATGGCGGTGGCCGCCGGCGCGGTGACCGCGTATTTCGCCCGCGTCAGCCGCGGCGCGCTCGCGCGCGCCCCGCGGCACGGCGCCGCGCCGGGCCCGGGCCATGCCTGACGGGCTGCGCTTCCTGCGCCTCTGGCAGGCGATCGGCGCGGCCCTGATCGCGCTGGTGATCCATCAATCGCTCACGGTCGATCCGCTCGAGATTCCCGCCGCGCCGGGCAATCTTGGCGGGCACCTCGTCGCCTACGCGACGCTGATGGCATGGTTCAGCCAGATCGATCTCGCCGCCCGGCGCCGGTGTGCCTGGGCACTGGCGTTCGTCCTCCTGGGCGCCGCGCTCGAATTCCTGCAGGGCCAGACCGGCTACCGGACGTTCGATCCTGCCGACATGGTCGCCAATGCGGCCGGCGTCGGCGCGGGCTGGCTCGCTGCGCCGCCCCGTCTGCCGCGCCTGCTGGCCGGCGCGGACACGCTGCTGACGCGCGTCCTGCGGGGGTCGAAGTAGCGCACGCCGCCGGCGGGGCCGGGTCCTGCGGTCGCTCAGGTCCAGCCGCGACCGAGGAAGACCACGGCGGTGGTGAGCGCCCCGAGGACCAGATTGGTGAGCACCAGGGCACGGATCTGCGCCATCGCCCGCGCCCCCGCCGCCCAGTCGGCATCGGCGACCGCGCGCCGCAGCCGGCGAAACGGCGCGAACCGGATGTGCGCGAAGATCGCCATCATCAGGAGACCCGCGCCGGTCATCGCGTGGATATGCCAGCCCAGGCGCGCGCCACCCGCGGCGAACAGCATGATCAGCGCGACGCCGCTGGCCAGGATGGCGGTGATCGCGATGCTCACCCACAGGAAGAATCGCCCGAGCGCGTCGGCGAGAAGCCGCAGGCGCTCGGGCGGCGCCAGCATCGCGGCGGCCGGGCGCAGCGCGAAGTGCGCGAAGAACATGCCGCCGACCCAGACGATGACGCCGGCCAGGTGCACCAGGAGCCACAGGCTGTAGGTCACAGCAGCGCCCCGGTGATGTGCCGCACCGGCGCGAAGCTGCGCCGGTGCGCCGGGCAGGCACCCAGCTCGCGAATGCGCGCCAGGTGCAGCTGGGTCGCATAGCCCTTGTGCCGCTCGAACGCATACTCCGGATAGGCGCGGGCCAGTTCGACCAGTTCGCGATCGCGCGCCGACTTCGCGAGGATCGACGCCGCCGAGATCGATGGCACCTGCGCATCGCCCTTGATGATCGCGCGCGTGAGATAGGGCAGCACCGGCGCGTGCGTGCCGTCGACCCAGACCTCGTCCGGCCGCACCAGCAGCTTCTCGACGGCGCGGCGCATGGCCAGCAGCGTCGCCTGCAGGATGTTGATGGTGTCGATTTCCTCGACCGATGCCGAGGCCACGCCGAACGCGAGCGCGTCGGTCTGGATGCGCACGGCCAGTTTCTCGCGGCGCAGCGCGGTCAGCTTCTTCGAGTCGTCGAGGCCGCGGATCGGCTTGGCCGGATTGAGCACGACCGCGGCCGCGTAGACCGGACCGGCGAGCGGGCCGCGACCGGCTTCGTCGACCCCGCAGATCAGCAGTCCCTTGTCCGGCGGCGGCCGGCGCAGCGGCTTGATGCGGCGCGCACGCTTGTCCACCCCGGCCAGCAGGTCGGGCTGGGCATTGCCGGCGGGATCGGGATGGCTCGCCATGGGCGGGATTCTACGCGGTGCCGGCTGCGGCGAAAAAGCGCGCGGCGACCGCCTCGGCGGCGCGCGCGGCCATGCCCTGGCGCAGGTCGGCGTGCAGCCGCGCGAAGCGTGCCTCGATGCGCGCGCGCAGCGCCGGCGCGCCCAGCAGATTGCCCAGTGCCTGCGCGAGATTCTCCGGCGTGGCGTCGTCCTGCAGGAACTCCGGCACGACGAACTCGCCGCACAGGATGTTGGGCAGGCCCACATAGGGCTGGTACTTGAGGCGCCGCATGATCTGCCAGGACAGCGGCGCCATGTTGTAGGCGATCACCATCGGGCGCTTGAACAGCGCCGCTTCGAGCGTCGCGGTGCCGCTGGCGACCAGCGCGATGTCGCAGGCCGCGAGCGCGTCGTGACTGCCGCGCGGCAGGATCAGGAAGTCCGGCGCGTCCGTGGCGGCAACCGCCGCGGCGCGCCACTGCGCCTCCGTGCCGGTGCTCGCGAGCGGCACCACGAAGCGCACCCGCGGCCGCGCGGCGGCCAGCAGTCGCGCCGCGGCGACATAGCCATCGGCAAGGTAGCGCAACTCGGACTGCCGGCTGCCCGGCAGGAGCGCCACCACCGGTTCGTGCGGGTCCAGGCCGAGTCGTGCGCGCGCCGCCGCGCGGTCCGGGGCGAGCGGGATGGCGTCGGCCAGCGGGTGGCCGACATAGGCCGCGTCGACGCCGGCCTCCCGGTACAGCGCCTCCTCGAACGGAAACACGCACAGCATCAGCTCGCAGGCCCGCGCGATCTTGCGCATGCGCGACCCGCGCCAGGCCCAGATCGACGGGCTGACGAAGTGCGCCGTGCGCACACCCGCCGCGCGCAGGTTCGTCTCCAGATCGAGATTGAAGTCAGGCGCATCGACCCCGATGAACAGATCCGGGGGCGCCTCCAGCAGGCGCCGCCGCAGGCGCGATCGGATGCCGGTGATCTCGCGGTAGTGCGCGAGCACTTCGACGTACCCGCGCACGGCCAGTTTCTCGGACGGCCACCATGCGTCGAAGCCCGCGTCCGCCATGCGCGGCCCGCCGATGCCGACGAAGGTCGCGCCCGGCAGCCGCGCGGCCAGCGCGCCGATCAGGTGTGCGGCCAGCACGTCGCCGGACGCCTCCCCGGCGACCATCGCGATGCGCGGCGCCGGCATCGCTCGCTAGCGCATCAGCCCGCGCGAGGACGCGGCGACGAACTCCGCGAGCGGCGCGATGTCGGCATGCGCAGACGCCATCGCCGCCAGCTCGCGGCGGGCCTCGTCGAGCAGGAGGCCGTTCTTGTACAGGGTCTTGTAGGCGCGCCGGATCGCCTCGATCCGCGGCGCGTCGAATCCGCGGCGCTTCAGCCCTTCGGCGTTGATGCCGTGCGGCGCCGCCGGATTGCCGGCGCAGGTGACGTACGTCGGCAGGTCCTTGAACAGGATCGCCCCCATCCCGGAGAGCGCGTGCGCGCCGATGCGCACGAACTGGTGCACGACGGTGAAGCCGCCGAGAATCGCCCAATCGCCGACATGGACGTGCCCCGCGAGCTGGGCGTTGTTGGCGAAGATCGTGTGGTCACCGACCTGGCAGTCGTGCGCCAGATGCACGTAGGCCATGATCCAGTTGTCGTTGCCCACGCGGGTGACGCCGGCATCCTGGGCGGTGCCGCGGTTGAACGTGCAGAACTCGCGGATGGTGTTGTTGTCGCCGATCTCCAGCCGCGTCGGCTCGTCCGCGTACTTCTTGTCCTGCGGCGCCGCGCCCAGCGACGCGAACTGCCAGATGCGGTTGCCGCGGCCGATGGAAGTCGGCCCCTCGATCACGCAATGCGCGCCGATGCGCGTGCCCGCGTCGATCGAGACCCCGGCGCCGATCACCGTGTAGGGGCCGACCTCGACGTCGGCGGCAAGCTCCGCCCGCGGGTCGACGATCGCGGTCTGATGGATGCTGGGCATGGCTGGGCTCGCGCTTCACGCGCCGGCGATGGCACGCACGGTGCACATGAGCACCGCCTCGGTGGCGAGCGCCCCGTCGACCCGCGCCTCGGCCCGGAACTTCCACAATCCCCGGCGCACCGGCCCGTCCATCGTCACGTGCAGATGCAGCTGGTCCCCGGGGGAGACCGGCCGCTTGAAGCGCGCGTCGTCGATGCCGACGAAGTAGTACACGGACTTCTCGTCGGGCTTGCTGCCCAGCGTCTTGAAGGACAGGATCGCCGCGGCCTGCGCGAGCGCCTCGAGGATCAGCACGCCCGGCATCACCGGGTGATGCGGGAAATGCCCGGTGAAGAACGGCTCGTTCACCGACACGTTCTTCAGCGCGTGGATGCTGCTCCCGGGCTCGACCGCCAGCACGCGGTCGACCAGCAGCATCGGGTAGCGATGCGGCAGGTGCTCGAGGATTGCGCGTATGTCCATCGGGTTCATTCTCGTCTCTCCAGTTCCCTGAGGCGCCGCTCCAGCGCCGCCAGCCGCTCCGCCATGTCGTCGAGCGCGCGCACGTGGGCGGCGCTCCGGAGCCATTCGCGCTGCGGCGCGAGCGGGTAGGCGCCGCCGTAGGTGCCGGGCGCGGAGATCGACTTGGTGACCATCGCACCGGCAGAAATGTTGACATGGTCGGCGATCACCAGATGCCCGAGGATGACGGCGCCGCCGCCGACCGTGCAGTGGCGTCCGATGACGGCGCTGCCGGCGATGCCGACGCAGCCCGCCATCGCCGTATGCGCGCCGATGCGGACGTTGTGGCCCACCTGGATCTGGTTGTCGAGCTTGACGCCGTCGCCGATCACCGTGTCCTCGATCGCGCCGCGGTCGATGGTCGTCCCGGCACCGATCTCGACGTCGTCGCCGACCACGACCGTTCCGGTCTGCGGGATCTTGATCCAGTGGCCCGCGTCGAGCGCGAATCCGAAACCGTCGCTGCCGATCACGGCCTGCGCGTGGACGATCGCCCGCGCGCCGATGCGCACGCGCGCGAGAATCGTTGCATGCGGATGCACGACGCTGCCGTCGCCGACGACCGCGTCGTCGCCGATGACGGCATGGGCGCCGACCGACACGCCGTGACCGAGGCGCGCGGTCGGCGCGACGTAGGCGGCGGGGTGGACGCCAGGCGCCGGCGCAGGATGCGGATCGAGCAGCTGGGCGATGCGCGCGAAGCAGGCGTACGGGTTGGGGTGGACCAGCTTGTCACCCGTCACCAGGCCGGCCGCGTCGGGCGCCACGATGACGGCGCTGGCGGCACTGTTCGACAGGTCGCGCCGATAGCGCGGATTGGCGAGGAACGCAATGTCGCCGCGGCGTGCCTCGCGCAGCGTGCCGACCCGATGGATCAGCGTCGCCGGGTCGCCTGCGAGCGTCGCCCCGGTGTGCTCGGCCAGCACGGCAAGGGATACCGGGCCGAGCGGCATGGCCGGGACCGCTACTTGGCGTCGGCCAAGGCCTTCAGCACCTTGTCGGTCAGGTCGAGCTTGGGGTTCGCGTAGGCGGCATCCTGGAACACCGCGTCCAGCCCCTCGCGCTCGGCGATCTGCTTCAGCGCCCGGTTCGCCGCCTGCAGCACGGTCGAGAACTCCTCGTTGCGCCGCCGGTTGACGTCCTCGTTGAACTCGCGCTGCTTGCGATTGACGTCGAGCTCGAGGTCGCCGAGTGCGCGCTGGCGCTGGTTGCGCTGCGTCTCGTTCATCACCGGCAGGTCCTTCTGGAAACGCTCGCTTTCGGTGCGCAGACGATTGGTCAGATCGTTCAACTCGCGCTCGCGGCGCGAGAATTCGCCCTCGAGCTTCTTCTCGGCGCGCTTGGCGGCCTCCGATTCGCGGAAGATCCGCTCGGTGTTGACGAAGCCGATCTTGCTCTGCGCCAGGGCGGTGCCGGAGACAACGGCCACCAGCACCGACCCCGCCAGCCATGCTGCATATCGCATCGAGGACCTACTCGGAAAACGGAACATCCGCTATTTTGCCACGCACGGCGCTCCGCCGCTAGAACGCGGTCCCGGCGGTGAACTGCAGTCTCTGCAGGCGGTCTCCGGCCTGGTTGTTGAGCGGCAGGGCCCAGCTCAGACGCAGGGGCCCGAACGGCGACTGCCAGTCCAGCCCCAGGCCGGTCGAATAGCGGAAGCTGCCGCCGGAAATCGGGCCCGAGCCGTAGACGCGGCCGCCGTCGACGAATGCAGCCAGACGCACCGACCGGTCCTTCGACAGTCCGGGGAAGGGGAACAGGAACTCGATGGTTCCGGTGAGCCGGCGCTCGCCGCCGAGAATGCTCTCGTCGGTGTCGCGCGGCCCGAGGGAGTTGATGTCGTAGCCGCGCACGCTGCCGATGCCGCCGGCGTAGTAGCGCTTGTTGAAGGGCAGCGGCTTGTCGATGCCGCGCGCGATGCCGACGTCGCCGCGCAGGTACAGGGTGTAGAGCTTGCCGATCGGGTAGTACCAGCGATCGACGTAGTTCATGCGCCAGTACTGCACGTTGCCGCCCGGCAGGCCGAGCTCCATGCCGGCGTTCTGGAGCCGGCCGCTGCGCGTGTAGACGGCACTGTCCCGCGTGTCGCGAATCCAGGCCGCCGATGCCGGCAGGGTGCGCACGTTCGATCCGTAGGTGGTGACGTAGCTCAGCAGGCGGGTCGGCGCCAGCACGCCGAGGCTGTAGTTGGTCGCGTCGATCGCCAGGCCGAAGATGAAGGTGTCCTTGGCCGTGTACGGATAGCCGAAGCGCACGCCGGCCCCGGTGCTGCGCGTCTGGTAGTCACCCAGGTTGACGTTGGCGGCGTTGAAGTCGCGATGGTAGAGGTCGAAACCGCGGCTGATGCCGTCGACGGTGAAATACGGATTGTTGTGCGACAGCGAGTAGATCTTGTTGGTGCGCCCCGTGCTGATCGACGCCGCGACGTAATTGCCGCTGCCGAAGATGTTCGCCTGGGCGATCGAGGTCGACAGCACCAGCTTCTCCGAGCTCGAGAACCCCGCGCCGAGCAGCAACTGGCCGGTCGGCTTCTCCTCGACCTTGATGTTCACGTCGACCTGGTCCGGCGTACCCGCCACCGCGGGCGTCTCGATGCTCGTCTCCTTGAAGTAGTCGAGCCGGTCGAGGCGCTTCTTCGATTCGTTGATCTTCTCGCCATCGTAGTACGAGCCCTCGAGCTGGCGCAGCTCGCGGCGCACCACCTCGTCGCGCGTACGCGTGTTGCCGGCGATGTTGACGCGGCGCACGTAGACGCGCCGGCCCGGATCGATGAAGATCGTGAAGGCGACGGTCTGCTTGTCGCGGTCGATCTCGGGCGCGGCATTGGCATTGGCGAAGGCATACCCCTCGTTGCCGAGGCGGTCCTGGATCTTCTTGGTCGACGCGGTGAGACGCTCGCCGTTGAACACGTCGCCCGGCTTGAACTCGAGCAGTGCGCGCAGCTGCGCCTCCGGAACCACCAGTTCGCCCGCGAGCTTGACCTCGGAGACGGTGAACTTGCGGCCCTCACGGATGCCGATGGTGATGTAGATGTCCTTCTTGTCCGGCGTGATCGACACCTGGGTCGACTCGACGGCGAACTCGAGGTAGCCGCGATTGAGGTAGAACGACCGCAATGCCTCGATGTCGGCGGTGAGCTTCTGCTTGGAATACTGGTCGTCCTTGGTGTACCAGGAGAACCAGCCGCCCTCGGAAAGCTCGAATTCCTCGAGCAGAACGCTCTCGCGGAACGCCGAAGCGCCGACGATGTTGATCTTCCGGATCTTCGCCGTCTCGCCTTCCTCGACGGCGAAGTTGAGGCCGACGCGATTGCGGTCCAGGGGCGTGACCGTCGTCTTGACGGTCATCCCGTACAGGCCGCGCGACAGGTACTGGCGCTTGAGCTCCTGCTCGGCACGGTCGAGCATCGACCGGTCGAAGATGCGCCCTTCGGCGAGCCCGGCCTCGCGCAGCGATTTCTTGACGGCGTCGGCCTCGAACGCCTTGAGCCCGGTGAAGTCGATCTGGGCGATCGCCGGGCGCTCCTCGACCGCGACGATCAGGATGTCGCCCTCGACCTCGATGCGCACGTCCTTGAAGAATCCCGTCGCGAACAGCGCCCGGATCGACTCGGCGGCGCGCTCCTCCGTCATGCGGTCGCCGACCTTGACCGGCAGGTAGCCGAACACGGTGCCCGCCTCGGTCCGCTGCACCCCTTCGACGCGGATGTCGCGGATGACGAAGGGTTCGAACGCTAATGCGAGGCGCATCGGCGCGAGCAGACAGGCGACGAGCACGCCTGCCAAGAGCGCGCCCCGGCACGCGAATCGGACAAAGACCAAGACGGAACTCTAGCCGGCCAGCAGCCGATGGATGTCGTTGTAAAGGGCAACCGCCATGGTGGTGATCACGATGGCAAACCCGACCCTGGTGCCGAACTCCGCAACCTTTTCCGGAACCGGCTTTCCCCTCAGAAATTCCAGCAAATAATACAACAGATGCCCTCCATCCAGCAGCGGAATCGGCAGCAGATTGAGCACGCCGAGGCTGATCGACACCAGGGCGAGGAAGTTCAGGTAGTAGGTCAATCCGAGTCGCGCGGTCTTGCCGGCGTAGTCGGCGATCGTCACCGGTCCGGAGAGATTGCGCCACGACACGTCCCCCAGCACCATCCTGCCCAGCATCTTCAGGCTGAACACCGACATGTCCCAGGTCTGCCCAAGACTGCGCGTCAGACCGTCGAGCGCGCCGTAACGCACCAGCACCGGCGCCGCCCGGTCGCTGATGCGCGCGCCGATGCGGCCGACCCGGCCGCCGTCGGCGTCGACCGGCGCCGGCGTGACGTGCAGCGAGAGCGCCGCGCCGTCGCGCCGGACGTCGATCGACAGGCGCGAACCGGGGCTCGCGCGCATGGCCGCGACGAACTCGTCGCCGCTGGCGATCGCGCGACCCGCGACGGCGACGACGACATCGCCGGCGCGCAGGCCGCCGCGCGCCGCCGGGGAATCGGGCTCGGTCTCGACGATCCGCGGCGGCGGCCGGAACAGTGTCATGCCGAGCGCCTTCATGAAGTCGCCGTCGAGGTCGGGCGCCCCGCCCTGGCGTCCGAAATCCATCGCCAGGAACGCGATCTCGCCGCCGTGCCGACGGACCTCGAGCCGGGCAACCGCGCCGGCCTCGGCGGCACGCAGCAGGGTCCAATGCAGATCGTTCCATGAAACGATTGCCTTGCCGTCGACCGCCGCGACGCGGTCGCCCGGGATGACCCCCGCCCGTTCCGCGGCGGAGCCGGCGGCGGGCCGGCCCAGCCATGCCGGCGGCTCCTCGACACCGGCCAGATTCAAGCCCCAATAGAGCGCGATGGCGAGCAGGAAGTTGGCCAGGGGGCCGGCAGCGATGATGAACGCGCGCGCGGCCAGCGGACGGCGATTGAATGCGCGATGCGCCTCGCCGGGCGCGACCTCGTCCTCCGGATCGTGCCCGAACAGCTTCACGTAGCCGCCGAGCGGGATTGCGGCGATCGCCCACTCGGTGCCGTCCTTGCCGTAGCGGCGCATCCAGACCGGCCGGCCGAATCCCAGGCAGAAACGGAGCACCCGAACGCCGCACAGGCGCGCGGCCAGGAAATGGCCGAACTCGTGGAAGGCGATCAGCACGCCAAGCGCCACCACGAACGCCACCAACGTCGACAGGAGGCTCATCGGATGTACTCGAGTGCCGCGCGGCGCGCGTCCCGGTCGGCGTCCAGCACCGCATCGAGATCCGCGAGCGGCCGCGCCGGCAGCGCCGACATCACGCGGTCGACCAGCGCCGCGATGCCGGTGAACGCCAGGCGTCCCTCGAGGAACGCCTGGACCGCCACCTCATTGGCCGCGTTGAGCGTCGCCGGATGCGTGCCCGCGGCCTCGAGCGCCGCATAGGCCAGGCGCAGACAGGGAAACCGCGCATGGTCCGGCGCCTCGAAGGTGAACTGCGCAAGCTTGAAGATGTCGAACGGGGCGACCCCGGCCTCGATGCGGTCCGGGTAGGCCAGGGTCTGGGCGATCGGGGTGCGCATGTCCGGGTTGCCCAGCTGCGCCAGCACCGAACCATCGGCGTATTCCACCATCGAGTGGATCACGCTTTGCGGGTGGATCACGACCTCGATCTCGTCGCCGGCGGCGCCGAACAGCCAGTGCGCCTCGATCACCTCGAGCCCCTTGTTCATCATCGTCGCCGAGTCCACCGAGATCTTGCGGCCCATGACCCAGTTCGGATGGGCGCAGGCCTGCGCTGGGGTGACCCCGGCGAGGCGCTCGATCGGCAGCGTGCGGAACGGCCCGCCGGACGCGGTCAGGAGGATGCGCCGCACGCCGTGCCCGGCGAGGCCGCGCGCGAAACCGGCGGGCAGCGACTGGAAGATCGCGTTGTGCTCGCTGTCGACCGGCAGGATGGTGGCGCCGCCCTGCGCCGCAGCCTCCAGAAACACCGGTCCGGCCATCACCAGCGCCTCCTTGTTGGCAAGCAGGATGCGCTTGCCCGCCCGCGCCGCCGCCAGCGCGGGCTTGAGGCCGGCGGCCCCGACGATGGCGGCGACCACGGTGTCGGCCTCCGCGGCCTGCGCCGCGGCGACCGCGCCCTCCTCGCCCGCCAGCACCTCGGTGGCGCTGCCGGCCTCGCGCAGGCGCCGCGCGAGCCGGTGCGCGGCGTCCGCGTCCGCGAGCACGGCCAAGCGCGGCGCGTGACGCATGCACTGGTCGAACAGCGAATCGGCGCTCGATCGCGCGACCAGCGCGTACACGCCGAAGCGCCCGGGATGGCGCGCCACGACGTCGAGCGTGCTCTCGCCGATCGATCCGGTTGAGCCGAGGATGGTGAGCCAGCGCATTGCCGCGATCATCCTGCCGGTTGCAGGGCGGCGAAGAGCAGCATCGCGATCGGCATCGTCGGGATCAGCGCATCGATGCGGTCGAGGACGCCGCCGTGGCCGGGAAGGAGGCCGCTCGAGTCCTTGACCCCGGCACGCCGCTTGAGCAGCGACTCGAACAGGTCGCCGAGGACGCTGAAGCCGACCAAGAGCGCCACGACCGCGAGCGCGCCCACGAAACCTCCGGGGCCGAGGCGGCCGGCCGCCGCGAACAGCCAGGCGAACCAGGAGTCCCAGGCGCCCCCTGCCGCCGTGGTCAGGCCGGCGCAGACCACCGCGAGCAGGATGCCTGCGGCGAGACCGCCGGCCACGCCTTCCCAGGTCTTGCCCGGACTCACCGCCGGCGCCAGCTTGTGCCGCCCGAAGCGGCGCCCGGCGAAATAGGCGCCGATGTCCGCAACCCACACCAGCCCCATGAGCAGGAACAGAAAGAGGGCGCCGGCGGCGCGCGCCTGCACCACCGCCCACCAGCAGGGCAGCAGCAGCATCAACCCGAGCGCGGCCAGCCAGCGGCCACGCGGCGCGCCGGCCCCGCGGGTCGCCCAGCTGACGGCGATGCCGGCCCAGCCGATCGCGGCGACCGAGAATGCCGCAAGGCTGACCGGCGCGGCGTCACCGCGCGCCGCCATCCCCAACGCGAGCGCTCCCGCCACGGTGAGGCCGGCATATGCGAGCGCCGCAGGCATGCCGAACCCGCACAGGCGCGCCCATTCCCAGGCGGCCGCGGCAACGAAGACCAGCACGAACATCGCGAATCCGTCGACAGGCAGCCAGAGCAGGGCCGGCACCACCAGCGCCAGCAAGACCAAGGCGGTGATGAACCGCGTCCTAAGCATCGGCGCGCTGATCGACGCGCGCGGTCGGCGGGGGATCGTCGGCCGGCGCCCGCCGCGCTTCGCGGACCTGCTCGCTGGTCCGCCCGAAGCGGCGCTCGCGTCGCCGGTACGAGGCGATCGCGAGGTCGAGCTCGCGCGCATCGAAGTCCGGCCAGAAGGTCTCGGTGAAATAGAGCTCGGTGTAGGCCAGCTGCCAGATGAGGAAATTGCTGATCCGCGTCTCGCCGCCCGTGCGGATGAACAGGTCGGGCTCCGGCGCGTGCGCCATCGCCAGGAACGGCGCGAGATCGGATTCGCCGAAGCCGCCGGCGAGCTCGGGCCGCGCCGCCAGCATCGCCCGGGTGGCCTGGATGATGTCCCACCGACCGCCGTAGTTCGCACAGATCGTGAGCACCAGCTTGGTGTTCTTCGCCGTCTTCTCCTCGGCGCGCGCGATGAGTTCGCGCAGGACGCCGTCGAACGCCGCGAGGTCGCCGACGATCCTCAGCCGCACGCCGCTCGCATGCAGTTTCGCCACCTCCTGTTCGAGCATCAGGCGGAACAACTGCATCAGCACCGACACCTCCTCCGGTGGGCGCCGCCAGTTCTCCGACGAGAAGGCGAACAGCGTCAGGTACTCGACTCCGCGCTCGACCGAGGCCCGCACCGCCTCGCGCACGGCGTCGACGCCGCGCTGGTGGCCCGCCACGCGCGGCAGATAGCGGCGCGTCGCCCAGCGCCCGTTGCCGTCCATGATGATGGCGACATGGCGGGGCACGCTCGACACCTCGGGAATGGTGATCGTGGAGCTCACGGCAGCTGGGGCGGGCAGCGGAGCGGCCGTTCAGACCGCCATGATCTCCGCTTCCTTGGCCACGAGCAGCTTGTCGATCTCGCCGATCGAGCGGTCGGTCAGCTTCTGCACGTCGTCCTGCGCGCGGCGCTCCTCGTCCTCCGAGACCGCCTTGTCCTTGAGCAGGCGCTTCAGCTGCTCGTTGGCCTCGCGCCGCAGGTTGCGCACCGCGACGCGCGCGTTCTCCCCCTCGCCCTTGACGACCTTGACGAGCTCCTTGCGCCGCTGCTCGGTGAGCGCCGGCATCGGCACCCGGATCATGTCTCCCTGGGTGGAGGGGTTGAGCCCGAGGCCGGATTCGCGGATGGCCTTCTCGATGACCGGCACCAGCTTCTTGTCCCACGGCTGCACGCCGATGGTGCGCGCGTCGAGCAACGTGACCTTCGCCGTCTGGTTGATCGGCGTCGATGCCCCGTAGTTGTCGACATGGATCTGGTCGAGGAGCCCGGCATGGGCCCTGCCGGTGCGGACCTTGGCGATGTCGTTCTTGAAGGCCTCGATCGAGCGCTGCATCTTCTGCTCGGTCGCCTTGCGGATGTCGGCGATGGTCATCACGAGTTCCCGAAAGGAAGCGTCAGACGTGGACAAGTGTACCTTCGTTTTCGCCCATGATGATGCGCTTCAGGGCGCCCGGCGAAAAGATGGAAAAGACGCTGATTGGCAGCTTCTGGTCGCGGCACAGGGCGAACGCGGTGGCGTCCATCACCTTCAGGTTCTTGATGATCGCCTCGTCGAAGGTGATCGTCGCGTACTTGCGGGCGCTGGCATCCTTGTTGGGATCGGCCGTGTAGACGCCGTCCACCTTGGTGCCCTTGAGGACGATCTCGGCGCCCATTTCGGACGCGCGCAGTGCCGCCGCCGTGTCGGTGGTGAAGAACGGATTGCCCGTCCCGGCGGCGAAGATCACCACCTTGCCCTCCTCGAGATAGCGCAGCGCCTTGTTGCGGATGTACGGCTCGACCACCTGCTCGACCGAAAGCGCCGACTGCACGCGCGCCACGATCCCGTGCTGGCGCATCGCGTCCTGCAGCGCGAGCGCATTCATGATCGTGGCCAGCATGCCCATGTAATCCGCGGTGGCGCGGTCCATTCCCTGCGCTCCGGGCGCCACGCCGCGGAAGATGTTGCCGCCGCCGATGACGATGCTCATCTCGACGTCGAGCTTGGCGACCGCGGCGATCTCGGCGACGATGCGCTCGATGGTCGCGCGGTTGATGCCGTAGGCATCGTCGCCCATCAGGGCCTCGCCGGACAGCTTGAGCAGGAAGCGCTTGTACTTGGGTGTTTCCGCCATGACTTGCCTGGGAATGTAGGTTGCGGGGATCGAGCCGGCGTGCCGCTCGCGACAAAAAAAACGGGCCTACGCTAGGCCCGTCCGGGAGATCAGGCCTTTCTGGCCGCCGCCATCTGCTCCGCGACCTCCGCCGCGAAATCGGTGGTCTTCTTCTCGATGCCCTCGCCGACGATGTAGAGGACGAAGCGGTTGACCGCGGCCGACTTCGCCTTGAGCAGCTGCTCGATGGTCTGCTTGCCGTCCTCGGCCTTGACGAACACCTGTCCCAGCAGCGTCACGGTCTTGAGGTATTTCTGCACCGTGCCTTCCGCGATCTTGTCCAACATCGCGGCGGGCTTGCCTTCCTCGCGCGCCTTCTCCACCGCGATGCGGCGCTCGGTGTCGAGGAGATCCTGGGGAACGCCGGCGGCGTCGAGCGCCTTGGGCTTGGACGCGGCGATATGCATCGCCAGGTCGCGGGCGAGCTGCTCGTCGCCGCCGGTGACGTCGACGAGCACGCCGATCTTCGAGCCGCCGTGCACGTAGCTGGTCAGGCGACCGACGGCGGACAGACGGGCGAAGCGGCGGATAGACATGTTCTCGCCGATCTTGCCGACCAGCGCCTTGCGCACTTCCTCGACGGTTGCGCCGTCCATGGGGGCGGCCGAGAGGGCCTCGACACTGGCCGGATCACTGCCCGCCACCAGCGCGGCCAGATTCTTCGAGAAGGCGACGAAGTCGTCGTTCTTGGCCACGAAGTCGGTCTCGGAGTTGAGTTCGACGATCGCGCCGACCTTGCCGTCCGCGGCGATGTTGACAGCGACCACGCCCTCGGCTGCGACCCGGGTCGCTGCCTTGCTGGCCTTGTTGCCGAGGCGCACGCGCAGGATCTCCTCGGCCTTGCCGAGATCTCCGTCGGCCTCGGTCAGCGCCTTCTTGCATTCCATCATCGGCGCGTCGGTCTTCGCGCGCAGTTCTGCGACCATTCCTGCGGTGATTGCTGCCATTTCCGTTGCTTCCCTGCGAGTTATTGATTGCGGTGGAGCGCCGCCCGCGGCGAACGGCCGCGCGCAGGCGCAGGAGGCGATGGCCTAACGACCGGCGGGCCGCGGCGCGACCCGCCGGCAACGCCGTCAGGAAGCCTCGACCTCGACATACTCGTCGCCGCCGGCGGCGACGATCTCGTTGATCGACAGCGCACGCCCCTCGAGGATCGCATCGGCGACGCCGCGCGCGTAGAGCCGGATGGCGCGCGAGGAGTCGTCGTTGCCCGGGATCACGTGCGCGACGCCGTCGGGAGAGTGGTTGGTGTCGACCACGGCCACCACCGGAATGCCGAGCTTGCCCGCCTCGGTGATCGCGATCTTGTGGTAGCCGACGTCGATGACGAAGATCGCGTCCGGCAGCGACGCCATGTTCTTGATCCCGCCGATCGACTTCTGCAGCTTGTCCATTTCGCGCTTGAACATCAGCGCTTCCTTCTTGGACATCTTGTCGACCTCGCCCGCCTCGACCGCGGTCTCCATTTCCTTGAGCCGCTTGATCGACGCCTTGACGGTCTTGAAGTTCGTCAGCATGCCGCCGAGCCAGCGCGCGTCGACGTACGGCATGCCGGCGCGTTCGGCCTCCTCGGCGATGATCTCGCGCGCCTGCCGCTTGGTGCCGACCATCAGGACGGTGCCCTTGTTGGCGGCCAGCGTGCGCAGGTACTTCATCGCGTCGTTGTACATCTCGAGCGTCTTCTCGAGATTGACGATGTGGATCTTGTTGCGATGGCCGAAGATGTACGGCGCCATCTTGGGATTCCAGAAGCGCGTCTGGTGTCCGAAGTGGACGCCGGCCTCGAGCATCTCCCGCATGGTGGTGGACATGGATGTGGACTCCGATTCAGGGTTGACCTCCTTCCGCCGGCAGCCGGCCGCCGACGATGCGGACGGTCGCGACCACCCCAAAATGGGCGGAAGTGCGAATTTGCCCGGCGCAACCGCGCCCGCCGACGGACGGCGCACGCGGAAGCGGACCGCCCGCCGGTGTTGGCACCGGGACGGTAAAATCGCTTTGATAAACGCCGAGCAGCCTTATATTATATCCGATTCCGCTCACCAGATCACGCGTGCGCGACAGGCCCGACGGCCTGCGCGCGCCGATCCCCCGCCGTCATGGCCATCACCATCAAGACCAAGGAAGACATCGCCGGCATGCGCGTCGCCGGCAAGCTCGCCGCCGAGGTCCTCGACTACATCGCGCCGCACGTCCGGCCCGGCGTGACCACCGGCGAGCTCGACCGCCTGTGCCACCAGTACATGACCACCGTGCAGGGCACCATCCCGGCGCCGCTCGGCTATTGCCCGCCCGGCTACCGCCCGTTCCCGAAATCGATCTGCACCTCGGTGAACAATCAGGTGTGCCACGGCATCCCCGGCGACAAGGTGCTCAAGAAGGGCGACGTCGTCAACATCGACATCACCACCATCAAGGACGGCTACCACGGCGACACCAGCCGCATGTTCTACGTCGGCGAACCGTCGATCGCCGCGCGCCGGTTGTGCGAGGTCACGCTGGAGTGCATGTGGGCCGGCATCCTGCAGGTGCGGCCGGGCGCGCATCTCGGCGACATCGGGCACGTGATCCAGACCCATGCCGAGCGGCACGGGTTTTCCGTGGTGCGCGAGTTCTGCGGGCACGGCATCGGGAAGCGGTTTCACGAGGAACCCCAGGTGCTGCACTACGGCAAGCCGGGGACCCTGGCCGCGCTCGCGCCCGGGATGATCTTCACCATCGAGCCGATGATCAATGCCGGGCGGCGCGAGATACGCGAGCTGGCCGACGGCTGGACCATCGTCACCAAGGACCACAGTCTGTCGGCCCAGTGGGAGCACACGGTTCTCGTCACCGAGACCGGCTACGAGGTCCTGACGGTCTCCGCCGGCATGCCGGCGATCCCCGCGGCGGCCCTGGCGCTGGCCCCCGCGACCGCCGCCGGCCCCGCTCCGGCGCACGCCTGAGCCCGACGAGCCGCGGCGGCCGTGTCTGCGCTTCCCCAGGCGGTCGCGGCCGGGCGCTATCGGCAGGAACTGCAGGCCGGGCGCCGTGAGCTGTTCGACGCGTTCCACGCCGGCGGCTCGGCGCGGCGCCTGCTCGCGGCCCATTGCCGCCTGGTCGATCGCGTGCTCGCGAGCCTGTGGGTCGACGCCGGCATCGGCGAGCGCGCGGCCCTGGTCGCCGTGGGCGGCTACGGCCGCGGCGAGCTCTATCCGGCGTCCGACGTCGACGTCCTGCTGCTGCTGCCGGAGGATGCCGGCGACGAAACCCGCCATGCCCTCGAGGCGCTGATCGGCCTGTTCTGGGACATCGGCATCGAGGTCGGCCACAGCGTCCGGACCGTTCCGGAGTGCTTCGCCGCGGCCGCCGCCGACATCACCGTGCAGACCACGCTGATCGAGGCGCGCCCGCTCGCCGGCAGCCGCGCCCTGTTCGCGGCGCTCGAGACCGGCACGCGCGCCCGCCTCAACGCGCGCGACTTCTACACCGCCAAGCGCCTCGAGCTCGAGCAGCGCCATACCAAGTACCAGGACACGCCCTACAGCCTCGAGCCGAACTGCAAGGAGAGTCCCGGGGGACTGCGCGACCTGCAGGTGATCCTGTGGATCGCGCGCGCCGCCGGACTCGGCACCAGCTGGAGCGAACTCGCGGCCCGCGGCGTGATCACGCGCACCGAGGCGGCGATGCTGGGAAAGCGCGAAGCCCTGCTGCAGACCATCCGCGCCCGGCTGCACCTGATCGCCGGGCGCCGCGAGGACCGCCTGCTGTTCGACCACCAGGACCGGCTCGCCGCCAGCTTCGGCTACAGCGCCACCGCGTCGCGGCGCGCCAGCGAGCAATTGATGCAGCGCTACTACATCAACTGCCGCTGGATCATTCAGCTCAACACCATCCTGCTGCAGAACATCGCCAACCAGCTGTTCCCCGGCGCCGCCTTCGAGGCGCATCCGCTCAACGAGCGCTTCCACGTCGAACGCGACATGCTGGCGGCGAGCGACCCGACGGTCTTCGAGACCCACCCGGGCGCGCTGCTCGAATGCTTCCACCTGCTGCAGCAGCACGCCGAGCTCAAGGGCATGACCGCGCCGACCCTGCGCGCGCTCTGGCGCGCGCGCAACCGCATGGACGCCGCCTTCCGGCGCGATCCCGGCAACCGGGCGATGTTCATGCAGATCCTCCGGAGCCCGCGCGGGCTCGTGCACGAACTGCGCCGCATGAACCAGTGGGGCATCCTCGGACGCTACCTGCCGCCGTTCAAGCGCATCATCGGGCAGATGCAGCACGACCTGTTCCACGTCTACACGGTCGATCAGCACATTCTCACCGTGGTCCGCAACGTGCGGCGCTTCACCATGCTGGAGTTCGCCCACGAGTATCCGATGTGCTCGCGGCTGATCGCCAGCTTCGAGCGTCACTGGCTCATCTACATCGCCGCCCTGTTCCACGACATCGCCAAGGGCCGGGGCGGCGACCACTCCCTGCTCGGCCGCGCCGACGCGCGCGCGTTCTGCCGGGCGCACGGCATCGACCGCGAGGACACCGAACTGGTGGTCTTCCTGGTCGAGCACCACCTGACGATGTCGTCGGTGGCACAGAAGCAGGACCTGTCGGACCCGGACGTCATCGGCCGCTTCGCCGCGGTGGTCCGCGACGAGCGGCGCCTGATCGCGCTGTACCTGCTGACCGTCGCCGACATCCGCGGCACCAGCCCGAAGGTGTGGAACGCGTGGAAGGGCAAGCTGCTCGAGGACCTGTTCCGCGCCACCCGGCGGCTGCTCGGAAGCAAGGCGCGCGGCGGCGCGTTCAGCTTCGACACCGACCTGCAGGAGAAGCAGGCGGAGGCGCTGCGCATCCTGTCGCTCTACGGATTCTCCCCTTCCGCCCACGAAGCCCTGTGGCGCCAGCTCGACATGGCGTATTTCCTGCGGCACGACGCGAAGGAGATCGCCTGGCAGACGCGCGCCCTGGTCGCGCGCATGGACTCGCCCGAACCGGTGGTGCGCGCGCGCTTCTCGCCGATCGGCGAGGGGCTCGAAGTGATGGTCTACGTGCGCGACCAGCCCGACCTGTTCGCACGCATCTGCGGCTTCTTCGACCGGCGCAACCTGACCATTCTCGACGCCAAGATCCACACCACCCGCAACGGCTACGCCCTGGACAGCTTCCTGGTCATGGATGCCGGCGGCGAGGAGGCCGCGCCGCACGGCCAGCCGGCCGAGATCGAGCGCGACCTGCGCCAGGCCCTCGCCCTGCGCGCCCCGCTGGCCGACCCGGTGACCGGTCGCGTGTCGCGCCAGGCCCGGCACTTCGCCATCGAGCCGGCGGTCAACATCCGCCCGGACGAGAAGGGCCAGCGCTACATCCTGTCGGTGACCGCCGGCGACCGCCCGGGCCTGCTGTACCGGATCGCCCTGGCGCTGTCGCGCCACGGCGTCAACCTGCAGACCGCGAAGATCACCACGCTGGGCGAGCGCGCGGAGGACGTGTTCCTGATCGAGGGCGGCGATCTCGGCAACCCCAAGTCGGTGCTCGCCATCGAGACCGACCTGGTCGACACGCTGCGCCGATAGCCGCGCCGCGCGCCGTGCGCGGCACCGGCGCGACGCTGCCGGTTCCGCCGCGCGGCGTCAGGAACGCCAGTACCCGGGCTCGGGCAACTCGTTGAACACCTTCTTGAGCTGCTCGGCCCAGCGGCCGCGGATCGAGGCGAAGTACTCGTCGCGCGAGTCGATCAGCTTGTGCTTGGTGACCTTGAGGGCGTCGCGCTCGTAGCACATCAGGTCGAGCGGCAGGCCGACCGAGAGATTGGACTTGATGGTCGAATCCATCGAGATCAGCGCGCACTTGGCCACCTCCTCGAGCGACAGGCCGCCGCCGATGACGCGATCGAGGATCGGCTTGCCGTATTTCGACTCGCCGATCTGGAAATACGGCGTCTCGTCGGTCGCCTCGATGAAGTTGCCGGGCGAATAGACGTTGAACAGCCGCGGCTCCTCGCTGCCGACCTGGCCGCCGAAGATCAGGCTGACGTTGAACTCGATGCCGAACTCCTTGAGCGACTGGGCGTCGCGCGCATAGACCTTGCGCACCGCGTCGCCGACCAGCTTGGCGGCCGAGAACATGTTCGGGCAGGACGCCAGGCTCTTCTCCCCGGGATTGCCCATCTGTGCCTTCAGGCCCGATGCCACCGCCTGGCTCACGGCGAGGTTTCCGGCCGTCAGCAGGACCATCACGCGCTCGCCCGGCACCTCGTAGATGTGCATCTTGCGAAACGTGCTGATCTGGTCGACGCCCGCGTTGGTGCGCGAGTCGGACAGGAACACCAGCCCCGCCTGATTGCGGATGGCCACGCAGTAGGTCATGGAATCTTCCCGGAAGCCGGTTCGCCGCGCGGTCGCCCTGCCCTCCCGCGCGCGGACCAAAGTAACGGATTCTAGCCGCGCGCGGCGGCGCCTCCGGCCTTACTGCACCGGCACCAGGAAATCGCGCGCGATGCCGTTGCCGATGCCGGCGATGGCGCCGAGGAAGTCGGTCAGGTAGGCGTGGACGCCCACCTGCAGGATGTCCTCGATGCGTCCGTAGCGCAGCCGCGAGTACGCGAGCCCGGCCTGGCGCTGGGTCTCCTGCGAGCGCGCGTTCGCCACCAGGCCCAGGATCTGGTGCACCTCGCGCAGGCAGGCGTGCAGCGAGCGCGGCATGTCCTCGCGCAGGATCAGCAGCTCGGCGACCCGGTTCGGGCTGACCACGTCGCGATACACCTTGCGGTAGATCTCGAACGCCGACACCGAACGCAGCAGGGCGCTCCATTCATAGTACTCGTTGGTCGACGACTCGGCCGGCGCCAGTTCGTCGTACTTGACGTCGAGGATCCGCGCGGTGTTGTCCGCGCGCTCGAGGAACGTGCCGAGGCGGATGAAATGGAAGGCCACGTCCTGCAGCATGGTGCCGACGGTGACCCCGCGCGAGAGGTGCGAGCGGAACTTCACCCATTCGAAATACTTGGTGAGCTCGCTTCCCTCGATCGCGCCGGACGCCAGGTGCGCCACCGCAGACCGCCCTTCCAGCCAGGTGGTGTTGATGGTCTCCCAGACTTCGGAGGTGACGGTGCCGCGCACCGCGTGGCAGTTCTCGCGCGCCGCCTTCAGGCAGGCCGGCAGCGAGGACGGATTGTCGACGTCGAGCGCCATGAAGCGCAGGACCGCCTGCGCCTCGATGCTGTCGCCATGGCGCGCCCGGAACGCGCCGTCCAGTCCGGTGATGCCCAGGGCCGCGCCCCAGTACCCGCCCGATGCGCCGGGCATCTGCAGCGACATCCGGTAGGTCACGTCGAGCAGGCGCGCCAGATTCTCGGCGCGCTCGGTGTAGCGCGCCATCCAGTAGAGGTGGTCGGCGGTGCGCGAGAGCATGCTCAGTCCTCCAGCACCCAGGTGTCCTTGGTGCCGCCGCCCTGCGACGAGTTGACCACCAGCGAACCCGCCTTGAGCGCCACGCGCGTGAGCCCGCCGGGCGCCATGCGCACCGTCTTGCCGGAAAGCACGAACGGCCGCAGGTCGATGTGGCGCGGCGCGATCCCGGCCTCGACGAACGTCGGGCAGGCCGACAGCGCCAGCGTGGGCTGGGCGATGTAGGTGTCGGGCGCCGCCTTCACGCGTTCCCGGAAGGCCGCGATCTCGGCGGCGGTCGACGCCGGCCCCACCAGCATGCCGTAGCCGCCCGCGCCATGGGTCTCCTTGACCACGAGCTCGGCCATGTTGGCCAGCACGTACGACAGCTCGTCGGGCTTGCGGCATTGCCAGGTCGGCACGTTGGCCAGGATCGGCTCCTCGGAAAGGTAGAAGCGCACCATGTCCGGCACATAAGGATAGATCGACTTGTCGTCAGCCACGCCGGTGCCGATCGCGTTCGCGAGCGACACCCGGCCGGCCCGGTACACCGAGAGCAGGCCCGCCACGCCCAGCACGGAGTCGGACCGAAATGCCAGCGGGTCGAGGAAGTCGTCGTCGATGCGCCGGTAGATCACGTCGACGCGCCGCGGCCCCTGGGTGGTGCGCATGTACAGGGTCTCGTCCTGGACGAACATGTCCTGGCCCTCGACGAGCTCGACACCCATCTGCTGCGCGAGGAATGCGTGCTCAAAGTACGCGCTGTTGTACGCGCCCGGCGTCAGCACCACGACCGTGGGATCGTCGATGCCCGCCGGCGCCGCCTGGCGCAGCGTGTCGAGCAGGAGGTCGGGATAGTGCTCGACCGGCGCCACCGCGTAGCGCGAGAACAGTTCCGGGAACAGGCGCATCATCATGCGCCGGTTCTCCAGCATGTACGACACGCCCGAGGGCACGCGCAGGTTGTCCTCGAGCACGTAGTACAGGGCGCTGTCGGGCGTTTGTCCGGGCAGCGCGGCGCGCACGATGTCGATGCCGGAAATCAGCGCGTAGAGGTGATTGCGCACCGCGATGTCCTGCATCTCGGGACGGTATTGCGCGTTGCGGAATACCTGCTCGGCCGGAATCAGGCCGGCCTTGACGATGCGCTGCGCCGAATAGATGTCGTGCAGGAAGGCATTGAGCGCGGCCACGCGCTGCCGCAACCCCCGCTCCAGCATGCGCCACTCGGCCGCCGGGATGATGCGCGGCAGGATGTCGAACGGGATCAGGCGCTCGGTGCCGGATTCCTCGCCGTATACGGCGAAGGTGATGCCATGGCGGTGAAACGCCGAGTCCGCCTCCTCCCGCTTTTGCGCGATCGTCGTCGCCGCCACGGTATCGAGCCACGCCTGATACGACGCATAGTGGTCGCGCACGCACCCGTCTGGTGCGTGAAACTCGTCGAAAATGTTCGTCATGACCATCTGAAGTGCATCCCGCCCTACAAGGAGCCAAACAAAGCAAGCGTCATGCCGCTTCGCCGACCGAAAGCCGGATTCCGGACCGGCCGTCGCCCCGCGCGGGCGCGCGCCGTCAGGAGATTCCCAGCACGTCGCGCATGCTGAACAGGCCGGAGCCGCGGCCGCGCAGGAACCGGCACGCGCGCAACGCGCCCTGCGCATAGGTCGCGCGACTCGATGCCTTGTGGGTGATCTCGACCCGCTCGCCGTCGCCGAGGAACATCACGGTATGGTCACCGACCAGGTCGCCGCCGCGAACGACGGCGTAGCCGATTGCGTCGGCACGCCTGGCCCCGGTGTGGCCGTGGCGGTCGAACACGGCGACCGCGTCGTGATCGCGTCCGAGGCCGCGCGCCGCCGCCTCACCCATGCCCAGTGCGGTGCCCGAGGGCGCGTCGACCTTGTGGCGATGGTGCGCTTCGACGACCTCGACGTCGTAGCCCGGGCCGAGCGCACGTGCGGCGGTTTCGACAAGCTGCATGGCCAGATTGACGCCAACGCTGAAATTGGGCGCGAACACCACGCCGACCTCGCGTGCCGCGGCCGCGATCGCCGCCTTGCCGGCAGCGTCGAACCCGGTCGTGCCGACCACCGCCGCGACGCCCAGCCGACGGCAGGCAGCCAGATGGGCCAGCGTGCCCTCGGGGCGGGTGAAGTCGATCAGAACGTCGGCGCCGGCAAGCGCGGCCGCCACATCGTCGGTGACCAGGACGCCGCTGGCGCGGGCGAGGAACGCGGCACAGTCCTGTCCATGGGCGGGTGATCCGGCCACGTCCAGCGCGCCCGCGAGCGCGCAGTCATCGCTCGCGAGCACGGCCTCGACGAGCATGCGTCCCATGCGCCCGCCCGCGCCGGCAACCACCACCTTGATCCGATCCATCGTTCCGGCCTCCTCGTCCGGCTGGCTGCGCGTGCGCTCAGGTCGGCGCACTCACTGCGGCGCGCCCGGCGGCACCGGACCGCGCGCTCCGCCCGGTTCGCCCAGCACGAGATTGCCCGCGCCGGACACCGCTCCCGGCGGCGACGCCGGCGCCTCCCGCGGTGTCGCCGCCGCGGGTGCCTGCGCCGGGGGCGCGGGCGGCGGGGTCGCCGGCGCCGGCGGCGGCACCTCGGCCTCCCACCGGGCAAGGCGTCCGTCGGCATCGAAGTGCACCACGAGCTTGCGGCGCTCCGGCGCATTCCAGCCCTTCGAATGACGGTACAGATAATCCCAGCGATTGGCGTGGAAGATGTCGGTCAGGAGCGGCGTTCCGAGAATGAAGCGGACCTGTTCGCGGGTCTGGCCGACGGCGAGCTTGTCCACCATCTCCTGGGTGATGAAGTTGCCCTGCTGAACGTCGATGCGGTAGGGCGTGACGATGTGCGGCACGTACGCGGGCTTGCCGCCGTCGGTTGCGCAACCGGCGACCAGCGCCGCGACGCAGACGACGACGGCGCCGCCGCGGCGCCCGACCGCGGCGGGCGGGGCAGGACGGAAATGTGAGGCAGACACGAAAAGGGGGGCACGAACCAAAGGCATTCGCAGTATGATACTTGAAGGGGTCGCGGTGCCGGCCGCAGTTCCGCCACGGGTGATCGCGCCCGACGATGCACCGACCAGGCGCGGGCGCACCATAAGGCGCCGCCAATCCATCTCCAGATTCCGTTCCATGCCCACTTCCCGCCCCACCGCCAAGCCTGCGCCGACGTCGGGCCCGCAGAATCCCAACGACCTGCGCAACATGGGATTGAAGGCGACCGGTCCGCGGCTGCGCATCCTCGAGTTGTTCCAGACCAGCGGCATGCGCCACATGAGTGCCGAGGACGTCTACCGCCAGCTGCTCGGCGAGCGCATCGAGGTCGGCCTCGCCACCGTCTACCGGGTGCTCACGCAGTTCGAGCAGGCGGGGCTGCTGCAGCGCCATCACTTCGAGTCCGGCCGGTCGGTGTTCGAGCTCAACGAAGGCGCCCACCATGATCACCTCGTCTGCCTGCAGTGCGGGCGCGTCGAGGAGTTCTACGACGCTGAGATCGAGCGCCGCCAGAACCGCATCGCGGCCGAGCGCGGCTTTGCCCTGCACGATCACTCCCTGTCCCTGTATGCCGACTGCGTGAAGGCCGACTGCCCGCATCGCAGCGAGGCATCCGCGCTCGCGCCGCCGGCCGCGGGCGGCTGAGCCGCGCCGCCGCGGTGCCCGGAAGCACGCTCGACGCCTTCGCCACGTCGACCGTGCTGGTCGCGGTGGCAGAAATCGGCGACAAGACCCAGCTGCTGTCGTTTGCGCTGGCCGCGCGCTACCGGCGCGCCTGGCCGATCGTTTGCGGCATCCTCGTCGCCACCCTGGCCAACCACGCGCTCGCCGGATCCCTCGGGGTGGCGCTCGCCGTCCACCTCGATCCGCGCCTGACCGTCTGGCTCGTCGGCGGCAGCTTTCTGGCCTTCGGCATCTGGGCGCTCGTGCCGGACCGCCTCGAATCGGCTCCGCGCCCGCTGGGCGGCGTGTTCCTCACCACCACCGCCGCCTTCTTCGTGGCCGAGATGGGCGACAAGACGCAGCTCGCGACCGTCGCCCTGGGCGCGCGGCACGCGATGCCGGTCGTGGTGACGCTGGGCACGACCCTCGGGATGATGATCGCCAACGTGCCGGCGGTCCTGCTTGGCGGCCGGCTCGCCGAGCGCCTGCCGCTGCATGCGATGCGCTATGTGGCCTCGGCACTGTTCGTCGCCACCGGCGCGGCCACGCTGCTGTTCGGGTAAGCCTGGTTACAACTCGTTACAAGCTGCACACATCACGGCAAGCATGGCGGCCGACAATCGCGGCACCGGGACCGCACGCCGCGCCATGACCGCCACATTGCTGATGATCGAGGACGACAGCCGCCTCGCCGACATGGTGCGCGAGTACCTGTCACGGGAAGGATTCACGGTGAGCGTGTCCGGCTCCGGCGCTGCCGGCCTGGCGTGGCTGGAACAGCACCACGCCGATCTGGTCATCCTCGATCTCATGCTGCCCGACGGCGGCGGACTCGACGTGTGTCGCGCGATCCGGCGGCGCGGGCAGCTGCCGATCCTGATCCTGTCTGCCCGAGGCGACGCCGCCGATCGCATCGTCGGCCTCGAGATCGGCGCCGACGATTACCTGCCCAAACCGTTCGAACCGCGCGAACTGCTGGCACGCGTCCGCGCCGTGCTGCGCCGCCGGCACCCGGACGCTCGTGTCGACGCCTTGCGCTTCGGCCGGCTCGAGCTCGACCGCGACGCGCGCGTCGTCCGTGTCGACGGCCACGCGCGCCAGCTCACGGCGCGTCAGTTCAGGCTGCTGGCAGCGATGGCCGAACGCGCCGGTCGCGTGCTCACGCGCGATCAGCTCATGGAGGTCAGCCGCGACGACAGCGGCGAGGCCTACGATCGCTCGATCGACGTCCAGGTGGCGCGGATCCGCGCCGCCATCGAAGACGACCCGAGGCACCCGCGGCGCATCATCACGGTGCGCGGCGCCGGGTATGTCTTCTCCCGCGCCCCGGATGGCTAGGGACGCAGCCTTGCGCGCGCGGCGCTTCGGCCACCGGCTGTACCTGCGGATCTGGCTCGCGGTCCTGCTCGGCCTGGCCGCGACCGCGCTCCTGGCCTTCGCCGCCCTGCATCTGGCGGGCGACGCGCGCGCGCCGCGCACGATCGCGCTGGTCGACGCGACCGGCCGGCCCGCGGGTCACGCGCGCCTCGACGTCATGCCCGCCCCTGGCACCGTGCGCGTCGCGCTCGACGACGGCCGTGTCCTGTTCGCCCGCTGGAGCGACGCCGCCGGGCAGCGGCGCGCACCCGGGTTCGGCTGGTGGCTGGCCCTGATCGTCGCGGCCGTCGGGCTCGCCGCCTATCCGGTCGCGCGGCGCCTGACGCGCCGGCTCGAGCGGCTGCGCGCCGGCGTCGACGCCCACGGCGGCGGCGATCTCGCCGCCCGCGTTGAGGTGCGCGGTCACGACGAGATCGCCTACCTCGCGGACCGCTTCAACCACGCCGCCGCGCGCATCGAGGCACTGGTCGCGAAGGAGCGCGATCTGCTCGCCAATGCGTCGCACGAGCTGCGCTCGCCGCTGGCTCGCCTGCGCATGAGCATCGAGCTGCTCGGCCGCGGCGACGACACCCGCGTGCGCGCGGGCATCGCCCGCGACATCGGCGAACTCGACGCGCTGATCGAGGAGATTCTCCTGGCCAGCCGGCTCGGCGCCAGCGGCGCGCCGCCGGAACCGTTCGCGGACGTCGACCTCACCGCACTGGCCGCCGAGGAATGCGCACGCGCCGACATCCGGTTCGAAGCCGACGGCGCGCTGCGCGTGCATGGCAGCACCCGGCTCCTGCGCCGCTGCCTGCGCAACCTGCTCGACAACGCCCGCCGCCACGCGGGCGCGGGCGGCGATGCCATGGTGCGGCTCGCGCAGACCGGCGACCGCGTCGTCCTGCGCGTCGGCGACCGCGGTCCCGGCGTGGCCGACGATGAGCGCGAACGGATCTTCGAGCCCTTCCACCGCGCGCGCGGCGCCAGCGAGGCCGACGGCGGGGTCGGCCTCGGTCTCGCGCTGGTGCGCGCGATCGCCGCCCGCCATGGCGGCACCGCGCGCTGCGCGGCGAGAAGCGGCGGCGGCGCCTGGTTCATCGTCGAGCTGCCGGCCGCGGCGGCGGCACGCTAGGGCGCCCGGTTCGCTGCGATACTGCGGGCTCCTCCATGCCCGGAGCACCGCATGCTTCAGGACACCGCCGTTGCTGC
The DNA here is from genome assembly GCA_016790695.1 of Burkholderiales bacterium. GTDB lineage: Bacteria > Pseudomonadota > Gammaproteobacteria > Burkholderiales > JAEUOS01 > JAEUOS01. The sequence continues at coordinate 36,075 of JAEUOS010000179.1, forward strand.
CCCGACCGGCCAGGGATGGCTGGCGCGCCGCGCGCGCCTGGCAAGCGGCCTCGTGCTGTTCGCGTTCGTCCTGACGCATCTGCTCAATCACGCCCTGGGCCTGGTGTCGCTGGCTGCGATGGAGTCGGGACGCCACGTCTTCCTCTCCCTCTGGCGCAACCCGGCAGGACATCTGGTGCTCGGCTCGGCCGCGCTGGTCCACCTCTGCCTGGCGTTCTGGTCGATCTACCAGCGCCGCACCCTGCGCATGCCGCTGGCCGAGGCCATGCAGCTCCTGCTCGGGCTTGCGATTCCGCTCCTGGTGATCGAGCACGTTCTCGGGACCGCGGTGGCGAACGCGCTGTTCGGCTTTCAGGACACGTACGCCTTCCTGCTCCACGTGTTCTGGAACCAGCGTCCCGAACTCGGCCTGATGCAGTCGGCGCTGCTGACCATCGCCTGGACCCACGCCTGCATCGGCCTGAATTTCTGGCTGGGCACGCGCGCCTGGTATGCGCGCCGGCTGGTCTTCGCCTACACGCTGGCGCTCCTGGTGCCGATCCTGTCCGTGCTGGGCTTCGTCTCCGGCGCACGCGAGGCCACCGTCCTGCTGCAGGACCCCGACGCAAGGCAGGCGATCTTCGCCCACGCGCGCATCATCAAGCCGGCGCAGCGGGCCGAACTCGGCGACCTCGCGCGCGTCCTGCTTGCAGCCTTCGGCACACTGCTCGCCGCCGCGCTGGCTGCGCGCGCCGTGCGTCTGGCGGCCGAACAGCGACGCGCGGTGCGCGTGACCTACCCGGGCGGACGCGTGGTGTCGATGCCGCTCGGCATGTCGATCCTCGAGTGCAGCCGCGTCGCCGGCATCGCCCACGCGTCCGTGTGCGGAGGCCGTGCGCGCTGCTCGACCTGCCGCGTGCAGGTGCTCGCCGGGGCCGACACCCTGCCCGCCGCGCGCGCGGACGAGTCACGACTGCTCGAGCGCGTCAAGGCGGGCCGCGACGTGCGCCTCGCCTGCCAGCTGCGCCCGACGCGGGACCTGGCGGTCGTGCCGCTGATCCCTCCGACCACCGAGCCGGCCCGCGCCCTCGACACCCCAGACCGCATGAGCGGCGAGGAACGCGAGATCTGCGTACTGTTCGCCGATCTGCGCGGATTCACCCGCCTGTCCGAGTCGCGCCTGCCGTACGATGTGGTGTTTCTGCTCAACCGCTACTTCGAGGCCACCGGGCGTGCGATCGACGCGGCGGGCGGAATCACCAACCAGTTCACCGGCGATGGCGTGATGGCGCTGTTCGGGGTCCATGACGGCGCGGCCGCCGGCGCACGCCACGCGCTCGAAGCCGCCCGCGCGATGACGCGCGCGGTCGCCGCGCTGAGCGCGGACCTGCGCCATGAGCTGCCCGAACCGCTGCGCATGGGAATCGGCATCCACTGCGGTCACACCGTCGTCGGCCACATGGGGCGCGGCGTCGCCACGTATCTGACGGCGGTCGGCGACGCCGTCAACACCGCCAGTCGCCTGCAGGACCAGACCAAGCAGTTCGGCTGCCAGCTGATCTTCTCCGAGTCCGTCGCCGAACGGGCCGGCATCGACGCCGGCCGCTACCCGCTGGAGCGGATCACCGTGCGCAACCGCGCCACGCCGATCGCGGTGCGGATCGTTGCCGACGTGGAGACGCTGCCGGTTGGGCTGTCCGGCGCCGTGGCCGCGTGATGACGAACGCGCGGAACGCGCGCGCGGCAGCGGGAGCGCGCGGCGCCATGGGCGTAGAATCCTGCGCCTGCAGAGGCGCGAACGCCCGCTGGGGGACTGAACCGATGAAACCGTCGAACCCGCAACGCTGCCGCCCGTGCGTGCGCCGATGCTGACCCGGCTGCTGCGCCGGATGCTGCCGGCCCTGGCCTGGATCGGGCTGTGCGGCGCGCCGTCGGCCGCGGCGCAGCCGTCCCCCGCCGCGTTCGTCGACGGCATCGTCGCGGTGCTGGGGAACTCGATTAAGGCCGCCGAGGCGGCCCTGGGCGGCGACGGCGCGTTGCCCGCCGCGGCGGCGATCATCGAGCGTGACGTCGCGCCGCACATGGACTTCGGCGTGATCACCCGCGAAGCCGCGGCCGGCGCGTGGGAGGCGGCCAGCGCGGCGCAGAAGGCGGCCCTGGTGCGCGAGTTCCGCGCGCTGCTCGTCCACGTGCTTGCGCGCCTCCTGGTCACCAATCGCGGCGACACGCTCAATGTCCTGACCGCGCCGGCTGCCGCCAACGCGCGCGAGGCAGCGGTGAGGGTCGCGGTGACCCGGCCGCGGAGCGCCGGGCAGGCGCCGGAGCCGATGCTGGTCACCGTCCGCCGCAGCGGCGACGCCTGGAAGATCCGCGAACTGCGCACCGACGGCGTCGACGTCGTCCGGCTCTACAGCGCCAACTTTGCCGTGGTCATCGAGCGCCAGGGCGGAATCGAGGGGCTGATCCGCGCCCTGGCCGAGCGCAACGCACGCAATGCGCAGGCCGCGGTCGCGCCGCCGCCGGCCCTCACGCCGCGCGTGCTCGTCGAGGACGCCTGCATCGGCTGCGCCTCCCCCTGAGGGGCGCGGCGACGCGCCCTCTCCATTCTTTCGCGCAAGGATTCCCCATGGGCAGGCTCGACGGCAGGATAGCGATTGTCAGCGGATCGGGGCGCGGCATCGGACGCGCGTGCGCGATCAAGCTCGCCGCCGAAGGTGCGCGGGTCGTGGTCAACGACCTCGACGCCGCGCCGGCCGCCGACGTGGTCGCCGCGATCCGCGCCGGCGGCGGCGAGGCGATCGCCGTCCCCGGCAGCGTCACCGAGGACGGCTTCGCCGAGCGCTTCGTCGCGGCCGCGGTCGACACCTGGGGCGGCCTCGACATCATCGTCAACAACGCGGGCTTCACCTGGGACTCGGTGATCCAGAAGATGACCGACGAGCAGTTCGATGCCGTTCTCGACGTCCACCTGAAGGCACCATTCCGCATCCTGCGCGCAGCCGCAGGGGTGATCCGCGAGGCCGCCAAGCGCGACGCCGCGGCCGGCCGCGAGGTGTTCCGCAAGGTGGTCAACGTCTCGTCGATCTCCGGCACGCAAGGCAACGCCGGGCAGACCAACTATTCGACGGCCAAGGCCGGCATCACCGGCATGACGCGCACGCTGGCCAGGGAGTGGGGACGCTACAAGGTCAATGTGAACGCGGTCGCGTTCGGCTACATCGTCACCCGCATGACGCAGGCAGTCGAAGGCGGCCCGGCGACGCTCGACGTCGGCGGTCGCGCCATTCCCGCCGGCATTCCGGCGCAGCAGGTGCGCATGATGGAGGCGGGCATCCCGCTGGGGCGCGGCGGCACCGCCGAGGAGGCGGCCGATGCCATCTATCTCCTGTGCACGCCCGAGGCCAATTACATCAGCGGCCATGTGCTGATGGTCACCGGAGGGCTCTAGCCGATGGCCAGGCCGAACTTCGTGTTCATTCTCGCCGACGACCTCGGCTATGCTGACCTGGGAGTGACCGGCGCACGCGATTCCGGCCTGCCCGGCGGCGTCTCGCCCAATCTCGACCGCCTGGCGCGCGAGGGCCTGCTGTTCACCAGCGGCTATTCCAATTCGCCGGTGTGCTCGCCCACCCGATTCGCGCTGGCCACCGGGCGCTACCAGTACCGCCTGCGCGGCGCCGCCGAGGAGCCGCTCGCGGGCACCGCCCGGGGGAATCCGGTCCTCGGCCTGCCGCCGGCCCATCCGACCCTGGCGTCGCTGCTGCGCGATGCCGGCTATGCCACGGCGCTGATCGGCAAGTGGCACCTCGGCTTCCGGCCGCATTTCGGGCCGGAGAAGAGCGGCTACCAGATGTTCTTCGGGCCGATGGCCGGCGGCGTGGATTACTTTTCCCACAGCAGCCGCGACGGCATCGTCGACCTGTGGGAGAACGAGGTCCAGGTCAGGCGCGAGGGTTACCTGACCGACCTGCTCTCGGAGCGCGCCGCCGCGTTCGTGCGCGCGCAGGGGCGCCGGCCCTTCATGCTCTCGCTCCACTACACCGCGCCGCATTGGCCGTGGGAGACGCGCGACGACATCGCGGAGTCACGCCGCATCAACGGCGCCATCCCGCACACCGACGGCGGCTCGATCGCCACCTACCGCCGCATGATCCACCACATGGACGAGGGCATCGGCGCGCTGATGGCGGCATTGCGCGAGACCGGCGCCGACGCCGACACCCTGGTCGTGTTCACGAGCGACAACGGCGGCGAGCGCTTTTCCGACAACTGGCCGTTCATCGGCCAGAAGATGGACCTGCTCGAAGGCGGCATTCGCGTGCCGCTCCTGGCGCGCTGGCCGGCGCGGATCGCGGCGGGCGGCGTGACCGACACGCCGGCGATCACCATGGACTGGGTCGCGACGATGCTCGAGGCGGCGGGCGTCGCGCCCGACCCCGCGCATCCGCTCGACGGCGCGAGTCTCGTGCCGCTGTTCGCTGACCCGACCTGGCAGCCGGCCCGCAACCTGTTCTGGCGTATGGCCTATCGCGGCCAGCGCGCGATGCGGCAGGGACAATGGAAGTACCTGAGGATCGAGGACCACGAGTACCTGTTCGACCTGGAACGCGACGCGCGCGAGCGCGCCAACCAGGCCGCACGCCAGCCGGAGCGCATTGCCGCGATGCGCGCGGCCTGGGATGCCTGGGCCGCGACCATGCCGGGGATTCCGGCCGATGCCAGGGTGTCGCTGGTCTACGGCGAGGCGCAGATGCCGCGGCCGTCGCATTGACCGGGCGCAGCGCGCCGTGGCGAAGTCCGGTCGTTCGCGCGCGCTCGCCCACTTCGACGCGATCCGGCGCGCCGGCTCGATCCGCGCGGCGGCACGCGGCCTCCACATCTCCTCGTCCGCGCTGAACCGTCAGTTGCTGCTGCTCGAGGAGTCCCTCGGCTTTCCCCTGTTCGAGCGGCTGCCGCGCGGCCTGCGGCTGACGCCCGGCGGCGAGATCGTCGCGCGTCATGCCATCACCGTCCTGCAGGACGAGGCGCGCATGGCCGCGGAACTCGATGCGCTCAAGGGCATCCGCCGCGGCTCGGTCGACGTCGCGACGGTCGAAACGCTCGCTGCCGGCATGATTCCCGCGGTGCTCGATCGCCTGCTCGCGCGCCATCCCGCCGTCCAGGTCACCGTGCGCATCGCCGGGTCTGCCGCGGCGGCCGGCGCGGTCGTCGACGGCGATGCCGACATCGCGATCGCCTTCCTGCGCCGACGCACCGACGGCCTGCGGCAGGTCGCGCGCGGCAGGTTCCGCGTCGGCGCGGTGGTGCCGCCGCGGCATCCGCTCGCCGCGCGCGGCAGCGTCACCTTCGCGGAATGTGCGCGCCACCCGCTGGTGCTGCCGACCGCCGAACTGTCGATCCACGACGACCTGCAGCCGCTGTTCGGCAGCCAGGCGCGGGCGCTGCAGGTCGTGCTCGCGACCGGCTCGATCGAACTGGCCAAGAGCCTCGCCGCGCGCGGCGCCGGCATCGCCTTCGCCAACCGCTTCGGTATCGCGGCCGAGGCGGCCCAGGCGCAGCTTCGCTTCGTGCCGCTCAGGCCGGCAGTGCACTCCGAGCTCGGGATCTACGTCCGCGCCGAACGGCACCTGCCGCCCGCGGTCGACGCCCTGGTGCGCATCGCCGCAGACGAGATCGCGCGCCTCGAGACGCGCGACGGGTCGGGTTGACGCTGCAATTTCTGCAGCGGCCTGCGCGAAATTTTGCGCTTTCTCGCTCGGCGGCGCCGGCATAGACTGCCTCATCGCCAGCACGCGCGCGTCCCGCGGCGTGCGCGAGGCGAATTCGGAGCCTCGATCCATGCACCTGTCCCTTCGCCTTTCCCGGACCGCCGCCGCAGCGCTGCTTGCCGCATGCGCGGTCGGCAGCCACGCGCAGAGCGGTGCCGGCGACTATCCGAGCCGCACGGTGCGCGTCATCGTCCCGGCGGCCAGCGGCAGCCTGACCGATCCGGTGGCCCGGGTACTCGTCGACGAACTCGCGCGCAACACCGGCGGAACCTGGGTGGTGGACAACCGCCCCGGCGCCGGCGGCATCATCGGCGCGGACGCCGTCGCGAAAGCGCCCGCGGACGGCTACACGCTGCTGTTCACGGCCAACAACTTCATCATCACCCCGAGCCTCTACGCCAAGGTGCCGTTCCGGATCCCGGACGATTTCACCAGCATCGGGCTGGTCGGGCGCGCCGACAATCTGCTCGTGGCCTCCGCCGCGACGGGCATCCGCAACCTCGGCGAGCTGGTCGCGCGCGCCAAGGCCTCGCCCAAGCCGCTCGAGTACACCTCCCCCCTGCTTGGCTCGGCCGCGCATCTGACCGTCGAGTTGTTCAAGCGCAGCGCCGGCATCGCGCTCGAGCACATCCCGTACAAGGACTCGGGCCAGGGCACCGGCGACACCCTGGCGGGCCGCATCCCGGTCAACATCATGGGGCTGTCGACAGCGCTGCCACACATCCGCGCGGGCAAGCTGGTGCCGCTGGCCTGGACCGGGGCCCGACGGCCGCCGGAACTGCCCGAGACGCCGACCTTCGTCGAGGCCGGCTACAAGGACGTGCACATGGGGCTGTGGTTCGGCTTCGTCGGCCCGGCACGCCTGCCTGCGAGCCTGGTGAGCCACCTGAACGGGCGCATCAACGCGGCGCTTGCCGCGCCGGCGGTGATCGAACGGCTCGGCAACCTGCGCATCGCGCCGCTGCCCGGCGATTCCCAGGCCATGGCGCGACTGATCGCCGCCGAGCTCCCGGTCTACGCCAAACTCGCCGCCGACACCGGCATCCGGCTCGACTAGGCGCGCCATGCCGGACGGCGCACCGCGGATCGCCGCGATCTTCACCTGCGCGCGGGCGGGACTGCCGATGCAGGCGCTGCCCGCGGCGCGGATCATCGCCGGCACCGGAATCGACGGCGACCGCTACGCCCAGGGGCTCGGCGCCTACTCGCGCGTCGCGCCGGTCAAGATCCGCCACGCCACGTTCATCTGCCGTGCCGCGATCGCCGACGCCAACGCCTGGCTCGCGCAGCGCGGACACGCGCCGTTCAGCGCGGCCGAGACGCGCCGCAACTTCGAGGTCGACGGCCTCGACGCCGAACTGCTCAACGGCCTGGTCGGCGCCGTGTTCCGTGTCGGTACACTGCGCTTCCGCGGACTGGAACTCGCCACGCCGTGTCATCGGCCCTCGCGCCTGCTGTCCCGCGGCGCGGTGTTCGAGGCGGCGTTCGCGGGCCGCGGCGGCCTGCGCGCCGAGGCCTGCGACGACGGCGTGGTCAGCGAAGGCGACCTCCTGCAGCTAGGGTGAACGCGCGGCGCCGTTGCCGGGAGGCAGCCCGCGCTCAAGCGCATCGAGCCGTTCCCGTATCGCGCGCAGTTCCGCCAGGATCTCCTCTTCCTCGCGCTCGATCTTCTGCTCCCCGACGCCAAGCGCCGAGGCGGCGATGCCGGCCACGAACGCGCCCATGAGAACGAAGCCGGCGACCGCGAGCGCCGTGGCGACCAGGCGTCCCTCGACGGTGACCGGGTTGTAGAGCCCCGACCCCTGGCTGATCAGCATCTCGAAGGCCCACCACAAGGCGTCGCTCGCGGTGCGGATCCTGGTGCCCGGCTCGAGATTGAGAATGGCGATCGCCGAACCCACGACAAGCAGGAAGCTCGCCACCGCGGTGGCCGCGAACAGCCCGGCCGCGCGCCGCTCGAAGATGATCGCCAGGAGCGTGCGCACCGAACGCACCGCCCGCAGCACCCGGAGGATGCGCAGCACGCGCACCGTCCGGCCCCAGCGCAGCACGTCGAGCGTCGGGATCGACGACACCAGGTCGATCCAGCCCCATTTCAGATAGGTCCACCGGTTCGGTGCGGTCGCCAGGTGATAGGCGAAATCGCCGAGGAAGACCACGCATATCGCGTTGTCCGCCCAGTCGAGCACCGTTGCCACCTCGGCGGGCAGCGCCCACAGGGTCTGCACGAACAGCGCGGCCAGCACGTAGGCCGACAGGGCGAGGATGACGATCTGCCACAGCGTGAGCCTGGCGGGTGCGGTGTCGATCATGGGTTCGCCCCCCGCCGGTCAGGGATACAGGCCGCGCTGCTCGCGCGCGGCGAGCACGCGCCGACAGGCGACCACGAAGGCGGCCGTGCGCAGCGACACGCGCAGCGACGCGGCAAGGCGCCAGACATGATCGAAGGCGCCGGTGAGAATGCTGTCCATGCGCCGCGTCACCTCGTCCTCGGTCCAGAAGAACGAGTTGAAGTCCTGCACCCACTCGAAGTACGAGACGATGACGCCGCCGGCGTTGGCGATGACGTCGGGCACGACGGTGATGCCGCGCTCGGCGAGCAGCGCGTCCGCGGCCGGCGTGGTCGGTCCGTTCGCCCCCTCGAGGACCAGCCGCGTGCGCAGGCGCGCGGCACGCCGCGCGTCGATGGCGCCTTCGAGCGCCGCGGGCACCAGAACCTCGGTCTCCAGCGCCCAGAACTCCTCGCTGTCGATCGACGCGCAGCCGGGGCTGCCGGCCAGCGCGCCCGTGCGTTCCTTGTGCGCCAGCGCCGCCGCGACATCGATCCCGGCCGGATTGAAGACCGTCGACGCACGATCCTGCAGCGCGATCACGCGCGCGCCGTCCTCGGCGAACAGCCGCGCCGCCACCGCGCCCACATTGCCGACGCCCTGCACGGCAACGCGCGCGCCATGCAGCGGCATCCCGAGGCGGCGCGCGGTCTCGCGGCCGATCACGTTCACGCCGCGTCCGGTGGCCTGGTCGCGCCCGAGCGAGCCGCCGAGCGCGACCGGCTTGCCGGTGACCATGCCGGTCGCCGAGGTGCCGGTGTTCATGGCGCAGGTATCCATCATCCAGGCCATCACCTGCGCGTCGGTGTTGACGTCGGGAGCGGGGATGTCGCGGTCCGGACCGATCAGGAGCCCGATCTCGCTGGTGTAGCGCCGCGTCAGGCGCTCGAGTTCCTTGCGCGAGAGCCTTGCCGGATCGACGCGAATGCCGCCCTTCGCGCCGCCGAACGGCAGGTTCATCGCCGCGTTCTTGATCGTCATCCAGCCCGCGAGGGCCATCACCTCGTCGAGGCGGACGCCGGCGTCATAACGCACGCCGCCCTTCCCCGGGCCGCGCGACAGGTTGTGATGCACGCGGTAGCCCTCGAAATGCGCGACCGAGCCGTCATCGAGCTCGATCGGCACATCGACGATGAGCACGCGTTTGGGCCGGCACAGGGTGTCGATCAGGCGGGCCAGCGGCCCGAGGTGCGGGGCAACGCCCGCCACCGTCGCGACGAAGGCCTGCCACGGCCCGTCGGCGTGCGGATCCACATACGACAGTCCGGCCGGAACGATCATCGACACCACCCGCCCGCGGCACGCGCCGCGACGGAGCCAGTATAGAAATCGACCGCCGGGGCCGCTTGACGTGGGTCAACCGGCGCCTCGCGCCGGCGGCGTCGTCATGCCGCAGGCGCGCAGCCTTGCGGCTTGCGGATGCGCTGCGTCGACGCCGGATGCCGGGCCAGCTTGTCCGGCGGCCGGCGCGGACGGGCGACCAGTTCCCCGCCGCAGTTCGGGCATCGGCCCGCGAGCGGGCCGAGCGCGCAGTCGCGGCAGAAGGTGCATTCGAAGGAGCAGATCAGCGCTGCCGTCGACTCCGGCGGCAGGTCGCGATCACAGCATTCGCAGTTCGGGCGCAGTTGCAGCATGGGCTCTCCGGTCGGGCCGCGCGATGGCGGACAGCATACTCCGCTGGCGCACGCCCGGCGCCGCGGCGCCCGTACGCCGCACATACACAACGCGTACGCCGAATTGCCGCGAAGTTCCGGGCCAGATCGCCGGTTCCCGCCGGCCGCGAACCGCTACGCTACGGACATGGACGGCCTGCTTGCGATCGCCGCCACCGCCTTGCTGGTGGCCCCGCTGCACTTCGCGGTGCTGTCCTACCTTGCGCGTCTCGATGACGGCCGGTGGCTGCGCGAGACCGGCGTCGTCATCCTCGACGAGCGGGCGCTCGAGTCGCAGGGCGAGGTCATCGGCAGCTACGCCGGCACGCCGATCCGCACGGCAGTGCGGTTCAAGGGCGTCGAGTACCGCTACGAAGGCATCGCGCCGTCGCGTCACAAGGAGCGCATGGGTCCCGACGAACTCTTCCTCGAGCCCGGCCTCCTGTACCTGGCGCGCCCGGCCTGAACCGCGGCGCGCCGCACCGGCCGACGGTGCTCGGCGACCGGCGGGTGCCGCCCCTCTGCCGCGCCCGGCGCGGCGGCGGACCCGGCGGCCCGCCGCACGCGGCCTAGGACAGCACCGCCGCCTTTTCGCCCGCGCTCGCCGTCGCCTTCTCGAACACGAAGCCGCCGCCCCTCAGGTCGATGCGGATGGTGTCCTTGGGCCCGAAATCCCCTGCCAGGATCTTCTTCGACAGCGCGTTCTCGATCGAGGACTGGATCGCGCGCTTGAGCGGCCGCGCGCCGTAGACCGGGTCGAAGCCGGCGCGGGCAATCTCGCCCAGGGCGGCGTCGCTGATCTCCAGCGCCATGTCCATCTTCCGGATCCGCTCTTCCAGGCGCTTCAGCTGGATCCGCGCGATGGCGCGGATGTTGGCCTCGTCCAGGGCGTGGAACACGACGATCTCGTCGATGCGGTTGACGAACTCCGGGCGGAAATGGGTCTTCACCTCGGCCATCACGGCGATCTTCATGACCTCCGGATCATCGCCGGCCATGCTCTGGATCTTGTGCGAGCCCAGATTGGAGGTCATGACGATGACAGTGTTCTTGAAGTCCACGGTACGGCCTTGGCCGTCGGTCATGCGGCCGTCGTCGAGCGCCTGCAGCAGCACGTTGAAGACATCGGGATGCGCCTTCTCGACCTCGTCGAGCAGGATCACGCAATACGGCTTCCGGCGCACGGCCTCGGTGAGCTGCCCGCCCTCGTCGTAGCCGACATAGCCGGGCGGCGCGCCGATCAGGCGCGCCACGGAGTGCTTCTCCATGTACTCGCTCATGTCGATGCGGATCATCGCCTCGTCGGTGTCGAACAGGAACGCGGCCAGCGCCTTGGTGAGCTCGGTCTTGCCCACGCCGGTGGGTCCGAGGAACAGGAACGAGCCGTAGGGCTTGCCCTCGTCGGCCAATCCGGCGCGCGAACGCCGGATGGCATCGGCGACCAGGCGCACCGCCTCGTCCTGGCCGACCACGCGCTGATGGAGACGCTCCTCGATCCTGAGCAGCTTCTCGCGCTCGCCCTGCATGAGCTTGGACACCGGGATTCCGGTGGCGCGCGCGACCACCTCGGCGATCTCCTCGGCGCCGACCTGGGTGCGCAGCAGCTGCGGGCGCTTCTGCTCGCCGCTCCGCGCCGCCGCGCCGGTCTCGGCCTGCTTCAACTGCGCCTCCAGCTTGGGCAGCCTGCCGTACTGGATCTCGGCAAGCTTGTCGAACTGCCCCTTGCGCTGCAGGTCGGCCATCTGCGCGCGCAGCCGGTCGATCTCCTCCTTGATGTGCTGACTGCCCGCGACGGCCGACTTCTCCGCCTTCCAGATTTCCTCGAGGTCCGCATACTCGCGGCCGAGCTTGCCGATCTCCTCCTCGATGAGCGCGAGCCGCTTCTGCGACGCCTCGTCCTGCTCCTTCTTCATCGCCTCGCGCTCGATCTTCAGCTGGATCAGGCGCCGGTCGAGCTTGTCCATCGCCTCGGGCTTGGAGTCGATCTCGAGCTTGATGCGCGCCGCCGCCTCGTCGATCAGGTCGATCGCCTTGTCCGGCAGGAAGCGGTCGGTGATGTAGCGATGCGAGAGCTCGGCGGCGGCGACGATCGCCGGATCGGTGATGTCGACGCCGTGGTGCAGTTCGTAGCGCTCCTGCAGGCCGCGCAGGATGGCGATGGTCGATTCGACGCTCGGCTCGCCGACCAGCACCTTCTGGAAGCGCCGCTCCAGCGCGGCGTCCTTCTCGACGTACTTGCGGTACTCGTCGAGCGTGGTGGCGCCGACGCAGTGCAGCTCGCCGCGCGCCAGCGCGGGCTTGAGCATGTTGCCGGCGTCCATCGCGCCCTCGGCCTTGCCGGCGCCGACCATGGTGTGCAATTCGTCGATGAAGACGATGGTCTGCCCCTCGTCCTTGGCGAGGTCGTTGAGGACGGCCTTCAGGCGCTCCTCGAACTCGCCGCGGTACTTGGCGCCGGCGATGAGCGCGGCCATGTCGAGCGAGAGCACGCGCTTGTTCTTGAGGGTCTCCGGCACCTCGCCATTGACGATGCGCTGCGCCAGACCCTCGACGATGGCGGTCTTGCCCACGCCCGGCTCGCCGATGAGGACCGGGTTGTTCTTGGTGCGGCGCTGCAACACCTGGATGGTGCGCCGGATCTCGTCGTCGCGACCGATCACCGGATCGAGCTTGCCACTGCGCGCGCGCTCGGTGAGGTCGATGGTGTACTTCTTGAGCGCCTCGCGCTGGCTCTCGGATTCCTGGGAGTCGACCCGGGCGCCGCCGCGCACGGCGTCGATGGCCGCCTCGAGCGCCTTGCGGGTGGCGCCCGCCTCCTTGAGCGCGCGGCCGATCTCGCCCTTGTCCTCGACCGCGGCCAGAAGGAACATCTCGGACGCGATGAAGTCGTCGCCGCGCTTCTGCGCCTCGCGATCGGCGAGATTGAGCAGTTGCGACAGGCTGCGCGAGACCTGCACGTCGCCGCCATGCCCCTCGACCTTCGGCATGCCGTCGACCGCGCGGTTGAGCTCGGACTTCAGCTTCTGCACCTGCCCGCCGGCGCGCGCGAGCAGCGAGGCGACGGTCCCGTCGTCCTGGTTGAGCATGGCGAGCAGAAGGTGCTGGGGCTCGATGAACTGGTTGTCGCGCCCGTTGGCGATGCTCTGGGCATCGCTCAGCGCCTGCTGGAACTTGGTGGTGAGCTTGTCTGCGCGCATGTTCCGGTGCCGTCCTGGTAAAGGGGAATTGATCGGGTAAATGCGGGTCTGACGGGGAAATTCAAGGCGATTCGCGGCGCCGCGGGTTGATTTCCGTCAAACCGCGCCCCCGGTTGCCGTCCTTCTCGCGGCACGAGCGCGGCGTTCGAACTGCTAGGATAGGATGGTCATGCAGATACATCAAATGCAGGTTGTCTTTGACGCCGCCGAGGATCGGCTGCGCATGCGCCTGTCGACCACCTCCGGCGAGGAATTCCGCGTGTTCCTGACGCGCCGCTTCGTCCGCCTGCTGTGGCCGGAACTGCAGCGGACGGTCGATCGCGCCGCGGCGGCGCGCCATCCCGGCCCTGCGGCGCGCCGCGAGATCGTCTCGTTCGAGCGCGAGAAGGCGCTGACCGAAACCGATTTCAAGACGCCGTTCCAGGAGTCGGGCCAGGCCGCGCCGCGCCAGTTTCCGCTCGGGGAGGTGCCGTTCCTGGCCACCCGCGCCCAGGTCAGGATCGAGCGCCCGGGAACCTATCGGCTGACCCTCGACCCGCAGTCGGGGCGCGGCATCGAACTGGGCCTCGACGATCGCCTGATGCACTCGCTGGCGCGGCTGATCGAATCGGCAGCCCGCGCCGCGCAGTGGGACCTGCCGTTCCTCGCGCCGGCCAGTCCGGCGCCGGCGCCCGGCGGGGCGCCGGCCGAAGAGCCGCCGCGGCTGCTCAACTAGGCCGGATCGGCGCATGCAACCGGTCCCGCGCAGCATCGGCAAGTATGCGATCGTCCGCGAACTCGGCCGCGGCGCGACCTCGCGCGTGTACCTCGGACGGGACGCGTTCGCCGATCGCGAGGTCGCCATCAAGGTGTTCGATTTCGGCCCGGACATGGCCGAGGACGCCCGCGGGCTGTCGATGCGCCGCAAGGCCTACCTGGCCGAGGCCGGCCTGGTCGGCCGCCTCAACCACCCGCACATCGCGCAGATCTACGACGCCGGCAGCGACGGCGACCACGCCTATGTCGTCATGGAGTACGTCAGGGGCGGCACCCTCGACGCCCATGCCGACCCGCAGAGCCTGCTGCCGCTGCCGCGGGTGATCGAGATCATCTTCAAGTGCGCGCGCGCGCTCGAACTGGCGATGCGCGAGGGGATCATCCACCGCGACATCAAGCCGGGCAACATCCTCGTCACCGAATCGGGCGACATCAAGATCTCCGACTTCGGCGCCTCGATCCTGGCCAAGCCCGCCGACGCGACCACGCGCACCCTCACCGGCACCGGCGAGACGGTGATCGGCTCGCCCGCCTACATGTCGCCCGAGCAGATCCGCAACGACAAGCTCACGCACCAGAGCGACATCTATTCGCTGGGCGTGGTCATGTACCGCCTGATCACCGGCCGGCTGCCGTTCACCGCGTCGAACCACATCGGGCTGGCCTACGCGATCCTCAACACCGAGCCCGCGCGCCCCTCCGACCTGCGGCCCAACCTGCCGGCCGCGCTCGACGCCATCGTCCTGCGCGCGCTCGCGAAGACCCGCGAGGGGCGCTACCAGAACTGGGCCGAGTTCGGGCGCGACCTCACCCAGGCGTTCGCGGTCCTGCGCGCCGACGATTCGCCGGTGTCGGACTCCGAGCAGTTCCAGGCCCTGCGCGCGCTGCCGTTCTTCGGCGGCTTCAGCGACGTCGCGCTGTGGGAGGTGGTGCGCATATCCACCTGGCACCGGCCGCGCCGCGGCGACGTGATCATTCGCGAGGGCGACATCGGCGACGCGCTCTACGTGCTGGTCGACGGCGAGATCGACGTCTCGATCCGCGGCCAGCGCGTCTCCTCGGTCAAGCCCGGCGGCTGCTTCGGCGAGATGCTGTATTTCCAGGACCAGAGCACCCGGCGCGGCACCACGATGACCGCGCAGGTCGACTGCGCCGCGATCGAACTCAAGGCCCAGGCGATGCGGTCGGCGACCGACGCGGTGCAGGCGGAATTCAACAAGGCCTGCATGCGCGTCCTGCTCGAGCGCGTCGGCAACATCAACGTGCGCCTTGCGATGCTCAAGGCGGCGGGGGACTAGGCGCTCTGCCCCGCCATGCCGGGCCGCCCGGCGCCGCCTAGGTCGCGACCAGGCGCCAGGTGGCGATCCCGGCGAGCGTGGCACCGAACGACCCGATCAGGTGCATCGCGCTGTGCGCGAACGCTGCCGCGTAGCGCGCCTGCTGCAGCAGCGCCACGCCTTCGGCGGAGAAGGTCGAAAAGGTGGTGAGCCCGCCGAGGAACCCGGTGATCGCGAACAGGCGCCACTCCGGCGCGACCCCGGCGTGGCCGGCGAAGAACGCGACGGCGATGCCGACCAGGTAGCCGCCGGCGAGGTTGGCGACCAGCGTGCCCGGCGGGATCGCCGGATACCATGCATTGAGCAGCGCACCCAGGCCCCAGCGCAGCCACGCGCCGAGCGCCGCGCCGACGCCGACCGCGAGCACGCCGGCCGCGCTCACGTCCCGGGGCGCGCGGCGTCGCCCGCCGCCCACTTGCCGGCGGCGTCGTCGTCGCTGGCGCGCGCGTCGACCCAGCGCTCGCCGTCCGGCGTGCGCTCCTTCTTCCAGAACGGCGCGCGCGTCTTCAGGTAGTCCATGATGAACTCGCAGGCGGCGAACGCCTCGCCGCGATGGGCGCCGACGGTGACCACCAGGACGATCTGATCCTGCGGCAGCAGCGCGCCGACCCGATGCACGACCAGGGCGTCGAAGATGTCCCACCGGCCGCGCGCCTCGGCGACGATCGCCTCGAGCGAGCGCTCGGTCATGCCGGGATAGTGCTCGAGCGTCATGGCGCTCACGGCGGCGGCCACGCCGCGGTCGACATTGACGTCGCGCACCGTGCCGACGAAGCAGGCGACGGCGCCGATCTGCGCCGCGCGCGCCCCTTGCGCGGCGCGCAGACCGGCGACCTCGGCGGTGAGGTCGAAATCGGCGGTCTGGACCCGCACCGGCATGGCGGCCTAGCCTCCCGTCACCGGCGGAAAAAAAGCTACCTCGTCGCCGTCGCGCACCGGCGCCGCCGCTGCCGCCATGTCCTGGTTGACCGCGGCGCGCAGGTTGCGCGCCGCCGCGAACTGCTCGGCCCAGGCGCCGCCACGCGCGGCGAGGTGCGCGCGCAGTGCGGCGACGTCGCAGTCCGGCGCCGGCAGGGCCAGGGACTCGCCGGGGATGCCGAGCGCCTCGCGCAGGCCGGCAAAGTACAGCAGCTTCACCATGTCAGGTCAGCAGCGCCGCGAACGGCAGGAATCGCACGAGGTCGCCGCGGGCGATCGCGTGGCCCGGCGGATTGTCGATCAGTCCGTCGGCCCAGACCGTCGAGGTGAGCACGCCGGAACTCTGGTTCGGAAACAGTTCGAGCCCGGCCGCGCCCTGCCGCGCCCGCAGGAACTCGCGGCGCCGGTCGGGGCGGGGCCAGTCGAAATCCGCGCGCAGCGCCAGCGCGCGCGGCGCCAGGTCGGCGACGCCCTGGCGCTTGAGGATGAACGGCCGCACGAACAGCAGGAAGGTGACGAAACCCGACACCGGATTGCCGGGCAGCCCGATGAAATCGGCATGTCCGCCGGGGGCACGCCGCACCCGTCCGTAGGCGAGCGGCTTGCCGGGCTTGATCGCGATCTGCCACAGGCGGATCTCGCCCTCGGCCTCGACCGCCGGCCGGACATGATCCTCCTCCCCCACCGAGACGCCGCCGGTGGTGACGATCAGGTCGTGCTCGCGCGCCGCCTCGCGCAGCACGCCGCGCGTGGCATCGAGCGAATCGGGCACGATGCCGAAATCGGTGACGCGGCAGCCGAGTCCGGCGATCAGGGCGCTGAGCACGAAGCGGTTCGAGTTGTAGATGGCGCCCGGCTTGAGCGACTCGCCCGGCATGGCGAGTTCGTCGCCGGTGAAGAACACCGCCACGCGCAGGTCGCGCACCACCGGCACCGTGGCCAGGCCGACCGAGGCGGCGAGGCCGCAGGCTTGCGGCGACAGCCGCGTCCCGGCGGCGAGGATCCGGGCACCCGCGCGGATGTCCTCCCCGGCGCGCCGCACCCAGTCGCCGGCTGCCGGCACGTGATTGACGACGACCGCGTCGCCGTCGGCGCTGCACTGCTCCTGCATCACCACCGCGTCGGCCCCGGGCGGAATCATGGCCCCGGTGAAGATGCGTGCCGCGGTGCCGGCCGCAAGCGGCGACGGCACCTGCCCGGCCGGCACGCGCTGCGACACCGGCAGGCGCGTTCCCGCCGCCGGCACGTCCGCCGCGCGCAGCGCATAGCCGTCCATCGAGGTGTTGTCCATCGGCGGCACGTCGAGCGTCGAATGCAGCGGCGCGGCCAGCACGCGCCCATGCGCGGACAGCGTGGGCACCGTCCGGTGCTCGGCAACCGGCGTCGCCTGCGCCAGGAGCGCGGCGAGCGCCTCATCCATGGAGAGCATTGGCGGACGCGTCATCGGGATGCGAGTCGAAGGTGGCGCATTATAAATTCGGCGATGGCGGCCGGATCGTTGATATCGAGCACCGGCAAGGGGGTCTGCACCGGCGCGTCGGTGGCGACGGCGACGATGTTGGCGTCCTCCGGATGCAGCAGCGGCCGGCCGTGCCGCGGGCGATGCACCTCGAGCTTGGGGATGGCCGCGCGCTTGAAGCCCTCGACCAGGACCAGGTCGCAGGGCGCGAATCGGTCCAGCTGGTCGGCAAGCGTCGGCTCCGGCTCGTCGCGCAGCTCGTGCATCAGCACCCAGCGCCGGTCCGAGGTGACCAGGACTTCGGTGCAGCCGGCCTCGCGGTGGCGATAGGAGTCCTTGCCGGGCTTGTCGATGTCGAACGCGTGGTGGGCGTGCTTGATCAGCGACACGCGCAGTCCGGCCGCGACGAAGCGCGGAATCAGCTTCTCGATCAGGGTGGTCTTGCCCGAACCGGAATACCCGGCGAAGCCGAAGACGCACTTGTTCACGGCGCGTGCGCCGCGACGAAGGCCTTGACCCGCTCCGCGGAAGCGGGCATCACCTCGAAGTGCCGCGGCAGCGCCTCGATGCCGGCGAACCCCGGCGGCCGCGGCGGCCTGATGCCGAGCGCCTCGACGATCGTGTCCTCGAACTTGGCCGGCTGCGCCGTCTCCAGCACCACCATCGGCACCCCCGTCTCGCGCTGCTCGAGCGCGACCTTCATCCCGTCGGCGGTATGGGTGTCGATGATCCTCCCGTAGCGCGCGTGCGTCGCGCGGATGGTGGCGATGCGGTCCGCGTGGGAGCTCGAGCCGGAGACGAAGCCGTAGCGGGGCAGCGCCGCCATCAGCGGCCCGCCGGCCAGGTCGAAGCGGCCCTCCGCGTCGACACGCTGCCACAGCGCGCGCACCACCGCGGCGTCGCCGCCGGCGAGGTCGTGGACGAAGCGCTCGAAATTCGAGGCCTTGGAGATGTCCATCGACGGGCTCGAGGTCTGGCGCGTCTCGGCGCTGCCGCGCACGCGGTAGGCGCCGGTGCGGAAGAACTCGTCGAGTACGTTGTTCTCGTTGGTGGCGAGTACCAGGCGGCGGATCGGCAGCCCCATCATGCGCGCCACATGGCCGGCGTAGATGTTGCCGAAGTTCCCCGACGGCACGGCGAACGAGACCTCCTCGCCGTCGCCGCGCGTGGCCGCGAAGTATCCCTTGAAGTAGTAGACGACCTGCGCCACCACGCGCGCCCAGTTGATCGAGTTGACCGCGCCCAGACGATGGCGCGCCTTGAAGGCAGCGTCGCCGGCGATCGCCTTGACGATGTCCTGGCAGTCGTCGAAGACGCCCTCGATCGCGATGTTGTAGATGTTCGGGTCGGCCAGCGAGAACATCTGGGCCGTCTGGAACGGGCTCATGCGGCCGTGCGGCGACAGCATGAAGACGCGCACGCCGCGCTTGCCGCGCATGGCGTACTCGGCCGCCGAGCCGGTGTCGCCCGAGGTGGCGCCGAGAATGTTCAGGTCCCGGCCGTCGCGCGCAAGCACGTGCTCGAACAGGTTGCCGAGCAGCTGCATCGCCATGTCCTTGAAGGCGAGCGTCGGCCCGTTGGACAGCTCGAGCAGGCCGAGGCCCGGCTCGAGCGCCGTGTACGGCGTGATGGCGGCGCTGCCGAAGATCGCCGGCGTGTAGGTGGCGTCGATCAGCCGCTTGAGGTCGGACGCGCCGATGTCGTCGATGAAGCGCGACAGCACCGCGAAGGCGAGGTCCGCATAGCCGAGGCCGCGCATCGCCGCCAGTTCGGCGGCGTCGAGGCGCGGGTAACCGTGCTCGGGCACCGTCAGCCCGCCGTCGGGCGCGAGGCCTTCGAGCAGAATCTCGGTGAAGCGCGCCGGCGCCATCCCGCCGCGGGTCGACACGTATCTCATCGCTGCGCCGGCGCCGCCCGCGGGCCCGCCGCCTCCGCCGACTTGCGCACCCAGTTGCCGCGCTCGTCGCGATACCACCATCCCGCCGGCGCCTGGCCGATCCACTCGCGCGCGAAGGACTCGCGCTCGAACGGCATCCAGTCGCCGAACCAGTCGTTGATGCCGTGCCCGACCTCGGACGCCGAGGCACCGTAGAGGATGCTGCGGTCGAGGTTCTCGCGCCGCACCAGCGCGCGCAGGGCCGGCGCGGACGACGCCGGATCGCGCAGCGCGACATAGGCCTCGCTCGTCAGACCCGCCGCGCCCGACTCGAGGGCGGCGCGCAATTCGGCGAAGCGCGCGGTCATCCGCGCCACCACGCGCGCGATGTCGGGCGCCCGATAGGGCAGCCCCGCGACCGGGTCGGCCGCCTGGCCGTACACGGCGCGCACCACCTCGCGGGCCTGCACCACCGTGCCCGCGGCCGCGGTGTGCACGCTCGCGGAGCCGCACGCGGCCAGCAGCAGCGCCGCCGCCATCGCGACGACCGCAGCGAGACGACGGGTCAACGCAGCTCCTCGAGCCGGATGCGCGCCACCTTGGAGAGCACCACCGGCAGCGCCTCGATGCGCGCAATCGCGGCGTCGACGCGCTTCTCGACCGCCAGGTGGGTGAGCATGATGATGTCGACCTGGTCCTCGCCCTCGGCCGGCTCCTTCTGCACCATCGCGTCGATCGAGATGTTGTTGTCGGCGAGCACCCGCGTGATGTCGGCGAGCACGCCGGGCTGGTCCTTGACGCGCAGGCGCAGGTAGTAGCTGGTCTCCACCTCGCCGATCGGCAGGATCGGCGTGTTCGCCAGCCGGTCCGGCTGGAACGCCAGGTGCGGCACGCGATGCTCGGGATCCGCGGTGTGCACGCGGGTGACGTCGACCAGGTCGGCGACCACGGCCGAGGCGGTCGGCTCGGCGCCCGCGCCGGCACCGTAGTACATGGTGGCGCCGACCGCATCGCCCTTGACGAGCACCGCGTTCATCACGCCCTCGACGTTGGCGATCAGGCGCTTCGCCGGGATCAGCGTCGGATGCACGCGCAGCTCGATGCCGCCCGCGGTGCGCCGCGCGATGCCGAGCAGCTTGATGCGGTAGCCGAGTTCCTCGGCGTAGCGGATGTCCTCGGCCGTGAGCTTGGTGATGCCCTCCACATGCGCGGCGCCGAACTGCATGGGAATGCCGAAGGCGATCGCGCTCATGATGGTGAGCTTGTGCGCGGCGTCGACGCCCTCGATGTCGAAGGTCGGGTCGGCCTCGGCGTAGCCGAGCCGCTGCGCTTCGCGCAGCACGTCGCCGAACGGCAGGCCGCGCTCGCGCATCTCGGACAGGATGAAATTCGAGGTGCCGTTGATGATGCCCGCGATCCATTCGATGCGGTTGGCGGTGAGCCCCTCGCGCAGCGCCTTGATGATCGGGATGCCGCCGGCGACCGCCGCCTCGAACGCGACCACCACGCCCTTCTCGCGGGCCGCGGCGAAGATCTCGTTGCCGTGGGTGGCCAGCAGCGCCTTGTTCGCGGTGACGACGTGCTTGCCGGCGCGGATCGCCTTGAGCACCAGGTCGCGCGCCACGGTGTACCCGCCGATGAGCTCGATGACGATGTCGATGTCGGGGTTGCCGATGATGTCGTCCGCGTTGCGGGTCACGACCGCCCGCCCCTTGACGATGCGCTCGGCGCGCTCGGTGTCGAGGTCGGCGACCATGCTGATGACGATATCGCGCCCGGCGCGGCGCACGATCTCCTCGCGATTGCGGGCGAGGACGTTGAAGGTTCCGCTTCCGACGGTGCCGATGCCGAACAAGCCGACTTGGATGGGCTTCATGATCTGCGCTTGGTTGCTGTTGAGAGGGTCGCGGCGCGCGCCCGCGCGCGCGGTCGCCGCGCGACGCCGCCGGCCGGCCGGCGTGGCCTAGGCGGCCGCCTTGGGGAGAACGCCGTCCTTGCGGAACATTTCCTTGATGCCCCGCAGCGCCTGCCGGCAGCGCTGCTCGTTCTCGATCAGCGCGATGCGCACGTAATCGTCGCCGTAGTCGCCGAACCCGATCCCCGGCGACACCGCGATCTTGGCGTCCGCGAGCAGCTTGCGGGCGAAATCGAGCGACTTCATCGGCGCATAGGCGGGCGGGATCTTGGCCCAGATGTACATCGACGCCTTCGGCTTGTCGACCATCCAGCCGATCTCGTGGAGGCCCTTGACCATCACGTCGCGCCGGCTCTGGTACTGGGCGCAGATCTCGCGCACCGCGTCCTGCGGGCCTTCCAGCGCGGCGATCGAGGCCACCTGCACCGGCGTGAAGCTGCCGTAGTCATGGTAGCTCTTGATGCGCGCCAGGGCGCTGACGAGCTCGGCGTTGCCGACCATGAACCCGATGCGCCACCCCGCCATGTTGTAGCTCTTGGACATGGTGAAGAACTCGACGGCCACGTCGCGCGCGCCGGCCACCTGCATGATCGACGGCGCGCGGTAGCCGTCGAACGTGATGTCGGCGTAGGCGAGGTCGTGCACCACCAGGATGTCGTGCTCCTTGGCCAGCGCGATCACGCGCTCGAAGAACGGCAGGTCGACGCACTGCGCGGTCGGATTGGACGGAAAGCCCAGGATCATCATCTTGGGCTTGGGAATGCAGCCGCGGATCGTGGTCTCGAGCTCCGAGAAGAAGTCCACGTCGGGCGTCATGCGCACGCTGCGGATGTCGGCGCCGGCGATCACCGCGCCGTAGATGTGGATCGGGTAGCTCGGGTTCGGCACCAGCACGGTGTCGCCGCGATCGAGCGTCGCCAGCATCAGGTGCGCGAGGCCCTCTTTCGACCCGATGGTCACGATCGCCTCGGTCTCCGGGTCGAAGTCGACGTCGTAGCGCGACTTGTACCAGTTCGTGATCGCGCGACGCAGGCGCGGAATGCCCTTCGACACCGAGTAGCCGTGCGTGTCCGGGCGCTGCGAGGCCTCGACGAGCTTGTCGACGATGTGCTGCGGCGTGGAGCCGTCGGGATTGCCCATCGACAGGTCGATGATGTCCTCGCCGCGGCGGCGCGCAGCCATCTTCAGTTCCGCCGTGATGTTGAACACGTACGGCGGCAGGCGCTTGATGCGCGAAAACTCTCTCATGGCGGCCATCCCGACGCCGGCCGCGCCCGCGCGGTTCGCGCCTGCGGGACGGTCGGCGCGCCGAAGCGGGAAGGGCTGGCAGAAAAGCTATAATTCTACGCTACGCCGCATTGCGTCGCAACATCACCCCTCGGGCAGGGGGCGCCAGGGAGCGCGTCCGACCGGCGTCCACGCCGGCAGGCGCCGGCAGCGCGGCGGCACTGCCAACCATCCGCCCGTCCACCGTGAAATTGCATCTCGACCGCCCCGCGGCGACCAACATCATCACCGCGTTCGGCCCGCAGTTCGTGCAGGTCAATGGCGTGCGCCACGCGACATCGCTGATCGTGCTGGCGGAGCGCCTGCTCGAGCATTGGCCGCCGCGTTCGCCGGAGGACCTGACCGAGGCCGAGTTCGACCGCCTCGCCGGCCTCGGCGCCGGCATCGTGCTCCTCGGCACCGGCGCGCGTCAGCGCTTCCCGCACCCGCGCCTGGCGGCGCGCCTGCTCTCGCACGGCATCGGCCTCGAGGTCATGGACACCGCAGCGGCGTGCCGGACCTACAACATCCTCTCCGGCGAGGGGCGCAGCGTCGCCGCCGCGCTGATCGTCGAATGATGCCGCGACGCCCGTCCCCGCGACATCCCCGCCGGGCACGCCGATGCTGACGCGCGGCGGGTGGTGGGCACTGGTCGCGCTGCTGGCCGCGGTCTGGTTCTGCAATCTGGAAGTGCGCAAGCTGGTGCGGCCGGACGAGGGGCGCTATGCGGAGATTCCGCGCGAGATGGTCGCCAGCGGCGACTGGATCACGCCGCGCCTGAACGATTTCAAGTACTTCTACAAGCCGCCGCTGCAGTACTGGGCGACCGCCGCGGCGTACACCGCGTTCGGCGAGCACCACTGGACCGCGCGCCTGTGGTCGGCGCTGACCGGCTTCCTGGGCGTGCTGTTCGCCGCCTTCACCGCCGCGCGCCTGTGGGGCGGCGCGACCGGGATCGCGGCCGGCGCCATCTGCGCCAGCGCGCTGCTCTACGCGCTCATCGGCCACGTCAACACCCTCGACATGGGCGTGACCTTCTTCACCTGCGGCGGCCTGTTCTGCCTGCTCCTGGCGCAGTCGGCACCCGCCGGCGGCGGCAGCGCGCGGCGCTGGATGCTCGCGGCCTGGGCCGCGCTGGCGCTCGCGGTGCTCTCCAAGGGGCTGATCGGCGCGGCGCTGCCGTTCGCAACCCTGGTGATCTACTCCCTGGTGACGCGCGATTTCGCCGTCTGGCGCCGCCTCCACCTGGTCCGTGGTCTGGCGCTGTTCCTCGCCATCACCGCACCGTGGTTCGTCGCGGTGTCGCTCGCGAATCCCGAGTTCTTCCACTTCTTCTTCATCCACGAGCATTTCGAGCGCTTTCTCACCAAGGCCCACAGCCGCTACCAGCCGCCCTGGTACTTCGTGCCGATGCTGCTGGTCGGGTTCCTGCCGTGGACGCTGATGCTGCCCGGCGCGCTGGTCGCCGCGCCGCGGCTGGATGCGGGCACCGGCTTCCGGCCGCGCGTGTTCCTTCTGGTCTGGTCCGGGTTCGTGTTCGCGTTCTTCTCGGCATCGAGCTCCAAGCTGCCGTCCTACATCCTGCCGATCCTGCCGCCGCTGGCGCTGCTGGTCGCCGACCGCGTCTGCCGCACCGCGCCGCGTGCGCTGACCTGGCATGCCGCACCATACCTGATGCTCGGCGTGGCGATGATGCTCGCGGCACCGCTGGCGGTGCGCCTGGCCAGCGACGACGTTCCGCGCGCGCTCTACGAGAGCTATGTGCCCTGGCTGGTGGCCGCTGGCGCGGTGCTGGCCGCTGGCGCCGCCGGCGCGGCGTGGCTCGGCTGGCGCGGCCGTGCCCTGCCTGCCGTCCTCGCCCTCGCGGCCGGCGGCCTCGGTTGCGCGCAATTGGTGCTCACCGGCCACGACAGCCTCGCGCCCGCGAGTTCCGCGTATCACCTGGCCGGACGGATCCGCGCCCACGTCACGCCCGGCATTCCGTTCTACAGTCTCGGCATGTACGAGCAGACGCTGCCCTTCTACATCAAGCGGCCGATCACCCTGGTCGAGGCGCGCGACGAGCTGTCGTTCGGGATCGCCCGGGAACCGGGCAAGTTCGTCGCCGACTATGCGGAGTTCAGCCGCCGCTGGCAGGCCCACGACGAGGCGCTCGCGATCATGCATCCGAACACGCTCGCCTACTTCGATCAGATGCGGCTGCCGTATGAAATAATCGGCCGCGACACGCGCCGCGCCGTGGTGCGCAAGCCGCGCGCCCCGGCATCGCCGGGGACCCGCCCCCAATCTCCGTGACCGCCGTCCCATTCGCCCTCATCCTCGCCGGCGTGCTGCTCAATGCCCTGGCGCAACTGCTGCTCAAGGCCGGCACCAACGCGATCGGCCACTTCGAATTCACCGCCGCCAACGTCGTCCCGGTCGGCGTGCGCCTGGCTGCGCAGCCGCACATCCTCGGCGGCATGGCCTGTTACGCGGTCAGCCTGGTGGTGTGGATCATGGGCCTGTCGCGGGTTCCGGTCTCGGTCGCCTACCCGATGCTGTCGCTCGGCTACGTGGTCAACGCGATGGCCGCGTGGTGGCTGTTCGACGAATCCCTGGCGGCGCAGAAGATCGCCGGCATCGGGCTGATCATCGTCGGCGTGTGGCTGGTCGCACGCTCGTGAGCGCAGGCGGACGATGAGCCAGCCGTTCCTTCCCTTCACCCGCCCGTCGATCGACGAGGACACCATCGCGGGCGTGGCGGCGGTGCTGCGCTCCGGCTGGATCACCACCGGCCCGCAGGCGCAGGCGTTCGAGGCCGCGCTGTCGGCCCACTGCGGCGGGCGACCGGTGCGCGTGTTCAACAGCGGCACCGCGACCATGGAGGTCGCGCTGCGGGTGGCGGGCGTCGGCGCGGGGCACGAGGTGATCACCACGCCGCTTTCCTGGGTCGCCACCGCCAACGTGGTGCTCGAGACCGGGGCCCGGCCGGTGTTCGTCGACGTCGACCCGGCCACCCGCAACATCGATCTGATGCAGGTCGAGCGGGCGATCGGCCCGGCAACCCGCGCGGTGATCCCGGTCGACCTGGCGGGCCTGCCGGTGGACCGCGACCGCCTGTACGACATCGCGGCCAGGCACCGCCTGCGGGTGGTGGAAGACGCGGCGCAGTCGTTCGGCAGCGCCTGGCGCGGCCGGCCGATCGGGGCGACCGGGGACTTCGTCTCGTTCAGCTTCCACGCCAACAAGAACATCACGTCGGTCGAGGGCGGCGCCCTCGTGCTTCCCGACGACGTCGATCCGGCGCTGGTCGAGCGCTACCGGCTGCAGGGCGTTGCGCGCAGCGGCTTCGACGGCATGGACGTCGACGTCCTCGGCGGGAAGTTCAACCTCACCGACGTCGCCGCGCGCGTCGGGCTCGGTCAGCTGAAGCGGCTGGACGAGTTCACCGCGCGGCGCCGCGAGCTCGCGCGGCACTACTTCGACGTCTTCGATGTCGATGCCGGCTGCGACCTGCCGGTGATGGACTTCGAGAACTGCAACTGGCACATGTTCCAGATCGTGCTGCCGGCCGGTGTCGAGCGCGCCGCCTTCATGGCGGCGATGAAGGAACGCGGCATCGGCACCGGGGTGCACTACCCGGCGATGCACCTGTTCTCGCTGTACCGGGCCATGGGCTACGGGCCCGGCATGTTTCCGCATGCCGAGCGCATCGGCCGCGGCATCGTCACCCTGCCGCTGTTCCCGGCCATGACGGCGGACGATGTCGAGCGGGTCTGTGCCGCGGTCACGGCAAGCATCGCCGCCGTTCGCGGAGGCGCCCGGTGACGCCCGCGCTGTCGGTCGTCATACCCGTCTACAACGAGGAGGACGGGCTGGCCGCGCTGTTCGAGCGCCTCTACCCGGCGCTCGACGCCCTCGGCACGGCCTACGAGGTGATCTTCATCAACGACGGTTCGCGCGACCGCTCGCCCGCCATCCTGCGCGAGCAGCACGCGCGCCGGCCCGACGTCACGCGGGTCGTGCTGTTCAACGGCAATTTCGGCCAGCACATGGCGATCATGGCCGGGTTCGAGGTCAGTCGCGGCGACGTCGTCGTCACGCTCGACGCCGACCTGCAGAATCCGCCCGAGGAGATCGGCAGGCTCGTGGCCAAGATGCGCGAAGGCTACGACTACGTCGGTTCGATCCGGCGCGCCCGGCAGGACACCTTCTTCCGGCGCACCGCCTCGCGGGCGATGAACGCGGTGCGCGAGCGCATCACGCGGATCCGGATGACCGACCAGGGCTGCATGCTGCGCGCCTACTCGCGCGGCATCGTCGACGCGATCAATTCGTGCCGCGAGATCAACACCTTCATCCCGGCGCTGGCCTACACCTTCGCGCAGAACCCGGTGGAGATCGAGGTCGGCCATGCGGAGCGGCAGGCCGGCGAGTCGAAGTATTCGCTCTATTCGCTGATCCGGCTCAATTTCGACCTGATGACGGCGTTCTCGGTGGTGCCGCTGCAGCTGTTCTCCTTCGCCGGCATCATCATCGCGGTCCTGAGCTTCCTGTTCACCGCCTACCTCGCGGTACGCCGCCTGTTCCTGGTCGGCCCCGAGGCCGAGGGGCTGTTCACCCTGTTCGGCATCGCCTTCTTCCTGATCGGCGTGACCCTGTTCGGCATCGGCCTGCTCGGGGAGTACGTCGGGCGCATCTATCAGCAGGTGCGCTCGCGTCCGCGCTACCTCGTGCAGGCAATCCTCGAGCGGCGCGAATGACCAGCGCGGTGGTCTTCGCGTACCACGACGTCGGCGTGCGCTGCCTGTCGGTGCTGCTCGACCGCGGCGTCGACGTGCGGCTGGTGGTCACCCATGACGACGACCCGTCGGAATCGATCTGGTTCGCCAGCGTCGCCGCGCTGGCGCGTGCGCGCGGCATCCCGGTCGCCGCGCCGCGCGATCCGAACGCGCCGGAATTCGTCGCCCGGGTTGCCGCCGCCGCGCCGGACTTCCTGTTCTCCTTCTACTACCGCCACATGCTGTCGCGCGCGCTGCTGGTCATTCCGACGCGCGGCGCCTACAACATGCACGGGTCGCTCCTGCCGCGCTACCGCGGCCGCGTGCCGATCAACTGGGCGATCATCCACGGCGAGACCGAAACCGGCGCGACGCTGCACGCGATGACCGAAAAGCCGGACAACGGCGCGATCGTGGTCCAGAAAGCCGTGCCGATCGGCCCCGACGACACCGCCCGCGAAGTGTTCGAGCGCGTGACGGCCGCTGCGGGCGAGGCGCTCGACGCGGCGCTGCCCGCGCTCGTCGCCGGGACCGCGCCGCACTTCGCGCAGGATCGCGCGCTGGCCAGCTACTTCGGCGGCCGCCGGCCCGAGGACGGCCGCATCGACTTCGCCTGGCCGGCCAGGCGCATTCACGACTTCGTCCGCGCGCTCACCCGCCCCTACCCGGGCGCGTTCGCCGAGGTCGGCGGCACGCGCCTGAACTTCTGGCGCACCCGCCGCACCGCCGGCGCCGCGCCCCCGCGCGCGGCCGCGGTGCTCGGCGTGGCCGACGGGGCGATCCTGCTCGAGTGCCGCGACGGCGGCACCCTCGAGGTCACGGACCTGGAGATCGGCGGCAGGGCCGTCCAGGCCGGCGACTTCGCCGCTGCGGCCGGCGGAAGCCGCATTGTTCTCGCGTAGAATCCCGCGTCCTTCCATCCCCTCCTTCGTGGCGCACCGCGGGCGCCCGGGACGCATTGCATGAAGAAGATCCTCATCCTGGGTGTCAACGGCTTCATCGGCCACCATCTGTCCAAGCGCATCATCGCCGAGACGCCGTGGGAGGTCTACGGAATGGACATGGCGAGCGACCGCGTCGCCGACCTGCTGGGCGAGGAGCGCTTCCATTTCTTCGAGGGTGACATCACCATCAATCGCGAGTGGATCGAATACCACGTGAAGAAGTGCGACACGGTGCTGCCGCTGGTCGCCATCGCCACGCCCGCGACCTACGTCAAGGAGCCGCTGCGCGTCTTCGAGCTCGACTTCGAGGCCAATCTGCCGATCGTCCGCGCCTGCGTGCGCCACCGCAAGCGGGTGATCTTCCCGTCGACCTCGGAAGTCTACGGCATGAGCAGCGACGCGGAGTTCGATCCGGAGCGCTCCAACCTGGTGCTGGGCCCGATCAACAAGCCGCGCTGGATCTACTCCTGCGCCAAGCAGCTGATGGACCGCGTCATCCACGCCTACGGCATGCAGGAGGGGCTGAAGTACACGCTGTTCCGGCCGTTCAACTGGATCGGCCCGGGCCTGGATTCGATCCACACGCCCAAGGAAGGCTCGTCGCGCGTGATCACCCAGTTCCTCGGCCACATCGTCCGTGGCGAGAACATCCAGCTCGTCGATGGCGGCGCACAGAAGCGCGCCTTCACCTACGTCGACGACGGCATCGCCGCGCTGATGAAGATCATCGAGAACAAGGGCGGCGTGGCCGACGGGCAGATCTACAACATCGGCAACCCGCGCAACAACTATTCGGTCCGCGAGCTTGCCGAGATGATGCTGGCGCTCGCGAAGACCATCCCCGAGTACCGCGACAATGCGCGCAAGGTGAAGCTGGTGCGCACCACCTCGGGCGCGTACTACGGGCGCGGCTATCAGGACGTGCAGAACCGCGTCCCGAAGATCACCAATACCCGGTCCGACCTCGGCTGGTCGCCGACGGTCAGGATGGACGCCGCGCTGCGCAACATCTTCGAGGCGTATCGCGAACACGTCGACCAGGCCCGCCATCTGAACGACTGAGGCGCCGTGCGCATCGCGCTCAAGGTCGATGTCGACACCTGGCGCGGCACCGTGCACGGCGTGCCGCGCCTGCTCGACGCCCTGCGGCGCCACGGCGCGAGCGCCACCTTCCTGTTCAGCCTGGGCCCGGATCGGACCGGGCGCGCGATCCGCCGGGTGTTCCGGCCGGGGTTCTTCGGCAAGGTGGCGCGCACCTCGGTGGTCGAGCACTACGGAATCCGCACCCTGCTCTACGGCACCGTGCTGCCGGCGCCGGACATCGGGGCCCGTTGCGCGGGCCTGATGCGCGCAGCCGCCGCGGCCGGCCACGAGACCGGCATCCACGCCTGGGACCACGTCACCTGGCAGGACGGGGTCGGCACGGCGGAACGCCCTGCCGGCAACGACTGGACCGAGCGACAGATGCGCCTTGCCTGCGAGCGCTACCGCGACATCTTCGGCGCGGATGCGCGCACCCACGGCGCCGCCGGATGGCAGATGAATCCGCACGCGATCCGCCTCACCCAGCGCCTCGGCTTCGACTACTGCAGCGACACCCGCGGCACCCACCCGTTCCTGCCGGTGGTGCGCGGCGAGCCGACCTTGTGTCCCCAGGTGCCGACCACGCTGCCCACGCTCGACGAGCTGATCGGCATCGGCGGAACCACCGTCGAGAACGTGCATGAGCGGGTGCTCGCGGCATCGGCCGCCGCGGCGCCTCTGGGCCACGTGTACACGCTGCATGCGGAACTGGAGGGCATGAAGCTGCTGCCGGTGTTCGAGCGCCTCCTCGGCGCATGGCGCGACCGCGGCGACCGCCTGTGCAGCGTCGCGGCGCTCGCGGCCGACCTGGATCGCGGCGCGCTGCCGTTTCACGACGTCTGCTGGACCGAGATCGCCGGGCGCAGCGGCACGCTGGCGATGCAGGGACCGGCCTCGCTCGGGTGACGGCCGCGTTGCACAAGAGCCGGAAATTCAGTTACTCTCCAATCCACCGACAACGACCGCCGGCCTGTCCGATCAACGATGACCTCCCCTTCCGTCCTGGGTCTGCAGGTCCCCGACTTCTCTGCCGCCGTCACCGGCGGCGGCAGGTTTGAGCTCTCCGCCCGACGGGGCCGCAAGCTGGTGCTGTACTTCTACCCCAAGGACAGCACGCCGGGCTGCACCGTGGAGGCCCAGGACTTCCGCGATCGCCACGCGCAATTCGCGGCCGCGGGCGCGGACGTGTTCGGCATCTCGCGCGACTCCCTGAAGTCGCACGAGAGCTTCAAGGCCAAGCAGGGACTGCCGTTCGAACTCATCGCCGATTCCGACGAAGCCGTCTGCCGGCTGTTCGACGTCATCAAGATGAAGAACATGTACGGCAAGCAGGTGCGCGGCATCGAGCGCAGCACGTTCCTGATCGACGGTGCCGGCCGGGTCGCGCGCGAGTGGCGCGGCGTCAAGGTCGCCGGGCATGCCGACGAGGTACTGGAGGCTGCACGCGCGCTATGATCCGCGTCAGCGTACGCTGCGGGGACACGTGCCGACCGTGAGCGCCCGTCGGCAGCCGGTGCCCGGCAGATTCGTTCCCGCCACGAATCGAGGCCGTTTGTCCCCCCGGACAAGCGGCCTTTTCTTTTCCGGAAGCACGTTCGCCAGGAGGCCGCATTGAACGCCAGCGTCACCAAGCTCCCCGCACCGAAGCGTCCCGCGCGCAAGGCCGCCACCGTCACGCCGCTGCGCGCGGCGCCGGTCAAGCTGTTCGTGCTCGACACCAATGTCCTGATGCACGACCCGACCAGCCTGTTTCGGTTCGAGGAGCACGACATCTTCCTGCCGATGGCGACGCTCGAGGAACTCGACAATCACAAGAAGGGCATGACCGAGGTGGCGCGCAATGCGCGCCAGGCCAGCCGCTATCTCGACGAGCTGGTCAGCGGCGCCGACGCGTCGATCGAGAGCGGCATCGCGCTCGACGCGCGCAACGGCAAGGATGCGACCGGGCGCCTGTACCTGCAGACCGAGGCGATCACCCACGCGCTGCCGGCCTCGCTGCCGGCAGGCAAGGCGGACAACCAGATCCTCTCGGTGATCGCGCATCTGACCAAGAAGCACGCGGGACGGCAGGTGATCCTGGTCTCCAAGGACATCAACATGCGCATCAAGGCGCGTGCGCTCGGCCTGCCCGCCGAGGATTACTTCAACGACAAGGTGCTCGAGGACACCGATCTCCTCTACTCGGGCGTCGCGGCGCTGCCGGCCGATTTCTGGGACACCCACGGCAAGGGCGTCGAAAGCTGGAAGCAGGGGGAGAACACCTACTACCGCGTGCGCGGCCCGCTGTGCCGCGACTGGCTGGTCAACCAGTTCGTCCATCTGGACGGCGACGGACGCCCGGCAGCGGCCGCCTTCCACGCCCAGGTGACCGAGACCGGCGGCAAGACCGCGATCCTCAAGGTCCTGCGCGACTTCAGTCACCACAAGCAGGCCGTCTGGGGCATCACGGCGCGCAACCGCGAGCAGAACTTCGCACTGAACCTGCTGATGGACCCCGCGATCGACTTCGTCACCCTGCTCGGCCAGGCGGGAACCGGGAAGACCCTGCTCACCCTCGCGGCAGGGCTGACGCAGACCCTCGAGGAAAAGATCTATTCCGAGATCATCATGACCCGCGTCACCGTGCCGGTCGGCGAGGACATCGGCTTCCTGCCCGGGACCGAGGAGGAGAAGATGACGCCGTGGATGGGCGCGCTCGAGGACAATCTCGACGTCCTCAACAAGTCCGACGACGAGGCCGGGGACTGGGGTCGCGCCGCCACCCGCGACCTCATCCGGAGCCGGATCAAGGTCAAGTCGCTGAACTTCATGCGCGGACGCACCTTCATCAACAAGTTCCTGATCATCGACGAGGCGCAGAACCTGACGCCGAAGCAGATGAAGACCCTGATCACGCGCGCCGGCCCCGGGACCAAGGTGGTGTGCCTGGGCAACATCGCGCAGATCGACACGCCCTATCTCACCGAAGGGTCGTCGGGGCTGACCTTCGTCGTCGACCGCTTCAAGGGCTGGGAGCACAGCGGCCACGTCACGCTGATGCGCGGCGAGCGCTCGCGGCTCGCCGATCACGCGGCCGAGGTGCTCTGAGGTCGGCCGTCCCTAGGCCTGGGCCGGCGGCGTCGAGAGTTCGACCTTGGGGTCGGCGCCCGGCGCCGCGTGGCCGCCCGGCTGACTGGCGGGCCCCTGCTGGGCGTACTCGGCCAGCTTCTGCAGCACGAACGACCGGACGATCGGCGGCAGGGTCGTCGACTCGCGCATGAACCGGTCGACGACGGCGTGCCCGTCGAAGTCCCCGCCCTGCTCGAGCAGCGACGCCGAGGCGCCATGGTCCGCCATCGTGTCGCCGCCCTTGACCACGCGGTGATGGGAGAAACCGCCGTCCTTCTTCCATTCGAGCGTGCGCTGCCGGCGCCGGATGTCGTAGCACAATTGCATGCCGACGAACTCGCGGTCCGCCTTGACATCGGCACGCTCGCTGTGCCGGAAATAGAAGATGAAAAGGTCGAAATAGTCGCTCTGGTACCAGCGACGCTTCGGCCCGTCAGTCGCCTGCTTGCTGACCGTGATCTCGCGGAACATTTCCGGTCCCTGCCCCCCAACCGAGACGGCTTATCCGACCTCCGCGGCTAGTTTAGCCCACCGCGCGCCCGCCGGGCCGGCGGCCCGGCCCGCGGCGCGGCGATGCCCCGCCTTTTCCGAGGAATGGGCCGGGGATCGGCCGTGTAGAATCCTTTCGAGACGCCGGATCGGCGGCGAGGCGCGCCGGCACGATCCTTCGCCGCACGCGAGACATGAAAGGCCCTTGATGCTCTACCAATTGCACGAGTTGCAGCGCAAGCTCCTGAGTCCGGTCACCACCTTCGCCGAAAGTGCCGCGTCCCTCTACGCCTCGCCGGGCAGCCCCCTGGCTTACCTGCCGTTCGCCCGCGAGATCTCGGCAAGCTACGACCTGCTGCATCGCCTCGGCAAGGAGTACGAGAAACCCGAGTTCGGCATCACCGACACCGTCGTGCGCGGGCAGCCGGTCGCGGTGGTCGAGGAAGCGGCGATCACCAAGCCGTTCTGCGTGCTCAAGCACTTCAAGCGGCAAACCCGCGTCCGCGACCCGAAGGTCCTGGTATGCGCGCCGCTTTCCGGGCATCACTCCACGCTGCTGCGGGACACCGTGCGCCAGCTCGTCACCGCGCACGACGTCTACATCACCGACTGGGTCGACGCGCGCATGGTGCCGCTGTCGTCGGGTGCCTTCCGGCTCGACGACTACATCGCCTACCTGATCGAGTTCATCCGTCACCTGGGGCCGGACCTGCACGTGATCTCGGTGTGCCAGCCCACCGTCCCGGCGCTGGTCGCGATCTCCCTGCTGGCCGCGGAGAACGACCCGATGAGCCCGCTCACGATGACCATGATGGGCGGCCCGATCGACACGCGGCGCAATCCGACCGAGGTCAACGCGCTGGCGATCCGGAAGCCGTTCTCCTGGTTCGAGAACAACGTGATCTACCGCGTGCCCCACAACTACCCGGGGTACATGCGCCGCGTCTACCCGGGCTTCCTCCAGCATGCCGGTTTCGTGGCCATGAATCCCGACCGGCACCTGACGAGCCACTGGGAGTACTACAACCACCTGATCGAAGGTGACGGCGAGTCCGCCGCGCAGCACCGCGCCTTCTACGACGAGTACAACGCCGTGCTCGACATGGACGCGGACTACTATCTCGACACCATCCGCATGGTGTTCCAGGAACACGCGCTGCCGCTCGGGACGTGGGTGACCGGCGAGACCCTCGGGCGCCGCCGCGTCGAGCCGGCGGCGATCCGGCGCACCGCGCTCTTCACCATCGAGGGCGAGATCGACGACATCTCCGGCTGCGGCCAGACCGAGGCGGCGCACGACCTGTGCACTGGCATCCCGAAGAGCCGCAAGCAACACTTCACCGCGCCCAAGTGTGGCCACTACGGCATCTTCTCGGGCAGACGGTGGCGCGAGTTGATCTACCCGCGCATCGCCGCGTTCATCCGCAAGCACGGCTGACGCCGTCCGCGCACCATCGATTCCCGGCACGGCATGCCGCCGCCGCCATTTCCTCTACGCCCATGCCAGACAAACTGATCCAGGTCCGCAATTCCGCAATCCACGGCCGCGGCGTGTTCGCCGCCCGTCCGATCAAGAAGGGCACCCGCATCATCGAATACAAGGGCAAGCGCCTGACGCACAAGGAGGCCGACCGCATCTACGGCGGCACCTCCGAAACCGGCCACACGTTCCTGTTCACGCTCAACGACTACTATGTGATCGACGCGAATCAGGCCGGCAACGCGGCGCGCTGGATCAACCACGGGTGCGCGCCGAATTGCGAGTCGATCTGCGAGGAGTCCGACGACGGCCGGCCCGAGAACGAACGCGTGTTCATCGACGCCATCCGCGACATCCGCGCCGGCGAGGAACTGACCTATTCCTACTTCATCACGCTCGACGAGCCCCACACGCGGCGCCTGCAGAAGGTCTGGAAGTGCCTGTGCGGTGCGAAGAAGTGCACCGGGACGATGCTGGAGATGAAGAAGAAGGACTGAGCGGACGGCCGCACCGCGCCGTCCCGCCCGCCGCACCGCTAGCGGATGGCGCCGGCCCGCGGTGCGAGGCGCTCGGCGAAGACACCCGCCATCGCCGCGCCGAAGCGCTTGGCGAGCCGCTCGGCGACATTCTCGCGCTCGGTATAGTCGATCACCGTCTCGGCCTTGATCACGTCGCGGGCGACCATGTCCACCGTGCCGTAGGCGTCGGCCAGGCCCATCTCGATGCTCTTGGCGCCGGTCCACATCAGGCCGGAAAAGGTCTCCGGCGTCTCCTTGAGCCGCTTGCCGCGCCCTTTCTTGACCACATCGATGAACTGCTGGTGGATCTCGGCGAGCATCGCCTGCGTGTACTCGCGGTGCTTCTCGTTGGTCGGCGCGAACGGGTCCATGAACGCCTTGTTCTCGCCGGCGGTGTAGACGCGTCGCTCAACCCCGAGTTTCTCCATCGCGCCGGTGAATCCGAAGCCGTCCATCAGCACGCCGATCGAGCCGATCAGCGACGCCTTGTCGACGTAGATCCGGTCGGCGGAGGCGGCGATGTAGTAGCCGCCCGAGGCGCACAGGTCCTCGACGACCACGTGCAGCGGCTTGTCGGGATACTTCTCCCGCAGCCGCCTGATCTCGTCGTAGACGATGCCGGATTGCACCGGGCTGCCGCCCGGGCTGTTGATGCGCAGCACGACGCCGGCGGAATTCTGGTCCTTGAACGCGTTGGCGAGCGCCGAGGTGATGTGATCGGCGCTGTTCTTGCCGCCGGGCTCGATGACGCCCTGCACCTCGACCAGCGCGGTGTGCTTCTCCGCCGTGGCGGCGCGCTTGCCGGGCAGCGGCAGGTCCAGCAGGACGATCAGCAGCAGCGTCAGGTAGGCGAAGGTGAGCAGCTTGAAGAAGATGCCCCAGCGCCGTGCCGTCTTCTGCTCCTTCAATGCCGCGAAGGCGAGCTTTTCGATCGTCTGCCGCTCCCAGGTGAGGTCGGCGGCGCCCGCCGCGCGACCGGCGCCGGCAGACGGGTCGGAGGTGTTGTCTTGCATGCTCATTCTTCCAGGAGAATCCGGCCGTCTTCCTCGCGCACCGCCAGCGGCTCCAGGCCGCGGCCGCGACACGGGCCGCCGACGCAGGCGCCGGTGGCCGCATCGTAACTCGCGCCGTGCATCGAGCACAGCAAGTATAAGCCGGCGGCGTCGTAGAAGACTCCGGGCTGCCAGTCGAGCTCCACCGCGACATGGGTGCAGCGATTGACATAGGCGCGCGCCAGGCCGCCGCAGCGGACCGCGAAGGCCTGGACCGCGCGGCCGTCCCGCGCGATCTCGAAGCGGACGCCGCGGCCGCCGTCGCGCAGATCGGCGCCGGCGCAGATCACCCGTGGCGGGCCAGCCATGCGGCGAGATCCTCGACCGAATCGACCACGGAGCGCGGCGCCGCGGCCTCGAGCTGCGGGCGCGGGTGCGCCCCATAGGAGACCGCCAGGGCCGGCACGCCGGCGTTGGCCGCCATCTGCGCATCGTGGGTGGTGTCGCCGATCATCAGCGTGCGCGCGGGCGCGGCATCGAGGTCCTCCATGAGTTCGAGCAGCATCTGCGGATGCGGCTTCGAGCGGGTCTCGTCGGCCGTGCGCGTGGCATCGAAAAGATGGCCGATGTCGCCATGCGCCATCACGCGATCGAGCCCGGCGCGCGACTTGCCGGTCGCCACCGCGAGGCGGTACGGGCCCGCCTTGAGCGTCTCGAGCAGCTCGCGCATGCCGGCGAACAGCACCAGGTCGTCCTCGTGGGCGCGCCAGTGCGCGACATAGCGCTCCACCATGCGCGGATAGTCCGCGCGCGCGAGCTCGGGAACCGCGATGCGCAACGCGTCGCCCAGGCCGAGGCCGATCACATGGCTCGCGGCCTCGTCCGTCGGCACCGGCAGGCCGAGGTCGCGCGCGGCCTGCTGGATCGAGGCGACGATCACCCGGGTCGAATCCATCACGGTGCCGTCCCAGTCGAAGACGATGAGGTCGAAGTTCTTCATGTCGCGAGTGCGCGCGGCAGCGGTGCCAGCGTGCGCAGGTAGGTGCTGCAGTCGTCCGGCAGCGGCGCCTCGAGGCGCAGGCGCGTGCCGTCGTCCGGGCGTACGAACGAGATTTTAGCCGCGTGCAGGAACATGCGCCTGAACCCCGCGCGGGAGGC
The DNA here is from genome assembly GCA_016790695.1 of Burkholderiales bacterium. GTDB lineage: Bacteria > Pseudomonadota > Gammaproteobacteria > Burkholderiales > JAEUOS01 > JAEUOS01. The sequence continues at coordinate 73,060 of JAEUOS010000179.1, forward strand.
GGCGCGATTGACCTCGGGATCGCCGTACTTGTCGTCGCCGACGATCGGATGTCCCGCCGCCGCCAGATGAACCCGGATCTGATGGGTGCGGCCGGTGCGCAGCTGCACCTCGAGCAGCGTCGCGTCGGCGAATCGGCGGGCCACGCTGACGACCGAGTGCGCGTCCTTCGCGTCCATGTCGGCCTCGTCGGTCGCGGCAACGCGCCGTTCGCCGCCGACGACGCGGCTCTTCAGCGCGCTCGTCAGGTGGTGCTTGGCGGCGTGCGGCCAGCGCCCGCGCGCCAGCGCGAGGTAGCGCTTGTCGACGCGGTGTTCGCGGATCAGCGCGTGCACCGCGACGAGCATCGCGCGCTTCTTGGCGAGCAGCAGCACGCCCGAGGTGTCGCGATCCAGGCGGTGCGCCAGTTCCAGGAACGTCGCCTGCGGCCGGGCGGCACGCAGCGCCTCGATGACGCCGAAGGCGAGGCCGCTGCCGCCGTGGACCGCAACCCCGGACGGCTTGTCGATCGCCAGCAGCGCGTCGTCCTCGAAAAGCACGTGCAGGTCGCCACCGGCGCGCGCCGCCCCGGCGGCCGCGTGGCGGCCCGGATCGTCCAGCGCCAGCGGCGGCACGCGCACCCGGTCGTCCGCGGCGAGACGGGTTTCCGGCCGCGCGCGGCCCTTGTTCACCCGCACTTCGCCGGAGCGGATGATCCGGTACACCAGGCTCGACGGCGCGCCCTTGAGCACCTTGTGCAGGAAGTTGTCCAGGCGCTGCCCCGCCGAATCCGGCCCGATTTCAAGGACTTTCGCGCCGGCCTTACCTAGATCGTTCATTTCTCATTATAATTCGACGGTCGGCGCAGTTCGGCCGGCCATCCAGCAAGCGTTATTGTCGTCGTCATTCCTCCTGCCGCGCCTGGCCCGGTGCCGTTGCACAGGCAGCGCCCGAAGCGCGGGATGGAGCGGGAGACGACTGTCCCGCCGATCGCCCTGCGCAACGGGCAGGCGCCGCAGACGACAACGGCTTCGACGCTGGGGCGCCCCCTGACCGGGGCGCGGCCGCCCCGCCACTGCGCAGACCGGCATGTCGCTCGCCAGATGTCATGACCTGAGCGATGTTAACGGCAAACGAATTCGCGCGCGCAACGCCCCTCTTTCGCGCCAGGTGCCCTGTCGGGCTCCCGGCCGCTACCTTCCCCAGTGACCCTCGTCTTCCTCTTCCTTGCGTTCTGCCTGGCCGGACTGATCTCCGCGGGCGGTCTCGCACGCATCGGCCCCGGCAGTCCTGCCTTGGCCGGCAGCGGCGCGCCGGGAGTGGAGGGCGGCCGGCCGCGGGCAAGGGGGCCCGAGCGAGCGCCGGGAGCAAAGCATGAAACGCATGTTGTTCAATGCGACGCACGCGGAAGAACTGCGCGTCGCCATTGTGGATGGCCAGAAGCTGGTCGATCTGGACATCGAGATCGCCGGGCAGGAGCAGCGCAAGAGTAACATCTACAAGGGTGTCATCACCCGCATCGAGCCCTCGCTCGAGGCCTGCTTCGTCGACTACGGCGTCGACCGCCACGGCTTCCTGCCGTTCAAGGAAATCTCCCGCAGCTACTTCCGCGAGGGGGTCAGCGCGCGCGACGCGACCATCAAGGAGGCGCTGCGCGAAGGCCAGGAACTCCTGGTGCAGGTCGAGAAGGACGAGCGCGGCAACAAGGGTGCCGCGCTGACCACGTTCATCTCCCTCGCCGGACGCTACCTCGTCCTCATGCCCAACAACCCGCGCGGCGGCGGGGTGTCGCGGCGCGTCGAAGGCGAGGACCGGCAGGAATTGAAGGAGGTCATGGACCAGTTGCAGTACCCGGACGGCATGAGCCTGATCGCGCGCACCGCCGGCATCGGCCGCGAGGCGGCCGAGCTGCAATGGGACCTCAACTACCTGCTCAAGCTCTGGGACGCGATCAAGAGCGCCGCGGACTCGCTCAAGGGCGCCAACCTGATCTACCTCGAGTCGAGCCTGGTGATCCGCGCCATCCGCGACTACTTCTCGCCCGACATCGGCGAGATCCTGATCGACACCGACGACATCTACGAGCAGGCCAAGACGTTCATGTCGCTGGTCATGCCCGACACCGAGAGCCGGGTCAAGCGCTATCGCGACGACGTGCCGCTGTTCTCGCGCTTCCAGATCGAGCACCAGATCGAGTCGGCCTACGCGCGCACGGTGCAGCTGCCCTCCGGCGGCGCCATCGTCATCGACCACACCGAGGCGCTGGTCGCCATCGACGTCAATTCGGCGCGCGCCACGCGCGGCGGCGACATCGAGGAGACCGCGTTCCGCACCAACATGGAGGCCGCCGAGGAGGCGGCGCGCCAGCTGCGCCTGCGCGACATGGGCGGCCTCATCGTCATCGACTTCATCGACATGGAATCGGCGCGCAACCAGCGCGACGTCGAGCAGAAGCTCAAGGACGCCATGCGGCCCGACCGCGCCCGCGTGCAGATGGGCAAGATCTCGCGCTTCGGCCTGCTCGAGCTGTCGCGCCAGCGCCTGCGCCCGGCGCTGGCCGAGGCCAGCCACACCGTGTGCCCGCGCTGCAACGGCACCGGCCACATCCGCGACACCGAATCCTCGGCGCTCCACATCCTGCGCATGATCCAGGAGGAGGCGATGAAGGACAACACCGCGACCGTGCGCGCGCAGGTCCCGGTGGATGTCGCCACCTTCCTCCTCAATGAAAAGCGCCTCGAGATCAACCGCATCGAGGTGCGCAACCGCGTCAACGTGCTGCTGATCCCGAACATCCACCTCGAGACGCCGCACCACAAGATCGAGCGCCTGCGCTACGACGATCAGACCGACACCACCAAGGCGAGCTTCGAGCAGATGGACGCGCCGCCCGCCGACGGCTACCGCCGCAAGGAGCCGGGGGCACAGGTCAGCAAGCCGGAACCGGCCGTCAAGGGCATCACACCCGAGGCGCCCGCACCGATGCGCGCCGCCGAGGTCGCGGCCGCGCCGGAAGCGCCGCCGCCAGCCCAGATGCCGGTGACCGCCGCCGGGCCGTTGGTGGCCCCGTCGCAGGAAACCACCGGATTGATCGGCCGCATCATGGGCTGGTTCAAGCCGCGCACCGAGCCGGCCGCTGCGGTTGCGCCGGCGGCTGCCGCGACCGCCGCGTCAGCAGCCGTCGCCGCCGGGCCCGGTGGCGAGGCGGCACCGGCGCGCGAGGCGCGCGGCCGGTCGCGCCGCGGTGAGCGTAGCGAGCGTGGTGAACGTGGCGAGCGTGGTGAGCGTGGCGAGCGTGGCGAGCGTCCGCCGCGTGGTCCGCGCGGCGAGCGCGATGGGCAACGCGGGGATCGCGGTGAACGCCGGCGCGACGCAGCCGAAGGCGACAAGGCCGTACCGACGCCTGCGGACAGCGCGGAAGGAACGACCGGCCGTGCCGAGCGCGGCGAACGCGGCGACCGCGGCCGCCGGCGCGACCGGCCGCCGCGTCCCAATGGCGATGCGCGCCCGGCCGAGCCGGCAGCGGAAGGCGTGGCCGTGCAGCCACTGGCGGCGACACCTGCGGTCACACCGGCCGAAGGCGCCGAGAACGGCGCGACCGCGCCCGGCGATGCCCAGCGTGACGGCGAGGCACGGCGCGGCCGTGGCCGACGCGGTCGCCGCGGTCGCGGCCGCGATGGCCAGCGCGAAGGCGACCTGTTCGTCGATGGCGACGCCGCCGCGATGGCCGGCACCCCCGATGCGGGCGACGCAGCCGCCGACGCCGCATCGCCGCCGGTGACGGCGGCCGAGGCGTCGCCCGACACACCCAGCGAACCCGCCGCGGTCGCCACCGCCGTCGCGCCGCACGTCGCCGTCCCGGTGCCGGCTGCCGAGCCCGCGTCGGTTGCCGCGCCGGCCGCGGTCGCCGCCGCGCCGGTGCCCGAGCCGGTGCCCGAGCCGGCACCGCGCGCGCCGCGCCCGCCCGTGGCCGCCGATCCCATCGTCATGCACGCGACGGCGGCCGAACGCGAGGCCGCGCGGCGCGCGATGCTCGAAGCCGCCGGCCTGGCCCTGGTCGAGACCGATCCGCAGAAATGGCGGTCGGCGTACGATCGGTCCGCACAGATCGTCGATGTGCCGCCGCCGCCGCGCGTCCTGCGGCCGCGGCCGCCGATCGAACAGGGGCCGCTGATCCAGGTCGAAACCCGGCGCTAGGCTGTCGCGTGGTCCCCGCGGCGCCGCCGCGGGGACCGCGTTCTCAGGACGGCACGCCGCCGCGCGCGAGGCGCGCGAGATCGCGGTCGATCAGGCCGTCGCAGGCATCCTCGATGTAGTCGAGGACCACTTCGAAGCCGTTCGGCCCCCCGTAGTACGGGTCGGGGACGATCTCCTGCGCCGGATAGCGCCGCGAATACCGCATCAGCAGACCCACCTTGTCCTGGTGCTCGGGCGGGCAACGCTCGGCGAGCGTCTCCAGGTTCTCCCGGTCCATCGCGAGCACGAAGTCGAAGCGCGCGAAGTCCTCGGTGCGCACGCGCCGTGCGCGCTGGCGCGAAAGATCGTAGCCGCGCCGGGCCGCATGCGCCTGCGCGCGCGGGTCGGGCGCGTTGCCGATGTGGTGCGCGTGGGTTCCCGCCGAATCGACCTCGATCAGCCCGGCCAGGCCGTGCCGCGCGACCTTCTGCCGCAGCACGCCTTCCGCGGTCGGCGATCGGCAGATGTTGCCCATGCAGACGAACAGCACCTTCGCGCGTGCCTGCCCGCGCGGACCCGGGTCGGCATCGCGCTTGAACAGGCGGGTGACCGCGTCCTTGATCTCCATCGCGGCATTATCCTCCAAGGCGCGCGCCGCCCCAGCGCCGCCTTCCGGCACACCGACGGCCTGCCGGCGCCGCCGGCTACAATCCCCGCTCCCGTCCACCCGCCGCCAGGAACCGCCCCGCCGCCATGCTGACCTTCTACTACAACCTCGCCCCCAATCCGATGAAGGTCGCGCTCCTGCTCGAGGAACTCGGCCTGCCGTACGATCCGGTCCCGGTGGACACGCGCAAGGGCGAGCAGTTCTCGCCCGACTTCCTCAAGGTCAACCCGAATGCCAAGGTGCCGGCGATCGTCGATGGCGACGTGCGCGTCTTCGACAGCAACGCCATCCTGCTCTACCTCGCCGACCGCGAACGGCGCTTCGTCCCGCTGGAAGCGTCCAGCCCGGCGCGCGGCGAGCTGTTGTCCTGGCTGATGTTCATCGCCAGCGGCATCGGCCCGTTCTCCGGCCAGTCGGTCCACTTCCGCACCGCCGCGCCGGAACCGAAGGAGTACGCCCTCAACCGCTACGATTACGAGGCGCACCGCCACTGGAAGATCGTCGAGGACCGCCTCGCCGCCTCGCGCTACATGCTCGGCGCCGACTACTCGATCGTCGACATGGCATTCTGGGGCTGGGCGCGCCTGCTCCCCTTCGTGCTCGGCACCGGCGACGCCACCTGGGCCACCTATCCGAACGTCAAGCGCCTGCTCGACGAGATCAACGCGCGCCCCGCGGTCGCGCGCATCGACAGCCTCAAGTCGCGCCACGCCTTCAAGACCGAGACGGACGACGAGGCCCGCCGCTTCATGTTCCCGCAGAACGAACGCCTGAAGAAGCAGTAGCCGCGGAACGACCGGGGCGTCAGTGGCCGGGCAGGCAGAGGAAACCCGACACCGCCGCCTGGCCCACCGCCCCCGCGTGCGCGATGCCGAACAGGCCCAGGCCGAGCACCGCGCTGCCGGCGATCCGCCGCGCCCACTGTCCGTGGCGCGAGGCCGACAGGAGGCGCATCAGCGAACCCGCGAGCAGCAGGTTCGGCAGCGTGCCGAGCCCGAAGGCCAGCATCACCAGCGCGCCCGACGCCGCCTCCCCTGCCAGGAGGGCGGTCGCCAGCATGCTGTAGACCAGGCCGCAGGGGATCCAGCCCCACATGAGCCCCAGGCCGAACGCGCGCGGCCAGGTCGTGGCCGGCAGCAGCCGGCCGGCGACCGGGCGGATCGCCTGCCAGACGTGCGCGCCCGCCCGCTCGAGGAACGCGACATAGCGCGTGATGCCGAACAGGTACAGACCCAGGCCGACGAGCATCAGGTTCGCCAGGACGTACATGGCCAGCTGCACCGGCAGCACGTCGTTCATGAACATGGCCATCGATCCCGCGGCACCGGCGACCGCGCCGGCGAGCGCGTAGACCGCGATCCGGCCGCCGTTGAACGCGAGCTGCAGCGACCAGCGCGCGCGCCCGGCGCCGCTTCCGGCGGAGAGGGCGGCGACGATCCCGCCGCACATGCCCGCGCAATGGACGCCGCCGAGCAGGCCGACCAGGAAGATCGCGCCCAGCGCGGTCAGGCTCAGGCTCACGCGCGCCCCTAGATGATGCGCGAGTAGCGGTTGCGCACGCGGTCAGCCTGCAGGTAGCGGTCGAACAGCATGCAGATGCCGCGCAGGAAGAAGCGCCCCTTCGGCGTCACGGTGATCTCGCCCCTGCCCACGCGCACCAGCCCCGCACGCTCGAACGAGCCGAGTTCGGCCAGCTCGGGGGCGAAGTACTCGCGGAAGTCGATCAGGTGGGCGATCGCGATCGACTCGAAGTCGACCTGCCCCTGGCACATCAGGGCCATGATCACGGTCCGGCGCACCAGGTCGTCGGCATTGAGCTCGATGCCGCGGGTGACCGGCAGGCGGCCCTGGTCGAGGCAGTCGTAGTACTCGTCGAGTGTGCGGACGTTCTGGCTGTAGACCGGGCCGACCTTGCCGATCGCCGACACGCCCAGGGCGATCAGGTCGCACTCGGACTGCGTCGTGTACCCCTGAAAGTTGCGGTGCAGCCGGCCGCTCCTGAGCGCCTGGGCCAGCTCGTCGTCCGGCTTGGCGAAATGATCGAGTCCGATGTAGACATAGCCGGCCTCGAGCAGGCGCCGCACGGCGAGCAGGAACAGCGCGAGCTTGGTCTCTCCGGACGGCATGTCGGCGTCGGCGATGCGGCGCTGCGGCTTGAAGCGCGTCGGCAGGTGCGCGTAGCTGTAGAGCGCGATGCGCTCGGGCGCCTCGGCGACGACCTCGTCGAGGGTGCGCGAGAAGCTGTCGACGCTCTGCCGCGGCAGGCCGTAGATCAGGTCGAAGTTGACCGAGCGGAAACCGGCCGCGCGCGCCGCCGCGAGCACGTCACGCGTCATCTCGACCGGCTGAATCCGGTTGATCGCCTTCTGCACGGCCGGATCGATGTCCTGGATGCCCAGGCTCATGCGGTTGAATCCGAGGCGCGCCAGGAGCCCGATGGTCGCGGCGTCGGCGGTGCGCGGATCGACCTCGATCGCGTACTCGCCGTCGGGCGCGAACTCGAAATGCTCGCGCAGCATCGCCATCAGCTCGGTCATCTCGCCATGCGAGAGGAAGGTCGGGGTTCCGCCGCCCCAGTGCAGCTGCGTGATGCGGCGCGCGCCGGTCAGCGTGTCGGCCTGCAGCCGGATCTCCTTCTCGAGGTAGCGCAGGTACTTCGACGAGCGGCCGTGATCGCGCGTGATGACCTTGTTGCACGCGCAGTAGTAGCAGATCGACGCGCAGAACGGCAGATGAACGTAGAGCGAAAGCGGCCGGCTGATGCCGCCGATGGTGCGCTTGGCCAGCCACGCGGCGTAGGCCGCCGCATCGAACGCCTCGACGAACCGGTCCGCAGTCGGATAGGAGGTGTAGCGCGGGCCCGGCATGTCGAACCGAACGACGAGGTCGCGGTCGATCTCCAGGGGGGCGGGGGCAATCTGCATGGCGGTGTTCCCGTGGCCGGGGCATTTTTCTTGTCGCGACACTATGCTCTGCGGCCGGGGCCGCGGGTTGATCCATGTCAAAATGCGCCTGACGCGGCTCCTGCAGCCGTCCGCCCGCCACACCGGATTGCCGGGCGGCAGCGGCAAAAGATTCGCGTTATCCTCTTGAAATTCGGTCAATACGGTCCCAAGTCCGCTGGCGTCGGCGCTTGGCGCCCTTCCCGCGAACGCCGCCCCAGGCTCCCAATGAATGCCCCCCTGTCCCTGAGCCATCTAAAAACGGCCTGTTCGAACTGCAATCTGCGCGAATTGTGCCTGCCGGTGGGGCTGACGCACGAGGAGGTCGAGTCGCTCGACGAACTCGTCTACACGCGCAAGCGCATCAAGCGTGGCGAGAGCCTGTTTCGCGCGGGCGACGCATTCCAGTCGCTGTACGCGATCCGCAGCGGGTTCTTCAAGACCCGGGTCGCGACCGACGACGGCCGCGACCAGGTGTCGGGCTTCCAGATGGCCGGCGAACTGCTCGGCATCGACGGCATCGGCACCGACGCCCACAACTGCGACGCGGTGGCGCTCGAGGACAGCGAAGTCTGCATCATTCCCTACGGCAAGCTCGAGGAACTCGCGCGCCGCTTCACGCCCCTGCAGCACCATTTCCACAAGGTCATGAGCCGCGAGATCGTGCGCGACCATGGCGTGATGCTGCTCCTGGGCAGCATGCGCGCGGAGGAGCGGCTCGCCGCCTTCCTGCTCAACCTGTCGCAGCGCTTCACCGCGCGCGGCTACTCGGCCTCGGAATTCATCCTGCGCATGACCCGCGAGGAGATCGGCAGCTATCTCGGGCTGAAGCTCGAAACGGTGAGCCGGACGTTCTCCAAGTTCCAGGACGAGGGCCTGATCAGCGTGCAGCAGAAGCACATCCGCATCACCGACATCCCCGGCCTGAAGCGGGTGATGGGCCAGAGCGGCGCGAGCTGCTGAACGGCGCCGCGCGGCCGCCCGGGTAGACCGGGTCGCCCGGTCCGCTCAGGTCGACCAGGGCAGCGGCGAGCGGGTCAGCGCCACCGCGATGATATACGCGTAGGCCGCCAGCGCGGCGACGAGGGCGATCGTGCGCACCGTCCGCGTCGGGCCGCGCCTGAGCGCCACGCTGCCGGCGACGATGTAGGCCGCGAGGGCGACGACCTTCGCGGTGAGCCACGCGTGCACGAACGGGTACTGGGCGATCAGGAGCGCCAGCGCCACCGCGCTGGCAAGCAGCGCGGTGTCGACCACGTGCGGCGCGATGCGCACCCAGCGCGCGCCCAGGAGCGGGCTGCGGCGCAGCATCCAGAATCCGCGCAGGGCGAATCCCGCGCCGGAAACGGCGACGCAGGCCACGTGCAGGTGGTGAAGAACGGTATAGTCGGCGCGCACCGGCGAAGCTTAGCGCAGCCGGTGCGGCGACTGCGACTTTCTCGGGACGACCCGACCATGACCCAGACATTCAAGGCGATCCGCGGCATCGACGACGGCGGCGTGCGCGGACGGTGCGTCGACATGGCCGTCGATGCGCTCGACGCGGGCGAGGTGCTGATCCGCGTCGACTATTCCGGCATCAACTACAAGGACGCGCTCGCGGTGACCGGGCGCGCGCGCATCGTCACGCGCGCGCCCTGCAACATCGGCATCGAGGCCGCCGGCATCGTCGCCTCCAGCAGCGCGGACGACTTCCGCCCCGGCGACGCGGTCATCGTCCACGGGTTCGGCCTCGGCATGCGCCACGACGGCGGCTTCGCCCAGTATGTGCGGGTGCCGGCCGCGTGGGTGGTGAAGCTGCCGGCAGGCCTGACGACCCGCGCCGCCGCCACCCTGGGCGTGGCCGGCGTCACCGCCGCCACCGCGGTGGCGGCGCTCGAGGAGGCCGGGGTGCGCCCGGCGGACGGCGAGGTGCTGGTCACCGGCGCCTCCGGCGGCTGCGGCGGCCTCGCCGTGGAGATCCTCGCGCGCAAGGGCTACCGGGTGGTCGCGCAGACGCGCAGCCCCGCGAAGCGCGCGTGGCTCACGACCCTGGGCGCGGCGGAAACCCAGCTGGCGAGCGAGGTCGCCGACAGCGGCCGGCCGCTCGAGACCGCGCGCTTTGCCGGCGTCGTCGACTCGATCGGCGGCCAGGGCCTGTCCTGGGCGCTGCGCAGCACCCGCGAGAACGGCGCGGTCGCCACCTACGGCAACGCCGCAGGCAACGACTTCGCCACCAGCGTGCTGCCGTTCATCCTGCGCGGCATCCGGCTGATCGGCATCAACGGCAACCTGCCGATGCCGCGGCGCCTCGCCACCTGGGCCAGGCTGGGGTCGGACCTGGCCGCGCCGGTGTTCTCGGCGGCCGCACGCGAGATCCGCCTCGACGATGCGATCGCGTTCTGCAACGACATGATCGAGGGAAGGACCAGCGGACGCACGCTCATCGCCATGCAGGCCTAGCCGCGCGCCGCGCGCTTGCCCTGGGTGCGCATATCCAGCAGAATGACGCCGCGCGGCGATCGCGGCGGGCAGCCGGCAGCAGTCACCGGCGGCGCGGCAGGGCCCTTGATCCACGTCAAGGGCCGCCGGGCCGATGCCCATAGCATGTGGCCGTTCGCCGGGTCCGCATCACGCGCGGTGTTGCACGGCATCACAGGCACGACGTCACGGCGCGCCAGTCAACCAACCGAGGAGAGAAACCATGTACAAGAACATCCTGGTCCCCATCGACGGATCGCGCCTGTCGGACAAGGCTGCCAAGGAGGCCGTCGGCCTGGCCAAGGCGGTCGGCGCCAAGATCACCCTGTTCCACTGCGTCGCGGACTTCCCCGCGCCGGTCTATGCAGAGAGCGCGATCATGGCCGCGCAGGTCACTGCGGGACAGTATCGCAAGGAGGCGGTCAAGCACGCCGAGGATCTGCTCGCCAAGGCCGCGCAGAAACTCGAAGGCACCGGCCTCAAGGTCGACACGGTGCACGCGGTCAGCGACCTGCCCTATGACGCCATCATCGCCGCGGCCGGCAAGAAGAAGTGCGACCTGATCATCATGGCCTCGCACGGCCGCCGCGGCCTGTCCGGCTTCCTCCTCGGCAGCGAGACGCAGAAGGTGCTCACGCACTCGAAGGTGCCGGTGCTGGTGGTCCGCTAGGACACAGGGCCGTGGAAGCGCCGGAGCGGGCGGCAGGCGCGGCCAGTGCCGCGGCCGGGCGGGCGCTCGGCCTGATCCGCGACGAGCATCGCACGCTGGCCGCGGTGCTCTCGGGCCTGCGCTTCCTGGTCCACGACATCCAGGCCGGCCGCGCGGCGCCCGATTTCGAGCTGTTCCGCGCGATGACCTACTACATCGACGCCTACCCGGAACGGCTGCATCATCCGCAGGAGGAGAACCACCTGTTCCGGCGGCTCGAGGCGCGCACCGCGGCCGCCGACGCGGTGCTCGACGAACTGCGGCGCGAGCACGCGGCCGGCGAGGCCGCGATCCGCGACCTCGAGCACAGCCTCCTCGCCTACGAGCAGAGCGGCAGCCTGCAGCCGTTTGCCGAGGCGGTCGAGACCTTCGTCGCCGACTACTTCAGCCACATGCGCAAGGAGGAGGACGTGGTCCTGCCGCTGGCCGTCCAGTGGCTCGACGCGGCGGACTGGACCGACATCGCCGCCGCCTTCGCGGCCAATCGCGACCCGCTCGCCGGCCAGGCGGAAGCCGACTTCCGCAAGCTCTTCTCGCGCATCGTCAACCTCGCGCCGCCCCCGCTCGGGGTCGGCCCGCCGTTTCCGCGGCAGTCGCAGCGCGCATCGTAGGCAGCGCGCGCCGCGGCCGCGCCGCCTGGCCCGCGCCCGGTGCCCGCCGCGTGCCGTTACGAGCAGGCGCCCTGCTTCGGGCAGCCGTCCGGACGCGCCGGCGGTTCGATCGGGCAGCGATTGACCTCCCACGGCGAACGGGAAAGGAACACGGTCAGCGCCGACGAGGCGATGCCCACGCCCCAGAAGCCGAAGAACCCGATGGTGTAGGCGCCGAGCCGGCTGATCTCGAAGTGCTCGCCGAGGAGCCAGTACTCCTGCGGATCGAACAGCGAGAAGAACACGCCGACGGCGCCGGCGGCAACGAGGAACGAAGGCCAAAGCACCCACATGATGCGCTGAGTCATTCCAGTCTCCCGTTGTCGTGTCGTTCCGGTCCGCCGCCGGAGCGCCTCCTCAGCGGACGGCAGCCAGCGTCAGCGGGCCGCGGGCCGGATCCTGCCACGATCCGGCAAGGCGCCATTCGACGGTCTCGAGGAACACGTTCCACCGGCCCTCGAGCGCGCGCGCGTCGAGGCGGCCGCTGTAGCGTCCCGCACCCTGGTGCGCCAGCCCGACCCGCTGATCCATGCCGGCGCGTGTCGGGTGCGTCAGGCGCAGCATCAGCTGCGGCGGATGCTGCGCGCCCTGCAGGTCGAGTTCGATGCGCCCGTCCGCGTCGAGCCGGGCCACCGCCCCCAGGCCGAGCGCACGCGCGCGCTCCTCGCGGCCCAGCGTGCGGTTGATCGCCAGCCCCTGCTTGTAGTAGTCGTCGGCGACCAGACCGTCGCTCGACTGGAACGCCAGCATCGTCGTGTAGACGCCGGCGACGATCACCGCCGCCGGCCCCGACATCAGCAGCCATGGCCACGGCTCGCGGTACCAGGGCACGGCGGCCGGCTTGAGTTGCGGAATGGTCTGCATCGCGTGTGTCCTCTCGTCAGTAGCGGTCAGCGCGGAACCAGGAAGACGGCCTTCTCGCGCACCTGGATCCCCGCATCGTTCATCGCGCGCACCTCGAACTCGATCTTGTTCGACCCCGGATTGCCGCGCCCGGGCTGCACACGCACGCGGACCGGCACGGTCTTGGTGGTCGCGCCCGGCACCTCGGCGACCGCCTCCGAGGCGACTTCGATGGTGTCGATGCCGCGTACCGCGATCCGGTAGCGGTGGAACTGCTCCTGGGTGTTCATGATCTGCAGCCGGTAGACGTTCTCCACCACCCCGTCCTCGACCACGCGGCCGAGCGCGCCGCGGTCGCGGATCACGTCGACCTTCAGGGGCGTGCGCAGGAACAGCGCGACGAAGAAGCCCAGCACGATGGCGCCGAGCAGCGCCCCGTAGATCATCGTTCGCGGGCGCAGCACATGGCGCCAGATCTCTCCCGCGCTCCAGTGCCCCTTGAGCGCATTCTCGGTCGAGTAGCGGATCAGGCCGCGCGGATAGCCCATCTTGTCCATCACCTGGTTGCAGCCGTCGACGCAGGCGGCGCAGCCGATGCATTCGTACTGCAGCCCGTTGCGGATGTCGATGCCGGTCGGGCAGACCTGCACGCAGATGCCGCAGTCGACGCAGTCCCCGAGTCCCGCCGCCTTCGGGTCGACCTTGCGCCCGCGCGAGCCGCGCGGGTCGCCCCGCTCGCGGTCGTAGGTGATGATCATCGTGTCCCGATCGAACATCGAGCTCTGGAAGCGCGCGTACGGGCACATGTACTTGCACACCTGCTCGCGCATCCAGCCGGCGTTGCCGTAGGTGGCGAAACCGTAGAAGAAGATCCAGAACGTCTCCCACGGACCGAGGGTCCAGGTCGCGACCTCCGCGGCCAGCGTGCGGATCGGCGTGAAGTAGCCGACGAAGGTGAATCCGGTCCACAGCGCGAACGCCACCCAGGCCGCGTGCTTCGCGGCCTTGCGCGCGACCTTCTCCGGGCCGAGCGCGCTCTTGTCCAGGCGCATGCGCGCGGTGCGGTCCCCCTCGATCCTGCGCTCGATCCACAGGAAGATCTCGGTGTAGACGGTCTGCGGGCAGGCATAGCCGCACCACAGGCGGCCGGCGATGGTGGTGAAGAGGAACAGCGACAGCGCGCTGATGATGAGCAGCAGCGTCAGGAAGATGAAATCCTGCGGCCACAGCACCAGACCGAAGATGTAGAACTTGCGCGCCGCGAGATCGAACAGCACCGCCTGGCGACCGTTCCACGTGACCCACGCCGTGCCGTAGAACAGGACCTGGGTGAACCAGACCAGCGCCCAGCGCCATCCCGCGAACCAGCCGTGGACCGCGCGCGGGTAGATCTTCTTGCGGACCTCGTAGAGTGCCTGCTCGACCTCGCCGGACAGGTTGATCGGCTGGGCGGCCGCGGCCTCCGGTGCCGGATTGGGGTCTCTCATGACGCGAAGGGCGAGCCGGGTGGCGAGTCAGGAGGCGAAGCGCGCCGCGCGCCGGCCGCGCGTCCCCGGCAGGGATCGCAGCCCGAGCCGACGCCGGCCGGCGCGCCGACGCGCACGCGCATCCTCACGTCACGACGCCCGGTTCGCCGCGCTCACTTGCCGGGCGCCGCGGCCGGTGCTGCGGCCGGTGCTGCCGCCGGAGCTGCGGAGGCTGCGGCGGGCGCCGCAGCAGGCGCGGCATCCGCCTGCCCGCCGCCCAGGCCGTAGACATAGGCGGTGAGCAGGTGTACCTTGGCTTCGCCGAGGAACGCCTTGTGCGCAGGCATCACGTTGTTGCGGCCCTTGTTGATCGCCTCCACCACGTTCTCGATGCCGCCGCCATACAGCCAGACCTTGTCGGCGAGGTTGGGTGCCCCCAGCGCCGGGTTGCCCTTGCCGTCGGCACCGTGGCAGGCGGCACAGACGCCGAACTTGGCCTTGCCCTGCTGCGCGCCCAGCGAGTCGTGCGCCGAGCCCGAGAGCGACAGCACGTAGTTGGCGACGTTGCGCACGTCGGCGTCGCCGCCGAGCGCCGCGCCCATCGGCGGCATCACCCCGTTGCGACCCTCCAGGATCGACGCCTTGATCGCCTCCGGCGTGCCGCCCCAGAGCCAGTCGCTGTCGGTGAGGTTGGGGAAGCCCTTGCTGCCGCGCGCGTCCGAACCGTGGCACTGCGCGCAGTAGTTGAGGTACAGGCGTGCGCCGATCTCCTTCGCCTGGGGATCGGCGGAGACCGTCCTGACGTCCTTCGCGAGGTACTGGGCGAACAGCGGGCCGAACTCCGCGTCGGCCTTCTTCATCTCCTGCGCGTACTGCCCGGTCGAACTCCACGCGAGGCTGCCGGCGAAGCTGCCCAGGCCCGGATACAGGTAGAGGTAGGCGAGCGAGAAGAACACCGTCAGGTAGAACAGCCACATCCACCAGCGCGGCAGCGGGTTGTTGTATTCGCCCAGCGTCTCGTCCCAGGTGTGCCCCGTCGTCTCGGTCTGGCCGCTCGGATCCTTCGGCACCACCTTGCTCGAGGTGAACACCAGGAGGATCAGGCACAGGACCAGCGCGATGATCGTCGCCGCCGAGATGTAGATGCTCCAGAAACCGCTGGTGAAATCAGCCATGGCGCGCCCCCTTTCCGGGCAGGGAATCCGTATCGTCGTCATTGAGCGGGATCATCGACGCGCGCTCGAACGAGGCGCGATTGGCGGGCGCGATCGCCCACGCGATGATGCCGAGAAAGACCAGGAAGCTGGTCACCGTCACGATGATGCGCAGGGTGTTCAGGTCCATCGCTGCCTCCTCTAGCGCGCCGCCGGCGCGGCGAGCGCGCCCACGGTCGTTGCGGCGGCCGGCGCCGCCGCCTTGGCCGGCGCCTGCGCCGGGCCGCCAGGCTTGACCGCGGTGCCGAGCACCTGCAGGTACGCGATCAGCGCGTCCATCTCGGTCTTGCCGGCCACCGCCTTCTCGGCGCCGGCGATGTCGGCCTCGCTGTAGGGCACGCCCAGCAGCGCCAGCGCCTTCATGCGCGGCGCGACGCTCTTGCCGTCGACGCCGTTCTTCGCCAGCCACGGGTAGTTCGGCATGTTCGACTCCGGCACCACGTCGCGCGGATTGTTCAGGTGCACGCGATGCCATTCGTCGCTGTAGCGGCCGCCGACGCGCGCGAGGTCGGGCCCGGTGCGCTTGCTGCCCCACTGGAACGGATGGTCGTAGACGAACTCGCCGGCAACCGAGTAGTGCCCGTAGCGCTCGGTTTCGGCCCGGAACGGCCGCACCATCTGCGAGTGGCAGTTGTAGCAGCCCTCGCGGATGTAGACGTCGCGGCCGACCAGTTGCAGCGCGTCGTAGGGCTTGAGGCCCGCGACCGGCTCGGTGGTCGATTTCTGGAAGAAGAGCGGCACGATCTCCACCAGTCCGCCCACGCTCACCGTGAGGACGACCAGCAGGATCATGAGGCCGACGTTCTGCTCGATGGTTTGATGATTGATTTTCATGTCGTGTTCACCTTGTCGGAGTCGGGGCGCCTCAGGCGTGCGCGAACGCCGGGCTGGCGGCGGGCTTGACCACCGGCGCGTCGACGGCGTTGCCCTGGCCGATCGTCTTCATGACGTTGTAGAGCATCACGAACATGCCGCCCAGGTACAGCGTGCCCCCGAGCAGGCGGATCATGTAGTAGGGATAGGTCGCCTTGACGCTCTCGACGAAGGTGTAGGTGAGCGTGCCGTCGGCGTTGACCGCGCGCCACATCAGGCCCTGCATCACCCCGGCGATCCACATCGCGGCGATGTAGAGCACGATGCCGACGGTGGCGATCCAGAAGTGCAGCTCGATCAGGCGCGTCGAATACATCTGCTTGAGCCCGTAGACCTTCGGCACCAGGAAGTAGATCGACCCCATCGACACCAGGCCGACCCAGCCGAGGGCGCCCGAGTGCACGTGGCCGACCGTCCAGTCGGTGTAGTGCGAGAGCGCGTTGACGGTCTTGATCGACATCATCGGACCCTCGAACGTGCTCATGCCGTAGAACGACAGCGAGACGATCAGGAACTTGAGGATCGGGTCGGAGCGCAGCTTGTGCCAGGCGCCCGACAGGGTCATGATGCCGTTGATCATGCCGCCCCAGGACGGCGCCAGCAGCACCAGCGAGAACAGCATGCCGATCGACTGCGCCCAGTCCGGCAGCGCGGTGTAGTGCAGGTGGTGCGGGCCCGCCCACATGTAGGTGAAGATCAGCGCCCAGAAGTGCACGATCGACAGCCGGTACGAATACACCGGGCGCTCGGCCTGCTTCGGGATGAAGTAGTACATCATCCCCAGGAAGCCGGCGGTGAGGAAGAAGCCCACCGCGTTGTGGCCGTACCACCATTGCACCATGGCGTCCTGCACGCCCGCGTAGGCCGAGTACGACTTCCAGAACGTGACCGGCACGGCGGCGCTGTTGACGATGTGCAGCAGCGCGACGGTGAGGATGAAGGCGCCGAAGAACCAGTTCGCCACGTAGATGTGCGAGACGCGGCGCTTGACGAGCGTGCCGAAGAACACGACCGCGTAGGACACCCACACCACGGCGATCAGCAGGTCGATCGGCCACTCGAGCTCGGCGTACTCCTTGCCCGAGGTGATGCCGAGCGGCAGCGTCACCGCGGCCAGAACGATCACCAGCTGCCAGCCCCAGAACGTGAAGCCGGCCAGCGCCGGCGCGAACAGCGGGGTGTGGCAGGTGCGCTGCACCACGTAATAGGACGTCGCGAACAGCGCCGAGCCGCCGAAGGCGAAGATCACGGCGTTGGTGTGGAGCGGCCGCAGGCGTCCGTAGGTCAGCCACGGAATGTCGAGGTTGAGCGCCGGGAACGCCAGTTGGGCGGCGATGATCACGCCGACCAGCATGCCGACGATCCCCCAGATCACCGTCATGACCGCGAACTGACGGACGACCCGGTAGTTGTAGGTTTCCTGTGACATTCGTGCCCCCTGATTGTTCGGACTACGCGACTTTATGGATTGACGCAAAGCAACATTTGATCCTCGTCAAACCCGCTGCGGGATTGCCCTCAATCGTCGTCCTCGAGGATCCTGCGGCCGGCCTCCTCGACATCGTCGAACTGGCCGCTGGACAATGACCACCAGAAAAGTGCACCAATCAGGAGCACCAGAACCACCGACAGAGGCACGAGCAGGTACAGGATGTCCATTGCGCGGCTCCGTGCTCAGGCGGCGGCGGGAAGCGCAGCCGACGGCGCCGCCGCCGCGGGGCCGCGCGCGCGGCGCGATGGCATCAGGCGCAGCGAATTGGCGACGACGATCAGTGAACTCGCGGCCATGCCGAGCCCCGCCATCCACGGCGTCATCGCGCCGCTGGCCGCCAGCGGGATCGCGATCAGGTTGTACAGCGCCGCCCACGCGATGTTCTGGCGCACCACCCGCACCGTCCGGCGCGCGGTGTCGACGGCATGCGCGAGGTCCGCCGGCGCGCCCGACATCAGCACCATGTCCGCGCGCGTCTGCGCGAGCGGCGCGCCGCTGCCGATCGCGATCGATACCTGGGCCAGCGCGAGCACCGGGGCGTCGTTGACCCCGTCGCCGACCATCGCGACCGACGCACCGGCCGCCTGCAGCGAGGCGACGTAGGCGCGCTTCGCGTCGGGCGACATGCCCGCCTGCGCCTGTTCGACGCCGAGCGTCTGCGCGGCGGCCGCCACCGCGGGCGCGCGGTCGCCCGACGCCAGGCTCACGGCGACGCCGGCAGCGTCGAGCGCGGCGACCAGCGCGCGCGCGCCGGGGCGCACGCCGTCCTCGAGGCCGATCACGCCGAGCCAGCCGGCCGCGCTGCCGACCGCGGCGAGCGTGCGCGAGCCGCCGTGCCGCAGCAGTGCCGCCGGCGCCGGCCCGGCAAGCTGCGCGACGAAGGCCGGGCTGCCGACGCGGTACGGCACGCCGTCGACATGCGCCTCGACGCCGGCACCGGGCACCTCGCGCGCCTGCGCGATCGCGTGGTGCTGGGCGAGTTGCGCATGCGGCGCGGCCGCCATCGCGATCGCCTGCGCCACCGGATGCACGGCCACGCTCTCCAGGCGCGCCGCCAGCGCCAGCAGGTAGGCCTCGCCCGCCCCGGGCGCGCAGTCGACGCCTGCAACGCGCATGCGCCCGGTGGTGAGGGTCCCGGTCTTGTCGAAGACCATGTGGGTCGCGCCCGCGAGTGCCTCGAGCGCATGGCCGCGCACCGTCAGCATGCCGCGCGTGGCGAGGTTGCCGATCGCCGCGGAGAACGCGAGCGGCGCCGCCAGCGACAGCGCGCACGGACAGGTGACGATCAGGATCGCCACCGCCGCCGGCAAGGCGCGCGCCGGGTCGGCCAGGCTCCAGCCGGCCGCAGCCGCCAGCGCCAGCGCCAGGATGGCCCACAGGAAGCGCGCCGCATAGCGATCCGCCACCAGGGTCCAGTGCGGCTTGGCATTGGCCGCGGCATCGACCAGCCGCACCACTTGCGCCAGGCGCGAGTCCGCCGCCGCCGCGCCGACCTCGACCACCAGCGGCGCCACCAGATTGACCGCGCCGCCGGTGACCGCGCTGCCCGGGGCCTTCGCCGCCGGGCGGCTCTCACCGCTGATCAGCGCCTCGTCGTTGAGGCTGCGGCCCTCGCACACCCGGCCGTCGGCCGGCACCGCCTCGCCCGCGCGCACCAGCACGCGATCGCCCGGCGCGAGGTCGGCGGCGGCCACCTCGTGCGCGCGCATCGACCGCGGCCAGTCGGGCAGGAGATTCGCGCGCGCCGGCTGCAGCCGCGCGAGTTCCTCGACCGCGGCGCCGGAGCGTTCGCGCGCCGCCTGCTCGAGGTGGCGCGCACCGAGGAGAAAGAACACGAACATCGCGACCGAGTCGTAGTACACCGGGCCGCTGTCGACGAAGGTGTTCCATGCGCTGGCAAGGAAGGTGACGAGCAGGCCGAGCGATGCCGGCACGTCCATGCCGACGCGCCGCAGGCGCAGGTCGCGCCAGGCATTGGCGAAGAGCGGCGCCGCCGAGTAGAAGATCACCGGCACGGTGAGCACGAAGCTGGCGATGTTGAGCAGCTTGGCGATGTCGGCCTCCATCTCGCCCTCGATCGCGAGGTACGCCGGTGTCGCGTACATCATCACCTGCATCATCGAGAAGCCCGCCACGAACAGGCGCCACAGGGCCATGCGGCGCGCGCGCGCGCGCTCCCGCGATGCGCCCGCGGCCAGCACCGGCCAGGCCCGGTAGCCGACCCGCGCGATCGCCGCGGTGATGCCGGCCAGGTCCGCGCGCGCCGGGTCGAAGCGCACGCGCGCGCGATGGCTCGCGAGGCCGACGTCGACCGCGGCCACGCCCGGCACGGCAGCGACCTGCATCTCGATGAGTTGCACGCAGCTCGCGCAGTGGATGCCCTCGACGGCGAGCACCACCTCGGTCGCCGGGGTCGGCGCCGCGGGCGCGCACGCGCCGTCCGGCGCCACCGTCGCGGCCGGCTCAGACACCACCGTCTCCGGCGGCGGGCGCGGCGTCCGCGTCGGCGAGGCGCGCGGCGTAGTAGGCCGCGTGGCCGGCGTCGATGATCAGCTGCGCGGCCGCGAGGCAGCTCGCGCAGCACATCGGGCGCGGCGCGCCGGCGAACTCGAGCCACGCGGGAACCGGCGCTGGCAGCGGCAACCCGCAGTGAAAGCAGCGCTCCGGCTGCGCCGCGCGGCCGGCCGCCGCGGCGACGCGGCGACCGCGACCGAACCCAGCACGACCGAACCCCCAGCCCAGCATCGTCCAGACCTTTCCGGTCAGCACGACCGGGTGAACTTCGGAGCGGCGGCGCCCGCAGACGGCCTGACGGCCGAGCCCCGCCATGCGCCACGGGCGGGCGCACCGTCACACTCTAGAGATCAATGCGGGGTAGCATTTGACCCACGTCAACGGCGACGCGCCTTCCTGGACCATAGTGGCGCGCCAAGACCATTGATGCATCGTGGTCTTCGCGCCCAACCGGTCCCGCCCCTCGCCATGCCTCCCAATCACTATCTCGAGCCCCTGTTCGCGCCCGCCAGCCTGGCCGTGGTCGGCGCCGGCCAGCGCGCCGACTCGCTCGCCGCCGCCGTCTACCGCAACCTGCGCGACGGCGGCTTCTGCGGGCCGGTGCACGCGGTAAACCCGAAGTACACGGAAATCGCGGGCGCGCCCTGCTATCCGGCGCTGGCCGCGCTGCCGCAGCCGGTCGACCTCGCGGTCGTCGTCACCCCGGCGCCGGCGGTCGCCGGCGTGCTGCGCGACGCCGCCCGCGCCGGCATCCACCACGCGCTGGTACTCACGGCCGGCTTCGGCGAGGCCGGTGCCGCCGGTCGCGCGCTCGAGGCGGAGGTCGCGGCGACCGCACGCGCGCACCGCATCCGCATGATCGGGCCGAACTGCCTGGGCCTGATGCGGCCGTCGATCGGCCTCAACGCCACCTTCGCGCGCCACGGCGCGATCGCCGGGCACATCGCGCTGGTCGCACAGTCCGGCGCGGTGTGCGCCGCGCTGACCGACTGGGCGCATGCCGCGGGCATCGGCTTCTCGAGCGTGGTGTCGATGGGCGCCGGCACCGACCTCGACTTCGGCGAGATCCTCGACTACCTGCTGTTCGACGAGGCCACCCACAGCATCCTCTTGTACGTCGAAGGCATCCACGACGCGCGCGCGTTCATCGGCGGCCTGCGCGCGGCCTCGCGCAGCAAGCCGATCGTGGTGCAGAAGGTCGGCCGCCACCGCGCCGGCTCGCGCGCGGCGATGAGCCATACCGGCGCGCTGGTCGGCAATGACGCGGTGTTCGCGGCGGCACTGCGGCGCTGCGGCGTGGTGCGCGCCGAGACCTACATGGAGCTGTTCTCGGCGGCGCGCCTGCTCGCCGCCGGCCGCCTGCCCGCGGGCAACCGGCTCGCCTTCCTCACCAACGGCGGCGGGCCCGGGGTGATGGCGGCCGACTGCGCCGCGGCGCGGCATGTCGAGGTCGCGCGCCTCGGGACGGCGACGCTCGCCGCGCTCGACGCCGCGCTGCCGCCGCACTGGTCGCACGGCGATCCGGTCGACATCATCGGCGACGCCACGCCGCAGCGCTTCGCCGACGCGCTCGGCCCGCTGCTCGCCGATCCCGGCGTCGACGGCGTGCTCACGCTGTTCTGCCCGCAGATCGTGACCACCGCGATCGACGCGGCCAACGCGATCCTGCCGCTGGCGAAGCGCTCGGCCAAGCCCGTGCTCACCGCCTGGCTCGGCGAGGCCGAGGTGCGCGAGGGCCGCGCCGCCGTCGAGGCGGCCGGCATGCCGGCGTTCCAGTCGCCCGAGTCGGGCGTGATCGGGTTCGCCGCGCTCGCCGAGTACCGCCACGCGCAGGAGCTGCTGCTCGAGGCGCCGCCGCCGCACGCCTCGCCGCAGCCGCCGGACCTCGACGCCGCGCGCGCGCTGGCACGCGGCGTCGCCGCGCGCGGCGCCGCCCTGCTCTCCGAGCCGGAGTCGAAGGCGCTGCTCGCCTGCTTCGGCATTCCGGTGCCGCCCACCGAGGTGGTCGCGGACGCCGCCGCCGCCGCGGCCGCGGCGCAGCGCCTCGGGTATCCGCTGGCCCTGAAGATCGTCTCGCCCGACATCGCGCACAAGAGCGACGTGCAGGGCGTCACGCTGAACGTGCGCGACGACGTCGAACTGCAGCGCGAGTTCGACCTGCTCGTCGCGCGGGTGCGGAGCGCGCGGCCGCAGGCGCGCCTCGACGGCGTGGCCCTGCAGCCGATGGTCGAGAAGCGCTTCGGCCGCGAGCTGATGGTCGGCGTCGCGCCCGACCCGGTGTTCGGCCAGGTGATCAGCTTCGGCGCCGGCGGCGTCGCCGTCGAGCTGCTGCGCGACAACGCGATCGGCCTGCCGCCGCTCAACGAGCGCCTCGCCGGCGAGCTGATCGACCGCACCCGCATCGCGCGCCTGCTCGGCCACTACCGCCACATCCCGGCGGCCGACCGCGACGCCATCGTCGACGTCCTGATGCGGGTCTCCGACATGGTGTGCGCGTGCCCGTGGATCCGCGAGATGGACATCAATCCGCTCTCGGTCGACCAGAACGGCGCCGTCGCGCTCGATGCGCGCGTCGTGATCGACGCCGCCGCCATCGATGCCGACGCGGTCGCGCCGGCGGGCGCCGCGCGGCGCCGCTACGCGCACCTGGCGATCCACCCGTACCCGAGCGAGCTCGAGCGTCGCGAGGCGCTGCCCGACGGCGGCGCCGTGCTGCTGCGGCCGATCCGGCCCGAGGACGCGGCCATCGAACTGGCCTTCGTCGAGGCGCTGTCCGACCACTCGCGCTACATGCGCTTCTTCAATCCCACCAAGACCCTGTCGCCGCGCCTGCTGGCGCGGCTGACGCAGATCGACTACGAGCGCGAGATGGCGCTGATCGCGCTCGACGACGGCGGCGTCATGCGCGGCGTCGCGCGCTACTCGCCGATGAGCGACGGCGTCAGCTGCGAGTTCGCCGTCACCGTCGCCGACGACTGGCAGGGCCGCGGCCTGGCGAGCCTGATGATGCGGTGCCTGATCGACTGCGCGCGCGCCACCGGCTATGAACGCATCGTCGGCAGCGTGCTCGGCACCAACCACAACATGCACCGGCTGATGGCGCGCCTGGGCTTCGCGGTGCGGCGCGACGACGACGATCCCGCGGTGCTCGAATTCTCGCTCGCGCTTGCGGCGGACGCCCCGGCTGCCGCATGATGCGACCATGAGGACCATCGGGCTGCTCGGCGGCATGAGCTGGGAATCCACCGTGCCGTACTACCGGATCATCAACGAGACGGTGCGCGAGCGCTTGGGCGGCCTGCATTCGGCGCGCCTGGTGCTGGCGAGCCTGGATTTCCACGAGGTCGAGGCGCTGCAGCGCGCCGCGCGCTGGGACGCGGCCGGCGCCCTGCTCGGCGAAGCCGCGCGCGGCCTGGCGGCGGCCGGCGCCGATTTCCTGGTGCTCGCGACCAACACCATGCACAAGGTGGCGGGCGCGATCGAGGCGGCGGCCGCGCTGCCGCTGCTGCACATCGCCGATCCGACCGCGGACGCGATCGGCGCCGCCGGCGCCGCGCGCGTCGGCCTCCTCGGCACCCGCTTCACGATGGAGGAAGCCTTCTATCGCGCGCGCCTCGAGGCGCGCGGCCTGGCCGTGCTGGTGCCGGAGGAGGACGACCGCGCGCTGGTGCACCGCGTGATCTACGACGAGCTGTGCGCCGGGGTGATCCGCGACGCCTCGCGCGCCGCCTTCGCCGCGGCGATCGCGCGCCTGGTCGCGCGCGGCGCCGAGGGCGTGATCCTCGGCTGCACCGAGATCACCCTGCTGATCGGCCCCGGCGACGCTGCCGTGCCCGTGTACGACACCACGCGCCTGCATGCGCGCGCGGCCGCCGACGCCGCGCTCGGCAGCCGCGCGCTGCCGGCGCGGCCGGCCGGCGCGCCGCGCGCCTGAACCGCGCCGCACACGCCCGCACGATGCTGCCGTCCGGCGTGCCGGCCCGCCTCGCCGCCGATGCGGTCCTGCTCGCGCACGCCGCCGTGGTGGTGTTCATCGTCGGCATGCTGCTCGCGGTCGCCGTCGGCGCGGCGCGCGGCTGGGGCTGGGTGCGCCACCCGTGGCTGCGCGCGGCCCACCTGGCCGCCATCGCGCTGGTTGCCGCCCAGGCATGGCTGGGCCGGGTCTGCCCGCTGACCAGCCTCGAGATGGCGCTGCGCGCGGCCGCTGGCGAGCGCACCTACGCGGGCGCCTTCGTCGCCCACTGGGTCGGCCGGCTGCTCTACTACGACGCGCCGCTGTGGGTCTTCGCCCTCGCCTACACGGCGTTCGGCGCGCTGGTCGCCGCCGCCTGGATCCTGGTGCCGCCGCGCCCGTTCCGGCGCCCGCGGCACGCGGGCTGAAGATTGCTGACGCGTCAGGCCGCCTTCGAGGCGGGCTTGGACTTGCGGCCGGGCGCCGCCGGCGGCACGTAGCCGGCCAGGCGGCAGCGCATGCCCTCGATGCGCTTGCCGTCGCGGAACTGGATCGAGTGGCACATGATGACTTCGCCGCGCGCGGACAGTTCGGCCAGCTGCAATTTCACGTTGGCCAGCGGCAGCCCGGTCTCGTCCGCGATCTCCGCGTCGAGACGCTCGCCGCTTGCCTTGAGGTACTGCATGATCTGATGCAAAACGGGACTCCCAGGGTGGGGGGCGCCGGCCGCGCCGCGCGAGGCGGGCGGACGGCGCCGGTGCCGTGCCCGCCGACGGCACCATAGCCGGGCGGACGGCACGCGAAACTGCTAATCCTACGCTGATTGGCGTGCCGCTGCCGCCGCGGCTCGGCGCCGGCGGGCCGTCAGTCCGCCTTCAGCCCGAGGCGCCGGATCAGCGGGACCCAGCGCTCGGTCTCGGCCTTGAGCATCGCGCCGAATTCCTCGGGCGTGCCGCCGGTCAGGGTGTTGCCCATCTGGTCGACCAGGCGCTCGCGCACCTCCGGCAGGTTGAGCGCACGGTTGAACTCGGCGTTGAGCCGCGCCACCAACGGACCGGGCGTGCCGGCCGGCACCATGAAGCCGGCGAAGGCCACCGCCTCGGCCTTGGCGAAGCCCATCTCGCGCACCGTGGGCACGTCCGGCAGCGCGCGCAGGCGGGTCGGATGGGTCACCGCCAGCGCGCGCAGGCGCCCCTGGCGGATCGGCCCGACCGAGGTCGACACCGGGTCGATGATCATCGGCACCTGGCCGCCCATGACGTCCTGCAGGGCCGGGCCGCTGCCCTTGTAGGGAATGTGCTGGAAGCTGGTCTGGTACTCCGCGTTCATCACCTGGCCCACCAGGTGCATCAGCGTGCTGTTGCCGGGCGAGGCATAGGCGACACCGGGCGGCGCCTTCGCCGCGGCGACGAGCTCGCCGAGGGTGCGGTACGGCTGCTTCTCGTGCACCGCGATCACGAAGCCCTGCGCGGTCAGGCTGATCAACGGTGCCAGGTCGGTGAGGGCGTTGTAGGGCAGCTTGGCAAACAGGCCCGGATTGGTCGCGATCGGCGCCGACGCCAGCAGGATGGTATAGCCGTCGGGCTTGGAGCGCACCACCAGTTCGGTGCCGATGACCTGGCCGCCGCCGGGCTTGTTCTCGATCACCACCGGCTGGCCGACCGCGTCCGACAGCGCCTTGCCGAGCAGGCGCGCGAGGATGTCGGTGATGCCGCCCGGCGCGAACGGCACGACGATGCGGATCGGCCGCGACGGAAAGACCTCCTGGGCGACGGCCGCGCCGGCGGCGCAGGCGGCGCCGGCGAGCAGGGCGACGAGGACCAGACCGCGGGCGATCTTCATTGCGGATTCTCCGAGGATGGGGAAGCGGCCGTGGCGGCCAGCGCGGATCATACCCGCTGCGCCGCGCCGGCGGCGCGCCCTGCGCTAGACTTGCCCGCACCATCCACCCGCGGCGGCGCGACCGGCGCCGCCGCCCCCGGAGCCCCGACGTGGTCATCGACTATCGCGCCTACACCCTGCACTCCGGCACCGTCGCGGCATTCATGGAACTGTTCGAGAACGAGGGCCTGGAACCGCAGGTGCGCATCCTCGGCAAGTTCCTCGGCATCTACCGCACCGAGATCGGCAACATCAACCAGATCGTCATGATGTTCGGCTACGCCGACGCGGCCGACCGCCAGCGCCGGCGCGACCTGCTGTACCAGGACCCGGCCTTCCAGGCCTACCTCAAGAAGGTGCGGCCGTTCCTCAAGGACCAGGAGGTGCGCCTCCTGATCCCCTCGAAGTGCAACCCGCCGGTGGGCGAGCCGCAGCTGCCGGCCTGATCCCGCCCCGCCCCGACAGACCGCGAGACCGACCATGCCCCTGGCCATGCGCATCCACCGCTACGGCGGACCCGAGGAACTCGTCGCCGACACGGTGGCGGCAACGCCGCCGCGCGCGGGCGAGATCCGCATCCGCCACACCGCGATCGGCGTCAACTACACCGACATCCACGCGCGCCGCGGCGACTACGTCGAGTCGCGCGTGCTGACCGGGCCGGCGACGATCGGGATGGAAGGCATCGGCGTGGTCGAGGCCGTCGGCGCCGGCGTCACCCGCTTCGCCGTCGGCGCGCGCGTCGGCTATGCGGCGCGCCCGCTCGGCGCGTACTGCGAGGCGCGCAACTTCCCGGCCGACGCCTGCGTCGCGATCCCGGACGGCGTGCCCGACGATGTCGCGGCGGCCTCGCTGCTCAAGGGCATGACGGTCG
Source organism: Burkholderiales bacterium (assembly GCA_016790695.1). Classification (GTDB taxonomy): domain Bacteria; phylum Pseudomonadota; class Gammaproteobacteria; order Burkholderiales; family JAEUOS01; genus JAEUOS01. Next base: position 99,750 of record JAEUOS010000179.1, read on the forward strand.
AGTACCTGATCCGGCGCGTGCACCGCGTCGCGCCCGGCGAGGTGGTGGTGTTCCATGCGGCCGCCGGCGGCGTCGGCACGATCGCCGGGCAATGGTTCCGCGCGCTGGGCGCGCAGGCGGTCGGCATCGTCGGCTCGGCCGAGAAGGCCGAGCTCGCGCGACAGAACGGCTATGCGCACGTGTTCGTGCAGGGTCGCGACGACTGGCCGGCGCGGGTGCGCGAACTGACCGGCGGCGCCGGCGTCGCCGCGGTCTACGACTCGGTCGGCCGCACCACCTGGGACGGCTCGCTCGCGTGCCTCGCGCCGCGCGGGTGGATGGTCTGCTTCGGCAATTCGTCGGGCGAGGTGCCGCCGGTGTCGCTGAACCGGCTCCGCGAGAAGAGCCTCGTCCTCACCTGGACCCGGCTCGGCGAATTCACCGCAACGCCGGCCGAGCTCGACGCCTGCGCCACGACGTTCTTCGCGATGGTGACCGCGGGCGCGATCCGGCCGCGCGTGCAGCAGGCGTTCCCGCTCGCGCGCGCCGCCGACGCCCATCGCCTGCTCGAGGCGCGCGGCACCACCGGGTCGCTGGTGCTGGTGCCCTGAGCGCGCCGGCGCCGTCGCGGCGCGCTCAGTCGAGCACCGCCGCGAGCCGCGCACGCGCCTCGAGGAACTCCTCCATCATCTCGTAGACCACCTGCCGGACGGTGGTCTCCGCGGTCATGTCGCCGACGAGCTGTCCGACCGGGTAGGTGAGGAATTCGTCGACGCGCGCGCGCTCGACGCGGGTGCGGCCCTGGCCCCACCACAGCACCGCCTGCAGCGGCGCGGGCAGCGGCGGCGGCGCGCCCGGCGCGTCCCAGGCGTCGGTGAAGCTGCAGCGCAGCGTGCGGCACGGCTTGCCGGTGACGCTGCGGGTCAGCACCGCGTCCTCGGGGCCGGCGGCGAACAGGCGCGCCTTGATCTCCGGCGTCACCTCGCTCTGCACCGTCTTCAGCCAGACCGAGCCGCACCAGACGCCCTCGCAGCCGAGCGCGAGGGCGGCGGCGACCTGGCGCCCGCGGCCGACGCCGCCGCCGCCCAGCACCGGCAGCGGCGCCACCGCGTCGACGATGCGCGGCCACAGCACCATCGAGGTGACGTTGCCCGTGTGGCCGCCCGCTTCGGTGCCGACGGCGATGACGAAGTCGCAGCCGGCGTCGCGATGGCGGATCGCGTGCTTCGGATGCCCGGCCAGCGCCGCGACCTTGATGCCGCGCGCATGGGCGCGCGCCACCAGGTCCGGCGGCGGCGAGCCGAGCGCGTTGACGATCAGCCGGATCGGATGCTCCATCGCGATCTCGAGCATCTGCGCGCTCTCCTCGGGCGTGAAGTTGAGCTGGCCCACCATCGCGCGCTCGATCTCGCGCGCCTCCTCCGGCGGCAGCGGCGGCACGCCCGCGGCGTCGAGCAGGTTGCGCACGAAGTCGAGCTGCGGCTTCGGAAACAGCGCGTCGGCGTCGAACTTGCGGCCGTCGAAGCCCTGGTAGCTCGCCGGCATCAGCACGTCGATGCCGTAGGGCCGACCCTCGATGTGCTCGTCGACCCAGCGCAGCTCCTCGCGCACCCGCTCGGGGCTCATGCGCGCCATCCCGAGCACGCCCATGCCGCCTGCCTTCGACACCTCGACCACGACGTCGCGGCAATGCGAAAACGCGAAGATCGGCAACTCGATGCCGAACATCTCGCACATCACGTTCTTCATG